>NZ_JBHTXX010000003.1:0-320922 GCF_042791415.1 Arthrobacter sp. NPDC056691
GCCGTCGGGCGCTTAACGCGAACGCCCCCCACTCAACCCAGTAGCAGCTCAGGGCGTTCCCAGTCCTGGGAACGCCCTGAGCTGCTACCCAGTTGGGCAACCGCGGAGGAGGGTCTTGCGCGGCATCCGAACTTTGATAGTATGTCAGGACAAACTATCAAAGGAGACGAAATGCCGCTCGTACGAATCGACGTCCACTCGGGGCGCAGCCAGGATGAACTCAACCTCCTGAGCCGGGGCATCCATGACGCCATCCTGGCTGAATATGGCATCCCGGAACGCGACTACTTCCACATCGTCACCGAGCACGCGCCGGGTCAGATCGTGGCGCAGGATGCGGGCCTTGGCTTCGAGCGCACGCGCGACGTCATTATGATCCAGATCTTCACGCAGGGCGGGCGCAGTCAGGAGGCCAAGCAGAGCCTCTTTGCGGCCGTGGCGGGGAAATTGGGGGCACTGGGAGTCGCCGGTGAGGACGTCTTCATTGGATATGTCGAGAACACCGCGGGGGACTGGTCCTTCGGATTCGGCCGTGCCCAGTACGTCACCGGTGAGCTTGCCGTGCCGAAGAAATAGGGGCGGAAATACTACCCCTTCGCGTCCCTGCCGGCACCTGCGCAGCACTGCTATTTCGAGGCACTTCTGCTTGTTGTAAGTATGTCAGTACAAACCTTTGACAGGACATAAATTCTAGGGCACAGTAGTTCATGTGGTCCCGCTCACGGGGCCGCGGAACGCCGGAGCCTTGGCCGTTCGGCTGCTTAGAGGTTGAGATCCAAAAGAAAGGTCCACGATTACCGTGACCCACGAACTGCTCACGATCGGGCGCATCAGCGTTGATATCTACCCGAACGATATCGGGGTAGGGCTGGAGGATGTCACGTCCTTCGGCAAATACCTCGGCGGCTCACCGTCCAATGTTGCTGTGGCCGCCGCCCGCCATGGCCGCCGGACCGGCGTCATCACCCGCACGGGCGATGACCCGTTCGGTACGTATCTGCACCGCGAACTGGAAAAGTTCGGCGTTGATGATTCCTTCGTTAGCCCGGTTCCGGGGCTCCAGACCCCGGCTACGTTCTGCGCCATTCAGCCGCCGCACGATTTCCCGCTGTACTTTTACGGCCGGTTCCCCACGGCACCGGATCTGCAGATCAGGGCGGACGAGCTCGATGTCGATGCCATCCGGAACGCGCAGATTTTCTGGTCCACGGTGACCGGGTTGTGCCAGGAGCCCAGCCGCGGAGCGCACATCAAGGCCCATGAAGCACGGCCGCGCACGGGCCTGGCGGAGGGCCAGTTCACCATCCTGGACCTCGACTACCGCCCCATGTTCTGGGCCTCCGAGGAGGAGGCCCGGGAGCAGGTGGCGCGGATCCTGCCGCACGTCACGGTCGCGATCGGCAATGACCAGGAGTGCTCCGTGGCCGTGGGCCCGGGCACTCCGGATGAGCAGGCGGACCGACTGCTGGCGGCCGGCGTCGAGATCGCCGTCGTCAAGCTCGGCCCGGAAGGCGTGATGGCCAAGACCCGCACCGAGCGTGTGGTGTCCGCCCCTGTCCCAGTGGAGACCGTCAACGGCCTGGGTGCCGGCGACTCGTTCGGCGGGGCCTTCGTCCACGGGCTGCTTTCGGGCTGGCCGCTGGCCCAGGTCCTGGACTACGCCAACGCGGCCGGCGCCATCGTCGCCTCGCGGCTGTCCTGCGCAGATGCGATGCCGACGCCGGCCGAGGTCACCTCGCTGCTCGCCGAGCGCGGACGCCTGGTTCCCGATGCGGTTCCCGGCCAGGACTCTGTTCCCACCATTTCTGTCCCCGAAGGAGCGGCCCTGTGAGCCTGAACCCCGGCACCGCGACCCTCGCGGTGGATGACAACCCCCGCCGCTACGAGCACCTGAGCACCATCCGGCTCGAAGACCCTTCCGCCATCTCCCGGGCTGCCAAGGGCCGCCGCCGCCACCCCGGCCTGAAGCACGGCCGGCAGAATTTTATTGTCGCGGCCGACCACCCGGCCCGCGGCGCCCTCTCCGTCGGCAATGACCCGGTGGCCATGGCGGACCGCCGCCAACTGCTGGACCGCCTGCAGATCGCGCTTGCCAACCCGGCAGTGGACGGCATCCTGGCGTCGCCGGACATCATGGATGACCTGCTGCTCCTGGGCGCTCTGGAGGGCAAGCTGGTCTTCGGGTCGATGAACCGCGGCGGCCTCGCCGGCCTGGTCAACGAGTTCGACGACCGCTTTACGGGCCACACCGCCGCCGCCCTGGAGGAACTGGGCGCGGACGGCGGCAAAATGCTGACCCGCATCTGCCTCGGCGACCCGGACACCGTCTCGCTGCTCGAGGCGACGGCGAAGGCGATCGACTCGCTCGCCGAGCGGAAGCTCATTGCCATGGTGGAGCCGTTCCTGTCGGTCCGGGAGAACGGCCGGGTCCGCAACGACCTGAGCCCGGACGCGGTCATCAAGTCCATCGCCATCGCCGAGGGCCTGGGTTCCACCAGCGCGTACACGTGGATGAAGCTGCCCGTCGTGGCCGAGATGGAACGCGTCATGGCCGCCACCACCATGCCCACCGTGCTGCTGGGCGGAGACCCTGCTGGCACCCAGGACGAGGTGTTCGCCACCTGGGGAGCCGCCCTCGCCCTGCCCGGCGTGCAGGGACTCACCGTCGGCCGGACCCTGCTGTACCCGGCGGACGGCGATGTCGCCGGCGCCGTCGCCGCGGCCGCCTCACTGCTGCACCACACCACATCAGCCCGCACCGCAGAAGTATCGGAGTAACTTTCCATGGGGACGAATACTGGCACTGCAACACGCAGGATGACCGTGGCGCAGGCCGTGGTCGAATACCTTTCCAAGCAGTACACCGTCGATTCCGTGGGCGGGGTGGATTTCCGTGAGCGGCTGATCCCGGGCACGTTCGGCATTTTCGGGCACGGCAACGTTGCCGGTGTGGGGCAGGCCCTGAAGCAGTACCAGCAGCTCGATCCGACGATCATGCCGTACTACCAGGGCCGCAACGAACAGGCCCAGTCGCACCAGGCCGTCGGCTTCGCCCGGCACACCCGGCGCCGCCAGACCTTCGCGATCAGCACCTCGATCGGCCCGGGGTCCTCGAACCTGCTCACCGGTGCCGCGCTGGCCACCACCAACCGTTTGCCGGTGCTGCTGCTGCCCTCGGACACGTTCGCGACCCGTGCCGCGGACCCGGTCCTGCAGCAGCTCGAGCAGCCCTACGCCTACGACCTCACGGTCAATGACGCGTTCCGGCCGCTGTCCAAGTTCTTCGACCGGGTCACCCGCCCGGAGCAGCTGTTCTCCGCGTTCCACCACGGCCTGCGGGTTCTCACGGACCCGGCCGAGACCGGCGCGGTGACCATCTCGCTGCCCCAGGACGTCCAGGCCGAGGCCTTCGACGTCCCCGAGGAATTCCTGGCCGAACGCGAGTGGCGGATCCGCCGCCCCGACGCGGACGACGACGACATCCGCCGCGCCGCCGAAGCGATCCGGGCCGCGAAGCGGCCGCTGATCATCGCCGGCGGCGGCATCCTCTACGCCTACGCCAACGAGGAACTGGCCCGGTTCGCCGAACTGACCGGGATCCCGGTGGGTAACACGCAGGCCGGCGTCGGCGTCCTGCCGTGGGACCACCAGTTCTCCCTCGGCGCGATCGGTTCCACGGGCACGACGGCGGCCAACGCCATCGCTGCCGAAGCGGACCTGATCATCGGCATCGGCACCCGCTACGAGGACTTCACCACCGCGTCCCGGACCGCGTTCCAGAACCCGGACCTGAAGTTCATCAACATCAACGTCGCACCGATCGATGCGTACAAGCACGGCACCTCGCTGCCGATCGTGGCCGATGCCCGCAAGGCCCTGGTCAAGCTCAACCAGGCCCTGGGCGGCTACCGCGTGGGCGCCGACCTGGAGCAGCAGATCGCCGCCGAAAAGGAACGCTGGAACACCACGGTGGACACGGCCTTCGACACGCGCTTCAGCCCACTGCCGGCGCAGAACGAGATCATCGGCGCCACCAACCGGGCCATGGACGCCTCCGACGTGGTCATCTGCGCCGCCGGTTCCCTGCCGGGGGATCTGCACAAGATGTGGCGTGTCCGCGACCCGTTCGGCTACCACGTCGAATACGCCTACTCCTGCATGGGCTACGAGATCCCCGGCGGCCTCGGCGTCAAGCGCGCCGCCCTGGCCGAAGCTAAAGCGGGCGGTACCCAGCGCGACGTCGTCGTAATGGTCGGGGACGGCTCCTACCTGATGATGCACACCGAACTGGTCACCGCCGTCGCCGAACGGATCAAACTGATCGTGGTCCTGATCCAGAACCACGGCTACGCCTCCATCGGCTCCCTCTCCGAATCCCTCGGCTCGCAGCGCTTCGGCACCCAGTACCGGGCCCTGGACGAGGAACAGCACAGCTTCGACGAGGGCGAGACCCTTCCGGTGGACCTGGCCCTGAACGCCGAGTCCCTCGGCGTGAAGGTCATCCGGATCGAGCCCGGGGAGAAGGCCATCGCCGAACTCGAACAGGCCATCCGCGACGCCAAAGCCGCCCCGGAGCGCGGCGGCCCGATCGTGATCCACGTCGAATCCGACCCGCTGCTGGACGCCCCGGGCTCCGAATCCTGGTGGGACGTGCCAGTCTCCGCCGTTTCCGATCTGGAATCCACCCAGCAGGCCTACAAGACCTACACCGACCACAAGAACCGCCAGCGCAAGCTGCTCGGCTAATTCCCCCCAACGCTTCACGACCAGCCACAGACGAAGGAAGTCATCTTTATGTCAACGACGACCGTCACCACCACCATCAACCATTTCATCAACGGTGCCGAGACCGCCGGCGAGGGCGACCGCACCACCCCGGTCTATAACCCGGCCACAGGCCACGTCAGCGCGGAGTTGCGCCTGGCCAACCGGGCGGACCTGGACACCACCGTCGCCGCCGCCCGCAAGGCCGCCGACTCCTGGGGTGATATTTCCCTGGCCAAGCGCACCGCCGTGCTGTTCAAGTTCCGCGAACTCGTCGCCAACCACATCGACGAGCTCGCCGAGCTGATCACCGCCGAGCACGGCAAGGTCCTCTCCGACGCGAAGGGCGAGATCGGCCGTGGCCTGGAGGTCATCGAGTTCGCATGCGGGATCCCGTCCCTGCTCAAGGGCGACTACTCGGACCAGGTCTCCACCGGCATCGATGTCTTCTCCTTCCGCGAACCCCTCGGCGTCGTCGCCGGCATCACCCCGTTCAACTTCCCGGTCATGGTGCCGCTGTGGATGGCCCCGATGGCGATCGCCACCGGCAACGCCTTCATCCTCAAGCCCTCCGAACGCGACCCCTCCGCCTCCCTCCTGCTGGCCAGGCTCTGGAAGGACGCCGGCCTGCCTGACGGGGTGTTCCAGGTCCTGCACGGCGACAAGGAAACCGTCGACGGGCTGCTGACCCACCCGGACGTCGACGGGATTAGTTTTGTTGGTTCCACCCCGATCGCCCAGTACGTCCACGAGACCGCCACCGCCCACGGCAAGCGCGTCCAGGCCCTGGGCGGGGCGAAGAACCACGCCATCGTCCTGCCCGACGCCGACCTGGACAACGCCGCCGACCACCTCGCCGCCGCCGCGTTCGGCTCAGCAGGGGAACGCTGCATGGCGATCTCCGTCGCCGTCGCCGTCGGGGACGCAGCCGACCTGCTCGTCAAGAAGGTCGAAGAACGCGCCACCGCGGTGAAGGTCAACAACGGCACCGTCCCCGGCGCCGAAATGGGCCCCATCATCACCCCGGCCTCCAGGGAACGGATCGTCAGGATCGTCACCGAAGCCGAAACCGCCGGCGCGGCCATGGTGGTGGACGGCCGCGACCTCGTGGTCCCCGGCCACGAAGACGGCTTCTGGGTCGGCCCCACCGTCCTCGACCACGTCAAAACCGAAATGACCGCCTACACCGAGGAAATCTTCGGACCCGTCCTCGTCGTCGTCCGCGTCGACACCCTCGAGGACGGCATCCGCCTGATCAACTCCAACCCCTACGGCAACGGCACCGCCATCTTCACCTCCTCCGGCGCCGCCGCCCGCAAGTTCCAGCGCTCCGTCACCGTCGGCATGATCGGCATCAACGTGCCGCTCCCGGTCCCGGTGGCCTACCACTCGTTCGGCGGCTGGAAAGCCTCGCTCTTCGGCGACAAGCACATCTACGGCCCCGAAGGCGTCTCCTTCTACACCCGCGGCAAAGTCATCACCTCCCGCTGGCCCGAACCCACCCACGCCTCCGGCGCCTCCTACAACTTCCCCTCCAACTGACCACCGGCTCCAACTGAGGAAACCTTCATGACTGAGAACAAGCTGATCATCGGCACCGCACCGGATTCCTGGGGCGTCTGGTTTGCGGATGACCCCAAGCAGACCCCGTGGGAGCGGTTCCTGGATGAGGTGGCCGAGTCCGGCTACAAGTGGATCGAGCTGGGCCCCTACGGCTACCTGCCCAACGACCCCACCCGCCTCGCCGAAGAGCTCAAGCAGCGCGATCTGAAAGTCTGCGCCGGAACGGTCTTCACCGCGTTCCACCGCGGCCTGGACCAGTGGGAAACGGCCTGGGAGCCTGCCCGCAAGGTCGCCGAACTGACGGCAGCCATGGGCGGCGAACACATCGTGGTCATCCCGGCCATGTGGCGCGACGACGTCACAGGCGAGGCCGTGGAGAGCGGCACGCTCAGCGACAAGGCCTGGGGCGACCTGTTCGCCGGCCACAACCGCCTCGGAAAAACGCTCCTCGAGGACTTCGGCCTGAAGCAGCAGTTCCATTCGCACGCCGATTCCCATGTTGGGGCACAGGAGGACATCGAGACGCTGCTCGGCGCGACGGACCCGAAGTACCTCAACCTGTGCCTGGACACCGGCCACGCGGAATACTGCGGCGCCTCCAGCCTGGAGCTCATCAAGAACTACCCGGACCGGATCGGGTACCTGCACCTGAAGCAGATCAACCCGGACGTCCTCAAGAAGGTCAACGAGGAAAACATGACCTGGGCAGCTGCCAACCTGGCCGGCGTCATGACGGAGCCGCCCAACGGCTTGCCGGACCTGCGCGCGGTCATCGAAGCCGTCGAGGCGCTCGACCGGCCGATCTTCGGCATCGTGGAACAGGACATGTACCCGGTGGCCTTCGACGTTCCCATGCCCATCGCCAAGCGCACCAAGAGTTACCTGCTGTCCTGCGGCTCCCGCACCGCGGTCAACTAGTCTCAGCCCCGGCATTCCAAACCTAAGGAAAGAACAATGACTGAAACCCTTCGCGTCGCCGTTATCGGCGCCGGCCGCATGGGCGCGGACCACATCCAGCGCCTCAGCAAGCGGATCCACGGCGCTGAAGTTGCCGCCGTCGTCGACGTTGACCTCGCCCGCGCGCAGGCTGCCATCGAGGGCACCCCCGGGGCCGTTGCCCTGGCCGACGCCGAAGAGGCGCTGAACAACGGCCACGTCAACGCCGTCCTCATCGCCACGCCCGGCTTCCTGCACGAGGAGATCCTGCTCAAGGCCATCGCCAAGGACATCCCCATCCTGTGCGAGAAGCCGCTGACGCCCGATGCAGAGTCGTCATGGAAGATCGTCCAGGCCGAGGAGAGGCTGGGCCGCAAGCGCATCCAGGTGGGCTTCATGCGCCGCTTCGATGCCGAATACGCAGCCCTCGGTTCGGTTATCCGCAACGGCGAACTCGGTGAACTGCTGATGCTGCACCACCAGCACCGGAACCCCAACACCCCGGCGGGCTTCACCAACGAGATGCTCATCAACGACTCCGTGGTCCACGAGTTCGACGCCATCCGCTTCTTCACCGGCGAAGAGATCACGTCCGTCCAGGTCCGCCTCGGCAAGGCCACGAAAAACGCCCCGGCCGGCCAGCACGACCCCCAGCACGTCCTGATCGAGACCGAGTCCGGCGTCCTGGCCGACGTCGAAATCTACGTGAACGCCAAGTTCGGTTACGAAGTGGCCACCCAGGCTTCCTTCGAGGACGGCATCGTCAGCATCGGCGGCGACAGCGGCCCGTATCTCCGCAGCAACGGCCGCTGGGGCGGCAAGGTCACGCCCGGCTTCGAGGAGCGCTTTGGCGCCGCGTACGACGTCGAAATCCAGGCCTGGGTCGACGCCGCACTCCGCGGCGAAATCGGCGGACCCACCGCTTGGGACGGCTACGCCACCGCCGCCTGCTGCGAGGCCGGCGTCGAAGCGCAGAAGAACGGCGAAAAGGTGGCCGTGAAGCTGAACGCCAAGCCTGCGCTCTACAGCTAAGCACCCGCTCTTGGAGTTTTTGTCCAGATAATGTGCCTTCGAGTCCCTCAGGGTTGCATTATCTGGACAAAAACTCCGTTCGTTAACCGACTCTTTCCACAATGGAGTGTTCCTCGTGAAAATCGCCCTTGATCCCACCCCCTTCCACCACAGCCACAGCCTGCTGGAGTTCCCCAAGGTGGTGGCCGACCTTGGCTACAAGTACATGCAGATGACGCCGCACCCGGACTTCATCCCCTTCTACAACCACCCCAAGGCCGACGACGAACTGGTGGGCCAGCTGAAGAAGGCGTGCACCGACGCGGGGATCGAAATCGCGTCCATCCTGCCCGTGCTGCGCTGGTCAGGCCCGGACGAGGACGCCCGTGAGGCGGCAGTGCGTTACTGGAAGCGCGCCATCCAGATCGCCGTGGACCTGGGCGTGAGCACCATGAACACCGAGTTCAGCGGCCGGCCGGAGCTTGCTGAGGAATCCGAGCGCGCGTTCTACCGCTCCATGGAGGAACTGCTCCCCATCATCGAGCGCGAAGGCATCGACCTGCTCATCGACCCGCACCCGGACGACTTCGTCGAGGAAGGCCTCGCCGCGATCCGCGTCATCCGCGGGCTGAACTCGAAGAACGTCGGCATGGTCTACGTGGCCTCGCACAGCTTCCACATGAAGGACTCGCCGCTGGACATCATGCGCGCGGCAGGGGACAGGCTCCGCCTGGTCCACGTCGCCGACACCATGGACCACCACGCCTCGCACGGACTGCGCTACATCACCAACCCGCCGGGCAACGCCGTCCGGGTGCACCAGCACCTGAAGATCGGCGACGGCGACGTGAACTGGGATGAGTTCTTCGGCGGCCTGAAGGAAATCGGGTTCCTGGACCGGGACGACACTGTGATGGTGTCCAGCGTCTTCGCCGAAAACGAGAACGCCGAGGAGGTTTCCCGCTTCCAGCTGGACACCATGAAACAGTACGTGCAGAAAGTCACCGTATGATGGCCGCGCCTTCCGGGAAGGCCGACTTAAAACACCAGCGGGCGCTCCGCACCGTTACCATCATTTCAACCTTCGGCGGGTTGCTCTTCGGCTACGACACAGGCGTCATTAACGGTGCCCTGCCGTACATGCAGGAGGATCTGGGACTGACCCCGCTGGCCGAGGGCATGGTGACGTCGTCGCTGCTCTTCGGCGCCGCCTTCGGTGCCCTTTTCGGCGGCCGGCTGGCGGACCGGAACGGCCGCCGCAAGATGATCATGGTCCTTGCCGTCATCTTCCTGATCGGCACGCTGTCCTGCACCCTCGCACCCAGCACCGGGTTCATGGTGGCGGCCCGCTTCGTCCTTGGCCTGGCTGTGGGCGGCGCGTCCGTGACGGTGCCGGTGTACCTCGCGGAGGTGTCGCCGTCGGCCCGCCGCGGACGGATCGTGACGCAAAACGAGCTCATGATCGTCACCGGCCAGCTGCTCGCCTTCATTTTCAACGCCTACCTCGGCAACACCTTCGGCGAAGCCGGGGGCATCTGGCGATGGATGCTCGTGATCGCCACACTGCCGGCCGTCGCCCTGTGGATCGGCATGGCCTTCATGCCCGAAAGCCCCCGCTGGCTCGCCTCCATGGGCAGCTTCGGCGAGGCGCTCGGCGTGCTCCAGCGCATCCGCTCCAAGGCCGACGCCGCGGCGGAGTTCGAAGAAGTCAAGGCCATGGCCGTGGAGGACTACAAGTCCAAGATGGGGTCCTGGAAGGACCTGCAGGTCCCGTGGCTGCGGCGGATCTTCTTCGTCGGCGTCGGCCTTGCGGTGATCCAGCAGATCACCGGCGTGAACTCGATCATGTACTACGGAACGCAGATCCTGGCGGATGCCGGCTTCGGCCGGGAGGCGGCCCTGAGCGCCAACATCGCCAACGGTGTCATCTCCGTGCTGGCCACCTTCGTGGGAATCTGGCTCCTCGGCAAGGTGGGGCGCCGCCGGATGCTCATCACCGGCCAGGTCGGAACCACGTCGGCGCTCCTGCTGATCGGCCTGTTCTCGCTGGTCCTGCCCGAGGGCACCGGCCGCGGGTACGTGATCCTGGCGCTGACAGTCACGTTCCTCGCGTTCCAGCAGGGGGCCATTTCACCGGTCACGTGGCTCATGCTCTCGGAGATCTTCCCGCTGAAGCTGCGCGGCCTGGGCATGGGGGCATCGGCCTTCGTGCTCTGGACCGTGAACTTCCTGATCGGCTTCGGCTTCCCGCAGCTGCTCGCGGCCATCGGCATCTCCAGCACGTTCTTCGTGTTCGCCGTCCTCGGCGCGGGCGCGATTTTGTTTGCCGCGAAGTACGTTCCCGAGACCAAGGACAAGAGCCTCGAGGACGTGGAGCACTACTTCAAGCACCAGGCCGGCGTCGCCGCCGAAGCGGGAACCCCCGCCGAAGCCGGGTCCGACGCCGAAGAAAGGACTCGCGCCGAAGCGGGAACCCCCGCCGACGCAGAGACCCGGGTCCACTAAGGACCGTTCCACTCCGGAGTTTTCGTCCAGATAATGCCCCCTCGATGCCTTCGAGGGGGCATTATCTGCACAAAAACTCCAGCGCCGGAGCGGTTCCTGGTGTCGGTGGCTAGACGCCGGCGTGGAGGCGGGGGAGGGCGTCCACGAGGGGAGCCAGCTCCGGCTCCTGCTGCGCTTCGGCCAGGGTCCGCTCCAGTGCGGCGTCGTGGACCGGCCGCGCTTCTGCCAGCAGCTTGCTCCCGCTGCCGGTGAGTTCGGTGTAGATCCCGCGCCGGTCGTCCGCGCACAGGATGCGCGTCAGCAGGCCGCGGTCCTCCAGCCGGTTCACCAGGCGGGTGGTCGCGCTGGCGCTGAGAGCGGTGGCGCGCGCCAGCTGCTGCATGCGCATGTGCCACCCGTCCTGCCGGCTGAGCGCGTCGAGCACGGTGTACTCGACGACGGAGAGCCGCGCCTGCCCCTGCAGCGAGCGCTCCAGCTCCGCCTCGATCAGCCCGTGCAGGGCCGCCAGAGTGCGCCAACCCTGGGCGCGCACCTCCACGGCGTCATCCTTGATGCCCATGGGCTCTCCTCCTTCAGTTCTCCGGCTCACTCGGAACAGAGCACGGTAGATAGTTGCTTGCGCGGGATATCTTTTTGTGCAATATTTGCTTGTGCAACAAAATATAGCGCGCCTGCAACTAATACCTTACGCTGCGCTTCCCATTCAGTACAGTTCCGAAGGAGCACATCCATGCCTGTTGGCCTGATAGCCCTAGCCCTCGGCGGGTTCGGCATCGGACTCACCGAGTTCGTCATCATGGGGCTCCTCCCCGAGGTGGCTGCCGACTTCCGGGTGAGCGAAGCCTCCGCCGGCTGGTTCATCTCCGGCTATGCCCTCGCCGTCGTGGTGGGAGCCCTGGGACTCACCGCCGCGGTTTCCCGCTTCCAGCGCAAACCCGTACTGGCCTTGCTGCTGGTGCTCTTCATAGTCGGCAACCTGCTGTCCGCCATTGCTCCCGATTACTGGGCGATGATGGCGGGCCGGGTGGTTGCAGCCCTCGCGCACGGTGCCTTCTTCGGCATCGGGGCGGTGGTTGCTGCCGGTATGGTGGAGCCAACGAAGAAGGCCGCCGCCATCGCCATCATGTTCACCGGCCTCACCGCCGCCAATGTCCTCGGAGTTCCGCTCGGCACACTGCTGGGGCAGGCCGCGGGCTGGCGTTCCACCTTCTGGGCCATCACCGGCATCGGTGTGCTGGCGCTCATCGGAATCCTGGCCCTGGTGCCCAAGGCCGGGAGCGGGGACACCGCCAGCAGCGGCCTGCGCAGCGAGCTGCGCGCCTTCCGCTCCGGCCAGGTGTGGCTGTCCATCCTCGTCACCGTCCTCGGCTATGGCGGAATGTTCGGTGCGTTCACCTACATCGCCTTCACCCTCACCGAGGTTTCCGGATTCGCCGCGTCCACGGTGCCATGGCTGCTGATTGTCTTCGGCGTGGGCCTGTTTGTCGGCAACACGCTCGGCGGCAGGGCGGCCGACCGCGACGTGGACCGCACCTTGCTCGCCGTACTCGCCGTCCTGGTTGTCGTGCTGGTGGTTTTCGCCCTGAGCGCGGGCAACCAGGTGCTCACCATCGCCTCGCTGCTGCTCTTGGGCGGCTTCGGATTCGCCACGGTGCCGGGCCTGCAGATGCGCGTCATGAAGTACGCGGCCAAGGCACCCACGCTCGCGTCCGGAGCCAACATCGGCGCGTTCAATGTGGGCAATGCCCTGGGCGCCTGGCTCGGCGGCGTGACCATCACCGCCGGCCTGGGCTACACGTCGCCCATCTGGGCGGGAGCCGCGATCACCCTGCTCGGCCTGGTGGTGATGGTCGGTGCCGCTGCCCGGGCCAAGGCAACTGCCCGCCGGGCTGCTGTCGCATTCCCGACGGCGGAGCCGGCGCCTGGCGCTTTGGGTCCAACTGGCGCTTCGGTCCAGACTGAAGCGGCCGACGTCGAGCCCGCCGCCGCCCGCTGACCGCCTGCTACGCCCCGAAAGGCAGCCTGGGGTCCAGGTTCTGGCTGTCCCAGGTCTGGCGCACCCAGCCGTGGTGCGGGTCGTCGCTGATGAGCCAGTCGCGGACGCGGCCGGGCCCGGCCATGACGTTGAGGTAGTACATGTCATAGCCCGGTGCGGCCATGGCCGGGCCGTGCCAGCCGTAGGGGACCAGTACCACGTCGCCGGTGCGGACCTCGGCCGAAACGTCGATGGGCCGGTGGTCGGAGGCATAGACCCGTTGGTAGCCGATGGCGTCAGCGTTCTCCCCGGGGCCGTTGGAACCGGGGACGTCGGCCACCCGCGTCTCGAAGTAGTAGATCTCCTCAAGCCTGGTCTCGCCCTCCTTCTCCTCATCATGCTTGTGGGGAGGGTAGGAGGACCAGTTGCCGGCGGGCGTGAGGACTTCGCACACGATGAACCGGTCGGCCTCCAGCGCGGCGGGGGTGCCGAAATTGTGGACCTGGCGCGAGCAGTTGCCGGCTCCGCGCAGCTCGACCGGCGTCTCCGCCGCGGTGACCAGGCGGGTGGGGTACTGGACATTGGCGGGCGCCGTCGCGATGGCAACCCGGCCGCCGTCGGACGAGGTGATCCTCACAGCCTTGTCCGTCCCGGAGTACAGCACGTCGGTGGGTCCGCTAAAGACGCTGGCCCGCCCCGACAGGGGGTGGTCCAGCCCGTCCACGGTGGCGGTGAACGCACCGCTCAGCGGGATGACAATTCGTTCTTCGGCCGCGGGCGGGAGGTCGACGACGGCGCCCGGCGCCAGCGTGGCCACCTTCAGTCCCGTGTGTTCCCAGCCTTCCACCGCAAGTTTCGAGTCGGACGTTCCCAGCGAAATGTCCCAGCAGCCTTCGGCTGCACTGCCCAGGGGGTATACCCATTCGGCCATAGTTGGTGTCCCTTTCGGATGTGTGGTCGTGTTCGGCGCATGACGGCTCCGCGCCGGGGCCAGGCAAGTCGCCGCCCCCGCGCTGGAACCGCCGCTGCGGGCTAGCGCTGGACGAGTGTCATTTCGAAGCTGTAAGAGTCACCCCGGTAGACGTGGTGCCCGGTTTCCACGTTCCGCCCCGTGTCGTCGACGGCGGTGCGTTCCATGGTGACCAGGGCCGATCCGGCCTCGGTCTCGAGGAGCGGGGCCTGGTAGTCGTTGGCCACCATGGCGCCAATGCGCTGCGTGGCCAGGCGGAAGTTGACGCCGCCGCCGCGCAGGATGCCGTACAGGCCCTGGGTCTTCAGCAGGTCCTCGTCGATGTGCGTGATGTCGTCACGCACCCAGTTCTCCATCAGGGCCAGCGGCTTGCCGCCCACCTTCCGGAGCCTGGTGAAGTGATAGACCTTGGCCCCGGCGGCCAGGTGCAGTGCCTCCCGCGTGGCGGCGTCGGCGTCGACGTGCGCAAAGGTGAGCACCTCGGTGGTGGGCTTGCTGCCGTTGTTCGTCAGGTCGTCGTACAGGCTGGACAGCTCAAGCGGGCGGCGGACCTGGCTCGACACCACCTGCGTGCCCACACCGCGCTTGCGGACCAGCAGCCCGGAGCGGACCAGTTCGTCCATTGCCTTGCGCATGGTGGGGCGCGAGAGGTTCAACTGGGCGGCGAGGTCGATCTCGTTTTCCAGCCGGCTCCCGGGTTCCAGCAGTCCGGTGTGGATGGCAGCTTCAATGCCCTGGACGACCTGATGGTACAGCGGCACCGGCGATGAGCGGTCGATGCTGAGGTGTAGTTGGTTCGCCATTGAGTGCTCCCTTTGTGCTGCAGGTTCCTGCGTCCAGTAGCCTGTATGTCAGTGCATGTCCGTTTGTTAGGACATACTCTGATTTTGATCATAGCAGGGCGCCGCCGCCAGTCAAGGAATGCGCCAGTTTGAGAGCGCGACGGCCGGGGAGGCGGGCGAGGGGCCGGCGGTCGCCCGCCGCTCAGCGCGTGCGGCAGGCCTCCACGAACACCCGGAACGGGGCAAGCCGCTGCTCCTCTGTCAGTTCCAGGGCCTCCGGATGCCACTGCACCGATGCGACCCACCGCTCGGGGTCCTCCAGCGCCTCCACCGTGCCGTCATCCGCCACGGCGGTCACCAGTAGCCCCGGCGCCACCCGGTCGACCGCCTGGTGGTGGCCGGAAGCGATCTTGACCTCCACGGCGGCCGTGCCACCCGCTGCCGTGCCACCCGCTGCCGTGCCACCCGCTGCCGTGCCACCCGCGGCTGCATCATCGGTGCCGCCGGACGCCGGACCGCCGTCCGGATTTGGGGCGGCGGCATACATCTTGGCCACCTTGGACCCCGGGGTGATCGTCACCTCGTGCCAGACCCATGGCCTGTTGGCCGCTGCCGGGATCTGGCGGTGGGGCACGGTGCCCGGCGTCATGTCCTGGACCAGCGTCCCGCCGTACAGGACATTGAGCAGCTGGTGTCCGCGGCAGATTCCCAGCACCGGCGTGCCGGCATCGAGCGCGCGCCGCGCCACCGCGATGTCCAGCCGGTCCTGTTCTGCGTTGACGTCATAGAGGGAGGGGCCCGGCTCCTCGCCGTAGAGGCGCGGGTCAACGTCGCCGCCGCCGGGAAGTACGACGCCGTCAAGCGCCTCGGGCGCGTCTGCTGCCTTGTCGCCGTCGGAGGCTCCGCCGTCGGCCGTTCCACGGCCGGGTGCGCCATGGCCCGCTGTTCCGCTGGTGGGCGCGCCCCTCAGCCCGCCCTCCAGCGACGCGCCACCCTCCAGTGATTCAGGGGTGAGCAGCACCGGTTCTCCGCCGACATCGCGGATGAGGCTGACAATGCAGCCGAAGAGGCTGTTGGCCTTCGCCACCCGTGGGTCAGGATCCGCCGAACTGCTCAGCCGGACGGGAATGCCGATCCGCGGCCGGCGCACGTCGCCCGGCGCCGCACCCGGTGTGGCGTCTGCATCCGGCGTCGCGTCTGGGCTCTGCGATGCATCTGGGGTCTGCGCTGCGTCTGGGGTCTGCACTCGTCCTGAATTCCGCGTTGAATTCTGCATCCTCAAATTCTGCCCCATATCCGGACGATTAGGCTGGGCCGATGAGCAACCGATATTTGGTGTCCCGGGACCGCTTCATCGCCGCGGAACCGGGCCGGATCTTCGAGATCCTGGCCACGCCCGCGCTGCACAGCGAAATCGACGGTTCGGACACGGTCAAGGGCGCCCAGCCCAAGGGTCCGGGCCGGCTTGGTCCGGGTGCCAAGTTCGGCATGGACATGAACATCCGGGTAAATTACCGGATCCTCAACACCGTCACTGAGTTCGAGGAGGGCCGGCGGATCGCCTGGCGCCACTTCTACGGGCATGTGTGGCGTTACCTGCTGGAACCGGCCGCCGACAGCAGCGGGCTGCCCGGGACGCTGGTGACCGAACAGTGGGATGCCCGCGGCGTCCGCGGCAGGTTCCTGCTCCGGCTTGCCGGCTACCTGCGCCGCCATCCGGAGAACATCGACAGGACACTCGCCAGGCTGGACGCCTACGTTACGTGTCCGTAAGCCGCCCGCTGACGCACTTGGCGCCGCTGTTACTGGGTCTGCGCCGGTTTCGGTAGTGTTGGGAGCATTAGGCAAGGCGAAAGTAGGGCAGTCGGTGGGGCGCAGGACACTTGTTGACGACCTTGTTGACGGTCTGCTGGACGACATACTCGACGGCAGGCTGAAGCCGCACGATGCCTTGCCGCCGGAAGCCGACATCGCCAAGGCCTACGACGTCAGCCGGCTGACCGCCCGGGAAGCCTTGAAGGCACTCCGGGCGCAGAACATCCTGTACGTCAAAGCCGGCCGCGGGACGTTCGTGAATCCGGCGGACAACTGGACCGGCCTCGACGCCATCATCAAGGCGGCATCCCACGGCAACGCGGACGACCAGGTGTCCCGCGGCCTGATCGAGGTCCGGCGCATGGTCGAAACCGGCGCCGCCGCGCTCGCCGCCAGGCGTCACACTCCTGAACATGCCGAGGAGATGCGGGCGTCCATCGCGGACATGAAACGGTATCACCAGGCCGGAGACCTCGACGGGTTCGTGGCGGCCGACATCGCCTTCCACGACACCGTCCTGAAGGCTTCCGGCAATCCGTTTGTCCGTGCCCTCCTGGCCCAGCTGGGCCAGTCCCTCTACCGCGCCCGCCGCGAGACGTCCGCCATCGAGGAGATCCAGCGCCACGCCATCGCCTTCCATCAGCGCGTGCTGGAGAGCATCCTCACCGGCGACGCCGAGCTGGCGCGCAAGGCAATGGACGAGCACATGGACCAGACCTTTGAGGACTACGAGCGCTACGTTCACGGCCAACCCTCCTAGGCACACTTCTTTCACCTTGACGTAACGCTCGTCACTCTCCTATGCTTTTGGTCATGTTCTTCCGTCAGATGTCTGACATCAGATAAAACAGATATATTCACTGAAACCGGACAGAACCCCCACAAAGACAAGCAGCGATTCCCACCGCGAAGCCGCCGGGCCGGGAACCGCCAGACAGAAGGTCGATGATGACTTCATTAACCACAAAGTCCTCCGGACTCGGCGAGCTTGGAGACCGCACGCTCCGCAAGGTCCGCCGCCGCGTAATGCCCCTGATCGTCCTGCTCTACTTCATCGCGTACCTGGACCGAAACAACGTCGGCTTCGCCAAACTGACCATGAGTGAGGACATCGGCCTGAGCGCCGCAGCCTACGGACTGGGCGCCGGCATCTTCTTCCTCGGCTACGCCGTTCTCGAAATCCCCAGCAACGCCGGCATGTACAAGTTTGGCGCCCGCAAATGGCTGGCCCGCATCCTCATTACCTGGGGCATCTTCGCAGCCGCGATGGCCCTGGTGAACGGCGAATCCACCTACTACATCATCCGCTTCCTGCTCGGTGCCGCCGAGGCCGGCTTCTTCCCCGCCATCCTCTTCTACCTGACCCTGTGGTTCCCGGCCGCGCAGCGCGTTACCGTGCTGGGCATCTTCATCCTGGCCCAGCCCGTCTCCAACGCACTGGGTGCACCTGTTTCCGGCCTGCTCCTTCAGATGGACGGCGTCATGGGCCTGCACGGCTGGCAGTGGCTCTACATTATTGAAGGCATCCCCGCCATCCTGCTGGGCGTACTGACCCCCTTCCTGATGACGGACCGCCCCCGCGACGCCAAGTGGCTCAACGCCGACGAACGCGAATGGCTCACCACCACCATGGACGCCGAACTGGCAGCCAAATCCAAGGGCAGCAGCCACAACTTCCTGGCCGGCCTCAAGGACAAGCGCACCCTCGTCTACTCGGCCCTCTACTTCGGCCTGGTCTGCGGCATCTACGGCCTCGGACTCTGGATGCCCACCATCGTGGCTGCCCTGGGGAAGTTCTCCACGGCCCAGGTCGGATTCATCGTCCTCATCCCGTACGCAGTGGCCGCAGCCTTCGTCTACTTCTGGAGCAAGCGTGCTGACAGGACCGGCAAACGTGCGTGGCACAGCGCCGTCAGCATGGTTCTGGCCGGCCTGGGCCTGCTCGCCGCAGGCTACATGCTCCCGGTCAACCCTGTCCTGGCACTCGTCGCACTGACCGCCTCGGCCATGGGCATCTACGGAGCCATTGCCCCGTTCCTGTCCATGCCGTCCGCAGCGCTCACCGGCGCGGCCGCAGCCTCCGGCCTGGCCATGGTCAA
The DNA here is from genome assembly GCF_042791415.1 of Arthrobacter sp. NPDC056691. Taxonomy (NCBI): domain Bacteria; kingdom Bacillati; phylum Actinomycetota; class Actinomycetes; order Micrococcales; family Micrococcaceae; genus Arthrobacter; species Arthrobacter sp. NPDC056691. The sequence continues at coordinate 18,421 of NZ_JBHTXX010000003.1, forward strand.
CTCACTGGGCAACCTCGGCGGATTCGTCGCCCCTTACGCAGTGGGCCTGCTGAAGGACGCCACCGGCAACAACCAGAGCGGCCTGCTCTTCCTCTCCTTCTGCCTGTGCGTCACGGCTGTGGCCACCTACCTCTACGCCCGCAGGCGCCCCGAAGGCGATGCGGCGCTGGATCCGGCAGTCAACGCCTCCGCAGACGCTCCGGCCAGCCACTAAAGACCCATCCGAGAACCACCCGAAGGAACACCGCAATGAGCTCAATCACCCCTTTCCCCGCAGAGCGCACTGTTGTGCTGACCGGCGCGGCGTCCGCCCGCGGCATCGGCCGCGCAGCAGCTGACCGCATGGCCAGTGAAGGCTGGTCCATCGCGATCCTGGACATCAACGCCGAGGACGCGAAGGCCGCCGCCGCGGAGATCGGGTCCAACCGTGCAGTGAAGGCCATCGGCGTGGGCGCCGATGTCTCCGACGAAGCATCCGTGGACCGGGCGATCACCGAGATCGAAGCATCCCTGCCGCCGATCGTGGCTCTTGCCAACCTCGCCGGCATCAGCTCCCCGACCACCTTCATGGAAACCACGGTTGCCGAGTGGGACAAGGTCTTCGCCATCAACATGCGCGGCACGTTCGTGGTGTCCCAGCGGGTGCTCAAGGGCATGATCGAACGCAAGCTCGGCCGCATCGTGAGCATCTCCTCCATCTCCGCCCAGCGCGGCGGCGGCACCTACTCCAAGGTGGCCTACAGCGCCTCCAAGGCCGGCATCATCGGCTTCACCCGCGCCCTGGCCCGCGAAGTCGGCGAGTTCGGCGTGACCGTGAACGCCATTGCCCCGGGCCCGATCGACACCGACATCATGGGCGGCACGCTGACCGAGGAGCGCAAGGCCCAGATGTCCGAGGGCATCATGATGGGCCGCGTGGGCACCCGCGAGGAAGTGGCCGCGCTGATCTCCTTCCTGCTGGGTGCGGACTCGGGCTACATCACCGCCGCCACCTACGACATCAATGGCGGCCTCCAGGTCTCCTAACGGGCTTCCTGGTCTATCCACCCGACTAGGTAGCAGTTAAGGGCGTTCTCAGCGCTGGGAACGCCCACAACTGCTACCTAGTTGGGTTTTGGGACCGTGGAGTTCGTGGCAGGCTTCGGCCGGGAGATTCAACAGCCCACTAGGCTGGGCAGCATGAACCCCTCCGGCAGCCTTAACCCCAGCCCGCGGACCCTTGAGGTGGACAGCATCTCCCGCTTCGACCGGCTGGTGAAGGCCGGGGCCCGGGCGATGCACGGCTGGCATGCCCAGTCACTCGACCTCCGCGGACGGGGCACCGCCCTGGCGGCCCTGGACGCCGAGGGGGCGGTTTTCCTGGGCTGCACCTTCGACCCGGGCGTGGAGGCAACACTCCGCAGCCGGGGCGCACTCATCTTTCCACGGCTCACCGGCGTTCCGTTCAATCCGTACCGTGCCGGCCTCTATACCCCGCAGGAGCTGTACGCAGGCATCGTCGATGAGCCGTACGAGAATACCCCCGACGCTTTGGTCTACCAATGGAGCATGCGGCCGGGGCAGCGGAACCGCCTCGACTCCACCCTCGCCGCAGCCCTGCACGACCACGCCGTCGGCGATGCCCTGGAGGAGTTCGTCCGGAGCCTCAACAGTGGAGGCCGTTCCATCGTCGGAGTCATGGGAGGCCACGCCCTGCAGCGGGGGACCGGCGGCTTCGCCGCCGCCGCCACGCTGGGACGGCTTCTGGCCCGGCGCGGCCACCTGGTGGCCACCGGCGGGGGCCCCGGAGCCATGGAGGCGGCGAACCTGGGTGCCTACCTGAGCGCGGCCGACGACGACGAATTCCAGGGTGTGCTTCGGGAGTTGGCTGCCGTCCCCGGCTTCCGACCCTCGGTGTCCGCCTGGGCCCGCGCTGCGGCAGCCGCCGTCGGACGCTTTCCGGGCGGGGCCGCGTCCCTCGGCATTCCCACCTGGTTTTACGGCCATGAACCGCCCAACTACTTCGCCACCCACATCGCCAAGTACTTTGCCAACGCCGTCCGCGAGGCCATTCTCCTGGAGGTCTGCAGCGGAGGGATCGTATTCCTGCCGGGTGCAGCGGGCACGGTGCAGGAGATCTTCCAGGATGCCTGCGAGAACTACTATGGCGCCCCGGAAACCATGACCCCCATGGTGCTGGTCGGCAGGGAACACTGGGAGCAGCGGTTCCCGGCCTGGCCCATGCTGCAGAGCCTCGCCGCCGGGCGGGCGATGGAGCAGCGGATCTTCCTGGTGGACAGCGTGGGTGAGGCGCTCTCGGTCCTCGGCAGGTGAACGGCCGCGGGAACCGTAGCCGGCGGTGAACCGGCGCCGCGGGTAACTCGGCGAGGCGGGTAACTCCGCGGCGCGGGTGTCCGGAACCAGGGCTGGCCTACAGGTCCTTGCGGCAGGGCGTCTTGCCGAGTTGATAGAGGCCGTTCAGATCGCCGGCCGCCAGGCCATCGGGGGCGCCGATCTCCGGATACATGAGCTGCACGGGGTCGTTGACATGTTCCAGCCCCATGACATGGCCCAGTTCATGGAGGATGACGGCGGTGGCGTAGGCAGTGCCGTCGGGGCGTTCCAGCTCAATAGCCATCTGCGGGGCATCCAGTTCCAGGCTGCCGGTGACATAGCTCTTGGGACCGTTCCCGTAGCTGTAGTGGGTACTGCCGCCGGTGCCGATGACCTTGCCGCCCAGCTTGGGCGTCGCGTCCGGCGTGGTCCAGCTGATGAGCAGGGGTGCCCAGCGGTCGCCGTAGGCCTCGGGCTGGTAAGGGGCACGCTGGTCCGAGGGCGGCTCGTCGGTGGCGCCGTCGTCGACAAACCGGATGCCGGTGACGCGGGAGATTTCCCGGATCGCCAGGGGAACCAGGCCGGCCGCACCGTCCGGCGCAAGGCTGGCATTCACCACGTAGTGCAGCGGACGGCATGGCGAGTAGCCCACGGGGGAGCCGTCGCTGTTCACGGCAAGGAACTTATAGGAGTCGCTGGGCTCCAGAGGCGGTTCCGGCGTGCCTAGGGGAGTGGCTGCCTCCTCGAGTCCCGGCGGCGGTGCGCCCGAGGTACTGCCGGGGCCGCCGGCGTCTTCCCCGGCTGACTGTGTCCTCGGTCCGGGCTGTCCCGCGTGTCCCGCTTGCCCGACCGGATTGTTCCCCGCATCATCCTGTCCCGACTGATTTTGCCCCGCGCCATTCTGGCCGGCATCATCCTGTCCGGCATCATTCTGGCGGGACGAGGACTGGTCCCCGGAACCGATGCGGAAGTTCAGCACACCGGCAAAGCGGGGGTCCCCGTACGCCATTCCGGCCGCGAGGAAAGCCGCGCAACCGAGGGCAGCGAGCACGATCAGGCGGCGGATAAACCTGGCCGCCGCGGTGGCCGGACCTGAATGACGCGGCCGGTAGCGGTGGCGGCGTTGACTGTACCCGGGGTCTTGACCCTCCACTCCACTGCACCTCTTTCACGGCATTCCTCTGCCGCGTCGCCGCCACAAGGAATCGGGCACCAGGCAAACAAGCAATTGGCAAACAAGCAATTGGTAGACAAGGCACCCGACAAACGAGCACCAGGCAAATAGGCCTACTTTACAGTTCCGCTGGCCAGCCCACGAAACCCGCCGGACTATCCCGCCGGGCAACCCGGCCAACCGGGCAACCCGGCCAACCCGGCCAACCGGTGCAACCAGCCAACCCACCCGAGACGATAACTCCGGCTCAGGCGATGACAGCGCCAAACGCCATGCCCAGGAGGTAGGTGACGCCGGCAGCACCAAGGCCGATGGCGAGCTGCCGGAGGCCGCGGGTCAATGGCGAGGTGCCGGACAGCAGGCCGACGGTGCCGCCGGTGGCCAGCAGCGCGATGCCCACCAGGACCGCCGCCACCATGAGGGCGCCGATTCCGGTCATGCCGAAAAGGAAGGGAATGATGGGCACGATCGCGCCCGAGGCGAAGAAGCAGAAGCTGGAGAGGGCGGCGCCCCAGGCCGTGCCCACGGCTTCGTGCTCGTCCTCGGTCTCGGGCAGTTCGGGATGGAGCGAGAGGCTCGGATCGCAGTCGCACGTGAAGAGGCCCATGCGTTCGGCCACGCGGTGTTCGGCGGCCTCGCGGGACATGCCGCGGGCCAGGTAGACCAGCAGGAGCTCGTTGTGTTCGATGTCCAACTGGGGTGCCGCCACCAGTGTCACCTGGGTGGGACGGGTGGCGTCCAGGAGCTCGCGCTGGGAACGGACCGACACGAATTCGCCGGCGCCCATGGAGAATGCCCCGGCCAGGAGTCCGGAGATGCCGCTGAGCAGGACCACGCCGCTGCCAACGCCCGTGGCGGCCATGCCCATGACCAGCGACAGGTTGCTGACCAGGCCGTCGTTGGCGCCGAAGACGGCGGCGCGGAACGTGCCGGCCAGCCGGTTGCGGCCGCGTGTTGCCAGGCCGCGGACCACTTCCTCGTGGATCTGCTCGTCGGCCGCCATGGCCGGGGTGGCGGACGGTTCCCTGGTGTACGGGGAGCGGCCCTCCGCCCGCTGCGCCAGCGCAAGCACAAACACGGAGCCAAAGTGCCGGGCCAGGAAACCCAGAAGGCGGCTGCGGAAGGACGCGTGCCGGGGCTTGCCGGCGTGCTCACCAAGCAGTTTCAGCCAGTGTGCCTCGTGGCGGCCCTCGGCTTCGGCGAGGGCCAAAAGGATGGCGCGCTCCTCGCCGGAGCGGTTCTGGGCGAGATCACGGTAGACGGCAGCCTCGGCCCGTTCGTCGGCGAGGTACTGGCGCCAGCGCCTGATGTCCGCGGCGCTGGGTTCCGGGCGGGAGGCCGCGGGGTTGGGCGCGGCGCCGGTTGCGGGGCCGTTGGTTGAGGCAGGCGCGGCGGAGGCGTTGCCGCTGGTGTGAGGGTCAGATTTTGCGTGCTGAGACACGGGAACTCCTGGGTAGCTGGGACGTGCTGCGGCCCCATTGCATCGCCCACTTTACCCCGTAATTCCGCGGATTTTCGGCCGGTAACCCTTAGCCAAAAGTTTAGGGAAACCTCAATAACGCCGGACGCCGGAGGCAGCGACCGTGGCCAGTGCGAACGCCCTTGACCGCCCGCACCCGCGGTGATCTGATGAAAATGTGCCCCGCCGACGGCGGGTACCGAAGTCCAATCACACGGAGGTCTGCCTGATGAACACCAACGGATCGCGCCCCGAGCCGGACACCCGCCACACCATCGAGTCCGATCCCGCCTACGACTTTGCCGAGGACGCGCCGGTGGACGAAGACTGGGACACGGAAGACGAATTCCTTGATTCCGAAGAACGCGTTGTTCCCGCCAACTCCGAGGCAGTGGACGACGACGAACGGGTAGTTCCGCTGGACGCGGACGACGAGTTCCGTGCGGACGAAAGCTACGAAGGCTAGGCGTCCGTTTCGGCACTGACGGCCGTTTCGACCCTGAACTTTTCGCTCCTGACATCTCCCACCCTGACCCTTCCCACCCGCTTTAGCCCAACTCTTTTAACCACGACGGCGGTGCCTCCCCGCGCTGGGAGGAACCGCCGTCGTCGTACTTTTTCTAGATCTGCCGGGGCCCCGTGCAGGTCACCGGACAGTGGCCGAAACCGGTGCTTCCTCGGTGTCCTTGCCGGCCACCCGGCGGTACCAGCGGCTCATGACCGCGGGGTCCGTAGGCTTGGTCAGCAGGGAGACTGCCACGTAGACCACTGCGGAGGTGATCAGGCCGTAGTAGATCGGTTCATTGGCAAAGATGCCTTCCAGCGGTTCTTTGGCGTTGATCTCCAGGACGATCATGGTGCCGAGCGTCACCACGGAACCGACCGCCATGGACGCCGCGGCCGCGATGCCCGTGCCGCGCTTCCAGATGAGCCCGCCGAGGATGGCCACCAGGAGGCCGCCCACCAGGATGTCGTAGGCGATGGTGAGGGCGGCGACGACGTCCTTGGTGATGATGGCGATCAGGATGGCCACGATGCCGAGGCCGAGGACCCACATGCGATTGGCCTTGACGTCGTGCTCCGGGTTGTCGGAATCGTCCGTGTTGATGGTCTTGCCGAACCAGCTGGCGACGAACGGCAGCACGTCCGCACGGGCAACGGTGGCTGCCGCGATCAGGGCGCCTGACGCGGTGGACATCATGGCCGCGACGGCGGCAGCGAGCACCAGGCCGCCGATGCCGATGGGCAGCAGGTTCTGCGCCACCTCGGCGTAGACAACGTCCTTGCCCTGGGTGGCGACGTCGATGCTGGGCAGCGCAACCCTCGCGCCGAGGCCGATCAGTGCGCCGGCCGCGCCGTAGAGGATGCAGTAGATGCCGGCGGTGGCGCCTCCCCAGCGGGCAACCCGCGGCGTCTTCGCCGTGAACACGCGCTGCCAGATGTCCTGGCCGATCAGCAGGCCGAGGGTGTAGACGACGAAGTAGGTGATGATCGTCTGGACACCGATGCCGTCAATCTGGAAGAAGCTGGCCTCCACGCGGCTGCGGATGCCGTCCAGGCCCCCGGCTGCGTTGAGCGTGAAAGGCAGCATGAGAAAGAAGATGCCCACGGTCTTGATGACGAACTGGACCTGGTCGGCCAAGGTGATGGACCACATGCCGCCAATGGTCGAGTACACAAGCACAATGGCGCCGCCGATGGCGATGGCCAGCGCCCGGTCCCAGCCGAACAGCACCACGAAGATGGTGGCGTAGGCGCCGGTGGAGGTGGCGCAGAGCATCAGGGTATAGGCGAGCATGATGATGCCGGAGGTCCGGGTGGCCTGGCTGCCGTAGCGCAGGGACAGCATCTGGGAGACGGTGTAGATCTTCAGTTTCTGGATGGTGCCGGCGAACAGCAGGCTCAGCAGCAGGACACCGGCACCGATCGCCACCACGAGCCACATGCCCGAGATGCCGAACTTGTAGCCGAGGCCGACGCCGCCAACGGTGGAGGCGCCGCCCAGGACGACTGCGGCCATTGTTCCGGTGTAAAGGAACGGCCCCAGGCGGCGGCCGGCCACGAGGAAGTCGCTGTTGTTCTTGGTGCGGGACTTGCCCCACCAGCCGAAGGCCAGCATGGCGGCCAGGTAGACCACCACGATGGCGATATTGACGAAACTTGCGTCCATGATTGGGGATCCTTGGAGCTTTGGCAGCTTACGGGCCAGTCCGGGGAAACGGGCTGCCCGGATGGTGCTGCACTGAACGGAAATCTGGGGGAACGCTGGGTTCCTTGCTGGGCGTCTCCTCGTGGGAGTTGTTTCACAAGCAACACTTGTTGCATAAAAGCGTAGGCTGTGATTCGAGTAACAGTCAAGACGCAAAGCTCCGCGGCGCGGCTTGCCCCGCGTCACAGAAGGGCGGGGCCGATAATATGACTCCAATGATGGGGCCGTGCGGCCGGCCGTGAAAGGTTCGTAAATGAAGGCACTACCAGTTGAGCCGAGCAATGTTCCGGTCGCCATCGGTTCAAGGATCCGCGCCGCGCGCCAGTCCCAGCGGCTCACCATTGAACAGGTGGCCGACGCCACCGGTTTGACCAAGGGCTTCCTCAGCCGCGTGGAGCGGGACCTGACCTCACCGTCTGTGGCCTCGCTGGTGACACTGTGCCAGGTGCTGTCGATCTCCATTGGCGACCTGTTCGCCGCGCCGGAAACCCACCTGACCAAGCGTGATTCGGGTCCGCGCATCTCCCTCGGTGGGGAGGGGATCGTCGAGCGGCTGCTGACCGCGCGGTCCGAACGGCGCGTGCAGATTATCCAGGCCGTCATTGACCCGCGGGGCCGGGGTGAATCGGAGCTCTACGCCGTTGACTGCGACGTCGATGTCCTGCATGTGATCAAGGGGACCATCAGGCTCATCCTCACGAACGAGGAATATGAGCTGACCACCGGGGACACGGTCACCTTCCCCGGCCGGGAACCGCATACCTGGGTCAACCCGACCGACGAGTCCGTCGAGGTTTTGTGGGTGCTGGTCCCGGCAGCGAGCCGGTAGCGTTCTTCGAATCGGCCCGGCCGCCTCTTCTTGGGCGCCCGGGTTTTTTCTGCCCTGATTTTTAGAGATCCGGTAAACAGTCGGTGCACATTGGACAACTTCGAGTGTATGATGGCTGTCACAACACACCCTCGACAAGTCATCCTCGAAGGAGAGGCGTTCCTTTGGAAGAGCTGCGCATCGAAGCCAACGGCAACCTTGGCCCCATCGATTCATCCCGTATTCCCCGCTACGCCGGGGCCGCAACCTATGCCCGCCTGCCGCGCCTGGACCAGGTGGCCAAGTCCGACATCACCGTGGTGGGCGTGCCCTTTGATTCCGGCGTCTCCTACCGCCCCGGTGCCCGTTTCGGCGCCAACCACGTCCGCGAGGCCAGCCGGCTGCTCCGCCCGTACAACCCGGCCTGGGACGTCAGCCCGTTCGAGAACTGCCAGGTGGCCGACGCCGGCGACATGGCCGTGAACCCGTTCAACATCAACGAGGCCATCGAAACCATCCAGCAGAACGCCCTGGACCTGACGGCGGGCGGCAGCAAGCTGCTCACCCTGGGCGGCGACCACACCATCGCGCTGCCGCTCCTGCGCGCCGCCGCCGAGCGCGCCGGTGGCCCCATCGCCATGCTGCACTTCGACGCCCACCTGGACACCTGGGACACCTACTTCGGCGCCGAGTACACCCACGGCACCCCGTTCCGCCGTGCCGTGGAGGAGGGCATCCTGGACACGGAGGCCATCAGCCACATCGGCACCCGCGGCCCGCTGTACGGGAAAAAGGATCTCGACGACGACCACCGCTTCGGGTTCGGCATCGTCACCTCCGCTGACGTTTACTACCAGGGTGTCCTCGAGACAGTGGCCAAGGTGCGGGACCGCATCGGAGACCGTCCCCTGTACATCTCCGTGGACATCGACGTTCTGGACCCCGCCCACGCGCCCGGAACCGGCACGCCGGAAGCCGGCGGCATCACCAGCCGCGAGCTGCTGGAGATCATCCGCGGCTTCCGCGGCATGAACCTCGTCGGCGCCGACGTCGTTGAAGTGGCCCCGGCCTACGACCATGCCGAGATTACCGGCGTTGCCGCGAGCCACGTGGCCTACGAACTCGTTACCCTCATGGCGGACAACACCGTGGCCGGTGACCGCTTCGGCTCTGCGACCGGCTACGCCGCCCAGGCGCTGGGCCGGGAAGCCCGGCGTCCGGCCGGGTTCGCCGCAGCCTCGCCCGCGCCGGCCAACAATGGCGCTGTCCGTGCCGCCGTGGGGGAGTACTCCCAGTGACCGCCGTCGGGACCGGTGCCCGCAACGGCGGGGATCTCGTCGTCGAAACCCTGGAGGCGCTGGGCGCTAAGACGGTGTTCGGCATTCCCGGACAGCATGCGCTGGGCCTCTTCGACGCGATGGGCCGGGGCAACCTGAAGTTCGTGTCCTCCCGCGTGGAGAACAACAGCGCCTTCGCCGCCGACGGCTACTCGCGGGCCACGGGGGAGGTGGGCGTGCTGTTCCTGTCCACCGGGCCGGGCGCGCTGACATCGCTCGCCGGGCTGCAGGAAGCCTACGCCACGGGTGTGCCCATGGTGGTGGTTGCCAGCCAGATCCCGCTCGAGGGCCTGGGCGCCCGGCGGAAGGGGATGCTGCACCAGCTGGATGACCAGAAGGCGTCGGCCGCGAACGTCACCAAGAGCCAGCGCCTGATCCAGCACGCCTCGGGCATTCCGTCCGCCATCCAGGACGCCTGGACCGAGGCGATCTCCTCGCCCCAGGGGCCGGTCTGGCTGGAGGTCCCGCAAAACGTGCTGCTGGACCCCATCATGGTGCCGCCCGTCGAGGATGCGCTGGCCGAAGCGGCGGACAACCCGCCGCGCGTCGAGCTTGTCCGTGAAGCCGTGAAATGGCTGTCGGCGGCGGAACGCCCCGCCATCATTGCCGGCGGCGGAACCCGCCGGGGCCGGGCGGAAAAATCGCTGCTCTCGATCGCGGAAAAGCTGAGGGCGCCCGTCATCTGCACGCCCGGCGGCAACGGCGCCTTCCCGTGGAACCACGAGCTCTCGCTGCAGTCGTGGATCGAGGACCGGCACATGACGGATCTCCTGGAGGACGCCGACGTCCTGGTGGTCATCGGCTCCTCGCTCGGCGAGGTCACCTCCAACTACTTCACGTTCGAACCGCGCGGCAGGATCATCCAGATCGACGCCGAACCGCGGGTTTTGGAATCCAACCGGCCCGGCCTGGGGATCCGCGCCGACGCCGGCCAGGCGCTCGCGGCCCTCGACGCGTCGCTGGTGGTGCCTGCCGACGCCAGGCCCGACTGGCACGGGACCTCGCCGGAGGACCTGGTCCGGGAGTCCCTGCGCCAGGTCAGGGAGCGGCTGGAATCGCAGGATCTGGCCAAGGAACTGAAGTTCATGGCCGATATTCGGGACGCCGTTCCGGCGGACATGCAGACGTTCTGGGACATGACCATCTCGGCGTACTGGGGCTGGAGCTGCTGGGACGCCCGCGAGGGCCAGTTCCACTCGGCCCAGGGTGCCGGCGGCCTGGGCTACGGCTTCCCGGCGGCGATCGGCGGGGCCGTGGGTTTGGAGACCGTGGGCAAGTCCGCGGCTTCGGCCAGGGTGCTCGCTGTGTCCGGCGACGGTTCGGCCATGTACTCCATCGCCGAACTCGCCACGGCCAAGCAGCACAACGTGCCCGTCACCTGGCTGATCGTGGACGACGGCGGCTACGGCATCCTGCGCGAATACATGGTGGGCGCCTTCGGGAAGGCCACGGCCACCGAACTCTCCCGGCCGGACTTCGTGAAGCTGGCGGAATCGTTCGGCGTTCCCGCCGCCCGGGTCGCGCCGGAAAACGTGGGGGACGCGCTCAAGGCGGCCTTCGCCGCGGACGGCCCGAACGTCGTCGTGGTTGAAACACTGCTCAAGATGTTCGCCCCCACCCACCTGGACAGCTAACTCAGCGCGAACGCACATTTAAGCCCCACCTCTCCAGCGCGAACTGGCAGGTAATGCCCTCTCAAGACGATTTTGAGGGCATCTGCTGCCAGTTCGCGCTGGCAGTGTTTAAGGAACGTTGCCCCGCCGCCATATGCTTAGTTTCCAAAAGCAACCATTTATTGCTATAGTTGCCTAAGGCAAGCAATAAGGGGTTAATTCACCATGGCAGTTGAGCCAAACACCGCGGCCGAACTCGTGCGCCAGATCTTCGACCTTCAGCGCGCCGTCCGGTGCGTGGCAATCTCCAACTCGCGCGGCCTGGAAGCGGGAATCGCGCTGCAGGGCGTCCTCCGCTTCGTGGGGGAGAAGGAATCCCGCGCCACGCACCTGGCAGCTCGGCTGGGGGTCAGCGCTCCAGTCCTCAGCAGGCACATCGCAGAACTTGAGGAACTGGGGCTAGTCCACCGCAGGCCGGACCCCGACGACGGGCGGGCGCAGTTGGTGGCCCTTACCGACGCCGGCCGCGCCAAGCTCGTCGAGATCGAGGACCACCGCGTGGCCACCCTGCAGGAGTTCCTGCAGGACTGGAGCCAGCAGGACGCCGAGGAGACGGCGAAAGTACTCTCCAAACTCGCGGAATCCCTGCGGGAATCCGCCCGGGCAACGACGGCCGGCGCCATCACAACCACCACCAAACGCAAGGAGCAGTTCATTGGCTAGCCACGCTGCCGTCTCCGGGACGGCCCCGTCACGCCCTTCGGCCCACCCACCCCAAGCAGCGATGACGCACAGGCAGATCATGGAGGCCCTCACCGGGCTCCTGGCGGCCTTCTTCACCGCGATCCTCAGCAGCACCATCGTGGCCAACGCGCTGCCCACCATCATGTCCGAGCTCAAGGGCACGCAGACTGACTTCGCGTGGGTCATCACCGCAGCACTCCTGGCCAACGCGGCCACCACCCCGATTTGGGGCAAGCTCGCCGACCTGTTCGACAAGAAGGTTCTGGTCCAGCTCAGCATTGTGATCTTCGTGGCCGGCTCGGTGATGGCAGGCCTGTCCCAGACCATCCCGCTGCTGCTAACCGCCCGCGTTGTCCAGGGCATCGCCATGGGCGGCCTGACCGCGCTTGCCCAGGCGATCATCGGATCGATGATCCCGCCGCGGGACCGCGGAAAGTACTCCGGTTACATGGGCGCCGTGATGGCCGTCGGTACGGCCGGCGGCCCACTGCTGGGCGGTTTCATCGTTGACAGCCCGCTCGGCTGGCGCTGGACGTTCTTCGTCTGCGTGCCGCTCGCCGTCGTCGCCCTGATCCTGCTCCAGATCACCCTCAAGATCCAGCACGTCAAGCGGCCAGCCAGGATCGACTGGCTCGGCTCCATCCTCCTCACCACCGGCGTCAGCCTTCTCCTCATCTGGGTGTCGTTCGCCGGCAACCCCGACTACTACGACTGGTGGTCCTGGCAGTCGGCACTGATGGTGGGCGGCGGCGTCGTGCTGCTGGCCCTGCTCGTTGTGGTTGAATCCAAGGTTGAGCAGCCCATCATCCCGCTGAAGATCATCTCCGAGCGCACCACTGCCCTGGCCATCTGGGCCTCCGTGGCTGTGGGCGTGGCGATGTTCGGCTCCTCGACCTTCCTGGGCCAGTACTTCCAGGTGGCACGCGGCGCAACACCCACCGAGGCGGGCCTTCTGACCCTGCCCATGATCGCCGGCAACCTGATCGGCTCCGTGCTTTCCGGCCAGCTGATCAGCCGCACCGGCAAATGGAAGCGCTACCTGGTCGCCGGGTCGGTCCTGCTGATCGGCGGCCTGGGCCTCGCCGGCACCATGGACCACACCACGGAACTGTGGCAGTCCGGCGTCTTCACGGCGATCCTGGGCCTCGGGCTCGGCATGCTCATGCAGAACCTCGTCCTCGCCGTGCAGAACACCGTCAGCGCCAGCGACATCGGCACGGCCAGTGCTTCCGTGGCCTTCTTCCGCTCCGTGGGCGGCGCGATCGGCGTGTCCGTGCTGGGCGCGATCATGAGCAACCGGGTCAAGGAACTGGCCACCCAGGGCCTTGCCGACGCCGGCATCAAGGCAGGTTCCGGATCCTCCGGCGCCAGCCTCGACCTCGCCGACATGCCCGCCCCGATCCGGGACATCATGCGGGCCGCCTACGGCGATGCCACGGCCGAGATCTTCCTGATCGCCGGCGCGATCGCCGTTGTTGCCCTCATCGCCGTGCTCCTGATCAAGGAACAGCCGCTGCGCCGGACCGTTGACATCCGTCCGGAGGCTGCTGCCGACCCGGCACCGTCTTCCGCCTCGGGGTCCGGGCAGAATTCGGAACTCCCGGCCGCTGAGTATTCCGACGACGACCTCGAGCGTGAGTTCGCCGAAGTGCTGACCCGCCAGCTGGCCGACGACGCCAAAGCGCCGTCCTACCCCGGCCGGCCGAGGACTGCTGACCCCGTCCTGCCGATGAATGAACCGCCGGCGCGGGCCCGGACCATGCTGGCCGAGATGCACAACAAGCCAGCCGACCTGGTGCCGCTTATCCAGGAAACGCAGGGGCTCCTCGCGGAGCAGCAGCTTCAGCTGGCCACGGCACTGAACGCCGTCGCCCGGCAGGCCGAGCAGCAGCGGATCATCGCGCAGGAACAAGCCAGGGTCGGCACCGAACTGAAGGCACTGAGCCGGCGGCTGGCCAAGGAACGCAAACTCCAGAGCGCGGCCGCGCACTACATCGCCTCGCACGGCAAGCACCGCGGCGAGTAGCCCCCGCTCGGACGGAGTTTTCGTCCGGATAATGGCCGCCAAAACCCGGCAGAGGCCACTATCCGGACGAAAACTCCAGTTAAGCGGGCGGGGCGTACGACGGCGGCGGCCGGGTGCGGGGCTTAAGTGTTCGTTCGCGCTGTGGGTGCGGGCGTCGTCCGTTGGGATGATCTTCGCCCGCAACGTTTCGCACGGGCAACAGATTTCGTAGAGTTGGAAGGCTTGGGCTGTCAGACCCGTCTGCTATTACTCTTCTTAACTCATTCGCGCTCTCCCGAAGGATCCGTGAGCATGCTCGTCACCCTCATACGGCGTTATTCCAAACCGTATTTGCCCTACATCGTGGCTATCATTGCCTTCCAATTGGCATCCACCATTGCGGCGCTCTACCTGCCCAGCCTCAACGCCCAGATCATTGACGAGGGCGTCTCCCGCGGCGACACCGATTTCATCTGGCGCACCGGCGCCGTCATGCTCCTCGTGGCCTTCCTGCAGGTGGGCACCGCCATTGCCGGCGTCTACTTCGGATCGAAGACGGCCATGGCGTTGGGCCGCGACCTCCGCCGCGGCGTTTTCCGCAAGGTGACCAGCTTCTCGGCCAAGGACGTCAACGCCTTCGGCGCGCCCACCCTGATCACCCGCGGCACGAACGATGTCCAGCAGGTCCAGATGCTGGTGCTGATGGGCCTGAACTTCATGGTGTCCACGCCGATCATGTGCATCGGCGGCATCATCATGGCCCTGCGCGAGGACATCAACCTGTCCTGGCTGGTCTGGGTCTCGGTCCCCATCCTCATCGTGGTGGTGGGCTACATCGTGGTGCGCCTCATGCCACTGTTCCGCTCCATGCAGAAGAAGATCGACCGCATCAACGAGGTCCTGCGCGAGCAGATCATCGGCATCCGCGTGGTCCGCGCGTTCGTCCGGGAACCGTATGAAACGGAACGCTTCGGCCAGGCCAACAAGGAACTGACGGACGTATCGCTCAAGATCGGTGCGCTGTTCGTCCTGATGTTCCCTGCCATCGGCATGATCCTGCACCTGTCCACCGCCGCCGTGCTCTGGTTCGGCGGCCAGCGGGTAGACTCCGGCGACATGCAGGTCGGCTCCCTGACAGCGTTCCTGCAGTACCTGCTGCAGATCCTCATGGCGGTGATGATGGGCACCTTCATGGCCATGATGATTCCGCGCGCGTCCGTCTGCGCGGACCGCATCGGTGAGGTGCTCGACGTCGAACCGTCCATCCATGACCCGGAGCGGCCGGTCACTCCGGGGCAGCTGACAGGCGTGGTGGAGTACCGCAACGTCACGTTCGCCTACCCCGGAGCCGAGGCGCCGGTCCTGAGCAACATCAGCTTCACCGCCCGGCCGGGAGAGACCGTGGCGATCATCGGCTCCACCGGTGCCGGCAAGACCTCCCTGCTGTCCCTGCTGCCGCGGCTGTACGACGTGGCCGACGGCGACGTACTCCTCGACGGCGTGCCCGTCAGCCAGCTGGACCGGGCGGAAATCACCAAGCGCGTGGCCCTGGTTCCGCAGCGGCCCTACCTGTTCTCCGGAACCATTGAGCACAACCTCCGCTTTGGAAAGCCGGACGCTTCCGACGGCGAGCTGTGGGATGCGCTGCACGTGGCCCAGGGCGACGGCTTCGTGAAGGAAAAGAAAAACGGCCTCGCGTCCCGCATCGCCCAGGGCGGCACCAACGTGTCCGGCGGCCAGCGCCAGCGCCTGTGCATCGCGCGCGCCCTGGTTACCAGGCCCAAGGTCTACCTGTTCGACGACTCCTTCTCCGCGCTGGACGTCGCCACCGACGCCCGGCTGCGTGCCGCGCTCAAGCGCACCACCGCTGACGCCACCGTCATCATCGTCGCGCAGCGCATCTCCACCATCACGGAAGCGGACCAGATCCTGGTGCTGGACAACGGCCGGATCGTGGACCGCGGCACGCACGAGGAACTCCTCGAAACGTCGCCCACCTACCAGGAAATTGTTGAGTCCCAGCTGAGCGTGGAGGAAGTGGCATGAGCGCCGAAAAGAAGGGCACCGGCCAGAACCCAAGCACCGGCCAGGACGCCGCTCCGGTCCTCGAGGACGACGACTTCGTCGAGGAGGAGTACAAGCCGGGCGAAGCCGACGGCGGCATGTTCGGCGCGATGCCGGCCAAGAAGGCCCAGCATTTCTGGCCGTCGGCGAAGCGGCTCATGGGCCTGCTGAAACCGGAAGCCGCCGGCATCTACGTCGTGGTGGGCATGGTGATCGTTTCGGTGATCCTCAACGTCATTGCGCCCAAGGTGCTGGGCCAGGCCATGGACGTCATCTTCGGCGGCGTGGTGGGCAAGCAGTTGCCCGCCGGCGTCAGCAAGGACCAGTTCGTCGAGGGGCTGCGGGCCCAGGGCCAGAACAACTTCGCGGACATGGTCTCGCGGATGGAACTGGTGCCCGGAACAGGCATCGACTTCCAGAAGCTGACCGTGCTGATCTCAGCCGTGCTGCTCATGTATTTCGTGGCCAACATCTTCCTGTGGCTCCAGGGATACGTCCTCAACAGGATCGTCATGAAGGTGATCCGGCAGCTCCGCGACGACACCGAAAAGAAGCTTAACCGGCTGCCGCTGAACTACTTCGACACCCGCCAGCGCGGCGACGTGCTCTCCCGGGTGACCAACGACGTCGACAACGTCCAGCAGGCGCTGCAGCAGGCGTTCGCCCAGCTCATCAGCTCGGTGCTGACGGTGCTCGGCATCGTCATCATGATGTTCATCGTCTCGTGGCAGCTGGCCCTGATCGCCCTCATTGCGCTGCCGCTCTCCGGTGCTGCGGCCGGCGTGATCGGCGCCCGCAGCCAGAAGCTGTTCGCCGCACAGTGGAAGAACACGGGGGAGCTGAACGGCCAGATCGAGGAGTCCTTCTCCGGGCACGACCTGGTGCGGGTCTTTGGCCGCGACGCGGACATGCTGGCGCGCTTCGACGAGCGCAACGAAGCCCTGTACAAGGCCAGCTTCGGCGCCCAGTTCGTGTCCGGCATCATCTTCCCGGTGATGCAGTTCGTCTCCTACCTCAGCTACGTCGGCATTGCGGTAGTGGGCGGCCTGCGGGTTGCCTCGGGCAGCATGAGCCTGGGCGACGCCACGGCCTTCATCCAGTACTCCCGCGAGTTCACCCAGCCGCTGGGGCAGATGGCGGGCATGGCCAACATGCTGCAGTCTGGAGTGGCATCTGCCGAGCGCGTGTTCGAGTTCCTGGACGCGGATGAGCAGGACGCCGAGACCGCCACGCAGCACCTGCCGGCCAAGACCGACGGCCACGTGGAGTTCCAGGACGTCACCTTCAGCTACACGGCGGACAAGGCCCTGATCGAAAACCTGTCCTTCACCGCGGAGCCTGGGCACACGGTGGCCATCGTCGGTCCCACCGGCGCCGGCAAGACCACGCTGGTGAACCTGGTCATGCGCTTCTATGAGCTCAACTCCGGCTCCATCACGCTCGACGGCGTGGATGTCACCCAGCTGAGCCGGGCGGAGCTGCGCTCCAAGGTGGGCATGGTGCTGCAGGACGCCTGGCTGTTCGGCGGTTCCATCTACGACAACATCAGGTACGGCAAGCTGGACGCCACCGAGGACCAGGTCATGGCGGCGGCCAAGGCCACGTTCGTGGACCGCTTCGTCCGGGCGTTGCCGGACGGGTACGGCACGGTCATCGACGAGGAGGGCAACAACGTCAGCGCGGGCGAGAAACAGCTCATCACCATCGCCCGCGCCTTCGTGGCCAACCCGTCGCTGCTCATCCTGGACGAGGCCACCAGCTCGGTGGACACCCGCACCGAGCTGCTGGTGCAGAAGGCCATGGCAGCGCTGCGCACGGACCGGACCAGCTTCGTCATCGCCCACCGGCTCTCGACGATCCGGGACGCCGACACCATCCTGGTCATGGAGAACGGCAAGATCGTGGAACAGGGCAACCACCAGACCCTCCTGGCCGCCGAAGGCGCCTACTACCGGCTGTACATGTCGCAGTTCGCCGGAGCGGATGCCGAGGAGACACCCGTGGACGATTCAACGGCGGTGCACAGCTGACCGCCGCAAACCCCGGAGGCCACCCCGACCCCCGGCGCATTGAGGTGCTCGTGCCCATGCGCTGGGGGGACATGGACGCCTATGGGCATATCAACAACGTGGAGATCGTCCGCATGCTGGAGGAGGCGCGCATCGCCGCCTTCGGTCCGCCCGCCGGCGCCAGGCTGCCCGGCATTGAACCGGAAGTCTCGCTGTTCAACGCCGTTCCCAAAGGGACCATGGCGCTCGTGGTGGATCATCGGATCCGGTACGTGAAGACCCTCGAATACCGGAACGTCCCCGCGGCGGTCCAGGTATGGGTCGGGGCGGTCAAGGGCGCAAGCTTCGACATTCACTACCTTGTGCAGGACCCCGTAACTGGCGACGATTGTGTGAAGGCCTCAAGCCATTTGGCCTTCGTCGATGAAGCCACCGGAAGGGTACTGCGGCTGACACCGGAACAGAAGCAGCTGCTGGAGCCCTTCATTGAGCGCAAGGAGCATTGACCGTGGGAACCGGGAAATTCGAAAAGAAGAGTATGGCACGGAAGAAGAAGTCCTGGAAGGAACTTCCGCCTGCTGCGCGCATCGGCACCATTGTGATCGGAGCCGCGCAGCTCGCCTTCCTCGCCGCGGCCCAGCGCGACCTTTCGCGCCGTCCCGCCGAGCAGATCCGCGGCTCCAAGATGTTCTGGCGGCTGGCCACGCTGGTCAACTTTATCGGCCCGGGCTGCTATTTCGCCTTCGGCCGGAAGCGGCTGCCCGCTGTTACCCGGAAGTAGCTTTCCGGCTGGTCATGGTGCTGGCGCTCAGGTTAACCCTGTAAATTTGAACGCATGACCCCCGCCCCAAAGCCTGCCATGCACCGCGCCCTCGGAATCTCCAAAGAGATCGAGGACGCCGCGTGGTTCGTACTCGGCGCCGGGCTGCAGGGCAGGCCATCGGCGCTGGACGGCCGCACGCAAACGTGGACGGCGGAGGCCGCGGCGGAACTGCTGGAACGCCTTGACCGGGGAGTCGCGGACGCCAAGGCGCCCATGATGACCAACCTGCGCCACAACCTGGCGGACGCGTCCCCTTCGGCGAAGCAGCTGGCAGTGGAACTCCTCTTCCTGCAGTCCTTGCCGCTGGCGCACGAGGTCAAGTCGCTCAAGGTCAAGCGGGCGCGGGTCGCCGAGGCAGCGTCCTGGCTAGAACCGCCGTTGGAGCTCCCTGATGAGCTTTACCAGGGCATGACCGACCACGGCGTCATCCGCGACCGGACCGCCGAGTTCAACTGGACCATCTGGGACCACCTGAAATGGCTCTGCCGGTTCGTGCAGAACGTCGACCGGCAGTCCACGGCCGAAATCGGCAAAGCACTGACGGATCCGCTGACCTTCCACATGCTGGCGGCGGAAACGCCCGATGACCAGCCGGCCATCCGCCGCAGCATCGAATACCTGGCCTGGCCCAGCTACTTCGAGCCGGTGGTGGCCGACATTGAACGCCAGGAGATCCGGGACGCCTTCGCCTCCCTCGTCGGCGGGGCCAAGGGGGACAGCGAGGAGGAGATCACCGCCGACATCCGCCGTATCCGCCTGCACCTGGATGAGCAGGCCGGCCAGCGGATCGACTGGTACTCCCGGCAGCTGGTGAGCCAGTGGCGGAAGGTCGGGGACCCGGGCCGCCGGGCCTGGCTGCTGCGAACCCACCACGACAACGCCGAGCTCCTGGCTGCCTGGACGGCAGAGGAGAAGGTGACGCTCGATGTCGAACACCTCCGCCTGCTCGACGCCGGCGTTACCGCCGGGCTGGTCCAGCACGCCGTGGACGAGGACTACAAGCACCTCGGCTACGTCGAGCGGGAAGACACCAAGACCGCCGTCTTCGCGTTCCTGACCGTCATGAAGCCGGGCGACCTCGCGCTGTACCAGAACGCCGGCGCCGTCCGGATCGGCGTCGTGCTCGGGGAGCCGGACCACAACGGGGACAACCGGCGGATGCGCCGCAAGGTGCGCTGGTTCGACGAAGCCCACGCCGTGACCGACCTGCCGCGGCACATCCAGCGCCAGCTGGCCACCCCGGGCATCGTCGTCGACGTCACCCGGGTGGTGCAGGCAGTGCAGGCGCTGCTGCCCGCCGAGGCGGAAACCGAGCCCGACGCCGATGCGTCACCGGCCACCGTTGCCCTCCCCGTACTGGGCGGCTTCCGCCCGGTGACGCGCGAGTTCGCGGACTCCCTCCACATGGAGGTGGAGCCGCTGCAGGAGATCGCCGACCTGCTGGAGGAGAACCGGCAGCTGGTCCTGTACGGCCCGCCGGGAACCGGCAAGACCTACCTCGCCAAGCACCTCGCCGCCGAACTGGCGCAGGACAGCACCGACGAGCGGGTGAAGCTCGTCCAGTTCCACCCGTCCTACGCCTACGAGGATTTCTTCGAGGGGTACCGGCCGGACAAAACCGACGAGGGCCAGGTCTCCTTCAAGCTCGTGGCCGGGCCGCTGCGCCGGCTCGCGGAGGAAGCAGCGAAGCCCGGCAACGAGTCCAAGCCCTACTTCCTGATCATCGACGAGATGAACCGCGCCAACCTGGCCAAGGTGTTCGGCGAGCTGTACTTCCTGCTGGAATACCGCGATGACCGGATCTACCTGCAGTACAGCCCCAACGAGCCGTTCACGCTTCCGGACAACCTGTACATCATCGGCACCATGAACACCGCGGACCGCTCCATCGCCATGATGGACGCCGCGATCCGCCGCCGCTTCGCCTTCATCGAGCTGCACCCGCAGACCGAGCCGGTGAGGGGATCGCTGCTGAGGTTCCTGGAGGCCCGGCAGCTGGACACCACGCCGGCGCTGCTGCTGGACGCGCTCAACCAGGCCATCGATGAATGGGACCGCGACCTGATGATCGGGCCGTCCTACTTCATGAAGAAGGCGGCGCAGACCCCCGCCGGCCTGCGCCGGATCTGGAAGTACGAGCTCATGCCGCTGCTGGAGGAGCACTACCACGGCCAGCTCAACCGGGCCCAGCTGGAAGAGCGCTTCGGGCTGGACCAGCTGCTGGGACGCCTTGCGGCTCGCTAGCCCGGCGGCCCCCGTGGTGGTTGCCGGAACCGGCGCCGCTGCCCGTGGCGGCCGCGGCTCTGCGCCGGCGCTGCGGCACATCGTTCTCGATGAGCTCTCCCGCGGCACTGTGGAGAAGCTCGACCCGGACAGCGCCGCCTTCCTGAACTCCAGTGGCCTGGCCAGGGCGACGCCCATGGGCATGGGGCTTTTCAGGATTGAGCCCGTCGGCATGGTCGGATCCGTGCGCACCCCGCTGGTGCAGCTCGACGTGCGGCCCAAGGACAGGCTCGGGCTGAGCCGGCTGCTTTTCCTGCTGAGCTACGCCGGGGACCAAGGCTTCCGCGACGACACCGTGGCGGCCGACGAGGACGCCGAGCTGTGGAGCGCCCTGGCGGCGTCGTTGGTGCAGCTCGCCGATCGCGCCCTGCAGCGCGGCGTCCTGCAGGGCTACGTCACGGTCGACGAATCGCTCCGCACGGTCAAGGGCCGCATCCGCATCTCGGACCAGATTTCCCGCCGGCCGGGGATGCTGGTGCCGCTGGAAGTCTCCTACGACGAGTTCACCGAGGACATTCCGGAAAACCGCATCCTGCGCGCCGCGCTCGACCGGATGTCCCGCGTCCCGGGCGTGCGCCCCGATGTGCTGGGCCGCCTGCGGCAGCTGAAGGGAAAGCTCGACGGCGTCACCCGCCTACACGCCGGCGCCCCGCTTCCGTCGTGGCAGGCCAGCCGGATGAACCTCCGGTACCACGCCGCGCTGCGGCTCTCCGAGGTGATCCTGCGCAATGCGTCCGCCGAGGCGGGGGAGGGCAGGCAGCAGACGGCATCCTTCGTCGTCGACATGGGCAAGGTCTTCGGGGACTTCGTCGGCGCAGCCCTGCGCCGGGCCATGGCGGCTTTTCCCGGCGAGATGAGGCTGCAGTACAACGCGATGCTGAACGAGGCGGTCCGGGACTCTGACAGGCTGACCGTCCGCCCGGACGCCGTGCACCTGCTGGGCGGCCGGCCCGTGGTGGTGTACGACGCCCAGTACCGGGCCGGCACCGACCAGGGCGCCTCGCTTTCGGCGGACCATTTCCAGATGCTCGCCTACTGCACCGCCTTGCGCGTGCCCACCGCCTGGCTGGTCTATGCCGGTGCGGGCGAGATGAAGCTGAGACGGATCCTCAACACGGACATCGACATCGTCGAGTTTCCGCTGGATCTGTCCCGGCCGCCGTCGGAAATCCTGGCAGCCGTGGCCGACCTGGCCGAGCAGTCCTGGGGAGAAGTGGTGCGCCAGGCGACCCTCGGCCGCTAGCCTTGCGGATCCTCAAGTTCACCGGCCAGCTCGGAACCTGCCAACTCGGGACCGGCCAACTCGGAACCATGCAGTGCGAGCAGATGCTCGAGGAGGGCCTTCTCCGGGCACCCGGCATTGTGCGCAAGGCAATGCCGAAGCCGGCTTCTGGCGGTGGCGCTGGCAGGGTCACTGTCCTCGAGTACTGAAGCAATGATGCCGACCACCTGCCGCCGCAGGGAGTCGATTTTGGGGCGGCGTGCGTCCGCCTCGTGGGGTGAAGCGTCCTGTTGGGCTGTGCCGTCAGGAGACGATGTGCTGCCCTGGCTTTCGGAAGGGCGCTCTGGCCCCAGATTCTCCAGCGAGGCTGTAGGCGCCCCAGCCACCCGGAAGTCGGCCGCATGGAAGTAGGCATCAGAGTGGACAAAGTCGTGAGCATCCCACCGGAGATAATCTGCCATCCTGACACTTCAACTTTCGGTATGCCCGTTTCATCCCACTGACTGGGCAAGTCCACTTGTGGAAGACCATGCAAACCGTCCAGGCCAGGCAGTCAACGGGACCGGATCTAGCATTCGAAAAACCGCTCAGACTTATTAGAACAATATCCCAAGACAGACAGGTCTGTCTTGCATATTGGGATAGAATATTCCTAATGGCAGAGGTACCCAGCTCCAAGCGGTGGAGCGCCGGGGAACCAGCTTCCGGAGCGCTTCAGACTGGACCGCAACCGGCCGCCACGCCCGGCTTCCCGCACCCATCGGGGGGCAGGACGATTGGCGAGGACACTGCGGGGTCCGGCCCTGCCGGAATGCATGAGCGGATCGTCGACGCGGCCTATGAGCTCTTCGCCCGCCGTGGCGTCCGGGACGTGGGAATCAACGAACTCATCAGCAGTTCCGGCGTCGCCAAAGCCACGTTCTACCGCCACTTTGCCTCCAAGGACGAACTCGTGCTGGCATTCCTTGAGCGGCGCGACCAGGTATGGACGGTCAATGCCATCATGGGGGAGGCGCGGGGCAGGGCGGACAGCCCGGAGCAGCAGCTGCTGGCCATCTTCGATGTCTTCTCCGACTGGTTCCACCGCACCGACTTTGAGGCCTGCTCGTTCATCAACGTGCTGCTGGAGATGGGCGCTTCGCATCCGCTGGGGCGGGCCAGCATCAACTACCTCGCCAAAATCCGCGCACACGTGAAGCAGCTCGCGGACGAGGCGGGGCTGCAGCGGACGGACGACTTCTCCCGCTCCTGGCACATCCTGATGAAGGGCTCAATCATCTCCGCGGCAGAGGGCGATCTTGACGCGGCCTGGCGTGCCCGGCAGCTTGCCGGATGGCTGATCGAGGACCACCGGGCGTAACCGAAAGGACACGTTCGGGCGGATAGCGCGGTCACGAACTCAGTTCTGCGTTGCGCGAGTTGTGCCTTGCGCTAGTTCTGCACTGCGCTAATTCTGGACCGGCACGGCAAACGTAAACGTGGTGCCTTTCCCCACTTCGCTGCGGAGCGAGACCCGGCCCCCGTGGGCCTCCACAATGGCCTTGCTGATGGACAGCCCCAGCCCGACGCCGGGAATGGTGGAGTTGCGGACGGCTGCGGACCGGAAGAACTTGGCGAAGACCTCGTCCTGGTCCTGTTGGCTCATTCCCATGCCCGTATCGCTGACGCTGCACACCATGTGGCCGTCCTCGGACCGCAGCGCAACCACCACGTCCCCGCCGTCGGGCGAGTATTTGATGGCGTTGGACACAAGGTTGTCCAGGACCTGGGAGATCCGCGCAGCATCGATGTGGGCCTCCAGCCGCTCCGGGGCGTCGGCGCGCAGGTGGATGCCTGACTCCGCGGCCCGCGGCAGGGCAGCGGTGACACTCGTGCGCACCAGTTCGGCCACGTTAACGGCCTCGGGCGTGACGAGTAGCTGGCCGTTGCGGCTGGACAGCAGGTCCGAGACCAGCGTGAGCAGCCGTTCCGAGTTCCGCCGGATGATTTCCAGGGGGCCGCGCTGGGAGTCGGTGAGGTCGTCGTCGTCGTCCAGCAGAAGCTCGACGTAACCAAGAATCGAAGTGAGCGGCGTGCGGAATTCGTGCGAGACATTCGAAACGAAATCGTCCTTGGCGGCCAGGGCGTTCACGAGCTCGGTGACGTCACTGAACACGATCACGGAGCCGGCAAAATTCCCGTCCTGGTCCGTCATGGGCCGCGCGCTGGTGGATATGGCGCGTTGTTCGGCGCCCGCTCCGAGCCACACGAGGTAATCGGTGAATTCCTCGCCCAGGACCGCGCGCCGGACCGGCCGCTGGTCGACCGGGACCAGGGTGGTCCGGTCAGCGGAGAACACCAGCAGTTGGGACTCGTTGGGATCGTCGATCGTTGGGGGCGTTGCCAGCTGGTGATGCTTGCGCTGCTTGCGGTTCATCAGGATGTCATGGCCCTGCGCGTCGACGGCGAGGACGCCCATGTGCACTGTGTCCAGGACCGTGTTCAGCAGCCGTTCCTGGCGTTTGCTTCCGGTCAGCACGCCGCGGAGCTGAGAGTCCTTTTCTTCCAGGTCCCGCTGCTGCTCCTCAAGGTCCCGCTGCTGGCGGACCATGCTGAGCGTCATGACGGACACGGTGACGCCGATGCCCAGCATCATCACCGGCAGCAGGAAGGAACGCGCGAGGTCTTGGCCGGAGACGGCGCCGCGGAGGAACAGCGGCACCCAGATGATGCCCAAGGGGCCGAAGAAGGAAATGGCCACCGCGGCTTTGGGGAACAGCCCGGAGGCACACAGCCAGATGACCGGAAAAACGGCCATGAGGCTGAGGCCCGTCAGGCTGTCCTGGCCGCCTTCCCTGCCCAGGCAAATTGACACCAGGTCCAGGAGGGGTATTACCAGGAAAGAGGGAAACGGCAGCCGGTGCCAGGGGACGGCATAGCAAAGGATCAGTATTACTGCCTGTGACAGCAGGAAACTGATGAAAAGGGGATTGCGGAGAGTCTCAGGGAAGAACGCCAGAATAAGGAAAGTTGTGATTCCTGCCGTCACGGATAGCGGCATTTGGCTCAGCATTACCCTGCCCCGCAGGGAGTACTCGTGGAAGGGCCGCCGGAAGAGCAGGATCCGGCCGGAGGAATCTTTCCAGGCGATACTGCTCATGGGCGATGGTCCATCTGGGCGTGGCGTGAGAACCGCATAGGAGCAGGATATCCGCCGGGAGCTATACTGCAGACGGGATGTAGCGGGCTGAGGGGGCTGCGATGGGTGATACACGCGTGGGACTGGTCATTGAGGATGACCACGATATTCGCGAATTGGTGCGCGTCGTTTTGACGCAGGCCGGCTTTGAAGTGCGCGCCGCAAGCAGCGGAGCCGAGGGCGTTCTCGCCGCCAGGGAACTGGACCCGGCGGTCATCACGCTCGACCTGGGACTGCCGGACATCGACGGCTTCGAGGTCGCCCGGCAGATCCGCCAGTTCTCCGACGCCTACATCGTCATGCTCACTGCCCGTGCGGAGGAGCTGGACACCCTGATCGGCCTTGAGTCAGGCGCCGACGACTATCTCACCAAACCGTTCCGTCCGCGCGAGCTGCGTGCCCGCGTTGCGGCCATGATGCGGCGTCCGCGTTCGACGCCGGAACTTGCCGAAGAGGCCGGCTCACCGGCCGCCGCCGCGAGTGAGGGGCGGAAGTACACCCACAATGGCCTGGACCTGAGCTACGAATCCCGGACCGTGGCCGTTGACGGCCAGGAGCTGAGCCTGACCCGCACCGAGTTCGACCTGCTGCACGCCCTGCTTGAGGCGGGCCGCATGGTCCGTACCAAAGCGGATCTGGTGCGCCGCCTGCGGGACGAGCCGTACGACGTCGGAAGTTACATCAGCGAGGCGGACGAGCGGTCCGTTGAGGTGCATATGGGCAACCTGCGCAAAAAGCTCGGCGATTCGGCGCAGAGTCCGCGCTGGCTGCAGACTGTCCGCGGCGTGGGCTACCGGCTGGCTCCGGCTGAGAACTGAACTGCGCCCTGCTCCAGTTCAGCGCTGGGTCAGCCCGCCGAGAGAAACAGCTCCAGCTGTTTCTCCACGGCGGACATGTCCCTGAGCTCGCACTCCCAGACGGTGAGGACCTCCCAACCGTCGTTTTCGAGCTGACGCCGCTGGCTGGCGTCGCGGTCCCGAGTGCCGGTGCGTTTCGTTTCCCAAAATTCGGCGTTGGCCTTGGGGGCGTGCTGGCCCACCTTGCAGTCGTGGAAGTGCCAGAAGCAGCCGTTGACGAAGATGACTTTGCGCCGTCCGGCGAAAACGAGGTCCGGGTTGCCTGGCAGCTTGATGCCGCGCGAGGCGCCATGCAGGCGGTAGCGGTAACCCTTGGCGTGCAGGAGGCTCCGCACCAGCAGTTCGGGCTTGGTGTTCTTGCCCCTGATGCGGGACATGTTCCAGCTGCGCTGCTCGGGAGTCAGCCGGTCCGCCATATTCCCAGTTTAGGCCGGCGGCGTCTCTAGAAATCGCGCTCCGGCTGCTCGCCAAACTGGAAATGCCGGCCGCTAACGGAACCGGGATCGATCTCCACGTAGAAGTCCTTCAACGTCGGGACCCAGGACGCGAGCCCGAGCTCTTCGGCTTCGGCGATCTCCGCTGACTTGCTCAGGACGCGGGCTGTCCCCCGGAGCACCACCGACCAGGCCTGGTCCGACATGATGCCGTCCGTCTCGAACAGGACCCTGTCGTTGATGGTCACCTGCGCGAGCTTGCTGCCCGGCGCTGTCCGGAAGTACAGCTTCCTGCGGCTGGTCACGTAATTGACAGGGAAGATATCCGGCTCGCCGGCCACTGTGACCACAAGGCGGCCGTGCTTGGTGCCCTCCAGGAGTTGCCAGCACTGCTCTTCGTCGAGGACCAGGATGGGATCGCCGTCGGCGTGGGTGAACATCATGTGCTCCATTCTTCTACACTGCGTAGAAAAACGATAGGTGTATGGACAGATTTTCCCAGTAACCGCGGCAGCGCGCCACAGGTCAGGGCCGTTGCCTTGACCAGCCTGTTTGTATCTTTACACCGCTGTAATACGGCCGGAACCGTACTGTCGCACGGCGTGACTAGCGTCGGCGAGGAAGACAAACCGGTGATGAAAGCGGATGCCTCATGACGAATGACCTGAAGGACAGCGAACTGTTGGATAGCCCGGGCGGCGGTCCGACGGCGGGAGGTACCGCCGTCGGCCGTTCCGGCGTCGGACTGGAAACTAAGCGGCCACGGGCGGCCGGCAAGGCGGCGGCAAGCAACGCCGACGCCAATACCGACGCCATGAGCGCCACGAAGGAAAGCCTGGAGGATTACACGCTCCGGTTCGCCCCGCGCTCTTACCGCAAGTGGAGTGCCGGCGTGGTGGCGACGAGCGCGCTGGGGGGAATTGCCTACCTGGCTGATTTCTCGATCGGGGCGAATATCGGGATTGCCTACGGCACGGTGAACGCGGTCCTCGGAATTGTCGTGGCCGCGGTGATTATCTTCGCTACGGGTTTTCCGCTGGCCTATTATGCCGCGCGCTACAACATCGATCTGGATCTGATTACCCGCGGTTCCGGGTTCGGCTATTACGGCTCGGTGGTGACGAACGTGATCTTTGCGACCTTCACGTTTATTTTCTTTGCGCTGGAGGGATCGATCATGGCGCAGGGCCTCGAACTGGGGCTGGGAATACCGCAGTGGCTGGGTTACGCCGCGTCCACGATCATCATCATTCCGCTCGTCATTTATGGGATGAACACCCTGGCCAAACTCCAGGTCTGGACAACGCCGCTGTGGCTGCTCCTCATGGTGGTTCCCGTCGGCTACCTGCTGGTGTCCCACCCCGGCAGCATCGATGACTTCTTCGCGTACCCGGGCAACTCCGGTGCCGCGGGCACGAATCTGGCATCGGTCATGCTGGCCGCCGGCGTCTGTCTGTCGCTCATGGCGCAGATCGCGGAGCAGATCGATTACCTGCGCTTCATGCCGCCCAAGACCGCCGAGAACAAGGGCGCATGGTGGCGTGCGGTGATCCTGGCCGGGCCGGGATGGGTCCTGTTTGGTGCGGTCAAGCAGATCGTGGGCATGTTTATCGCCGTTTACCTGATCGCCAAGCTGGATCCTGCGGCATCGGCGACGGCGAACGAGCCCGTGCACCAGTTCCTCGGCGTCTACGAGGAGATGATGCCGGCGTGGCTGGCGATGAGCCTGGCCGTGGTGCTGGTGGTCATTTCCCAGATCAAGATCAACGTCACCAACGCCTACTCCGGCTCGCTGGCGTGGACCAACAGCTTCACCCGGGTGACCAAGACCTACCCCGGGCGCATGGTGTTCGTAGCGGTGAACCTGCTGATCGCGCTGATCCTGATGGAAGCCAACATGTTCGACTTCCTCAACACGATCCTGGGCTTCTATGCCAACTGCGCCATGGCCTGGGTGGTGACGGTGGCCTCGGACATTGCCATTAACAAGTACCTGCTGAAGATTTCACCCAAGGCTCCGGAATTCCGGCGCGGCATGCTGCATGCAGTGAACCCGGTGGGATTTGTGTCCATGCTGGCTTCTGCCGGGGCGTCAATCGCGGTGTTTTTCGGTGCCTTTGGTTCCGGCATCCAGCCGTATTCACCGATTTTCGCAGTGGTGCTGGCGCTTGTCCTGCCGCCGGTTCTGGCGGTTCTGACCAAGGGCAAGTACTACCTGCGCCGCTCCGATGACGGGATCGACCTGCCAATGCTCGACGCCGACGGGAACCCCAACGACGCAAAGCTCCTCTGCCACGTGACCGGCATTGAGTTCGAACGCCCGGACATGATGCGCTCGGCCCAGGACGGGCCCGACGGCGAACCCCAGTTTGTCTCGTCGCTCGCCTTGTCGACGGACAAGACGGGGGAGCTGGTGCTTCCGGCGCGGCCCCGGCTTACGCCGCAGGTCAGCGCCGGAACGGTGTAACCGACCGGTTGGCTGAAACTCGGCGGGTCCGGTGAGATTCTCACCGGGCCCGCTTTGTCTTCTGCCTGGTGGCTTGAACCCTCGGAAAATTTTGCCTGTGGATAACTTTGAGCCGAAAAGTGTGACCTCGGTTACCCTTTAACCATTGTTTGGACACAGATGTCTTGAAACCTATCCGGGGGGATTAGCGCATGACTTCTCGTACCTGCATTTCCGAACGCCTCCGTCTGCCTGTGATCTCCGTGCTTGCTGTGTCCGTCCTTGCCCTCAGCAGTTGCAGTGGTGGCGGAGACCCGCAAGCTGGCCCTACTGCCTCGACCGTGGCGTCGCCAGCGCAGTCCGCGTCGGGTTCGGCGTCTCCCAGTGCTACGCCCACGCCCAAACCAACGCCCGTGTACAAGCCGGCTGACGCCAAGGGGCGGGCGCAGAATGTGCCGGTGCCGGTCAAGCCTGCCCTGGCCGACAAGAACACGAAGGAGGGGGTCGAGGCTTTCACGAAATACTGGTTCCAAACCCTCTCCTACGCCTACGAGACTGGCAATACCAAGTTGATGGAAGTGGGAAGCGGTCCGGACTGTCGGTTTTGCAATGGGCTGCGAGACAACATCAAAAACGCGTGGCAGGGTAAACAATGGATTGTCGGAGGGAAAATACAGACTCCGTCGGTGAGCGGCCTATACAAAAAAGAAAGAACATCGCAGCAGGCGACAGTTCAAGTCATTCAACAGGAGATCACCATCTACAAGGGCGATGGGACGCCCTTCCCCGACGTGACCAAGCAAACCAATACCGGGTCGCAGGCCGTGCTTCAATTCGATTCGTCGGGTTGGACTGTGATTGACCTCGGCCTTATTCGCTGATCATGAAGTGCGTAAGCCGGAACTGTCTGGCCGTATCTCTGGTACTCGTAGCTCTGGTACTGCACGCCGGCACAGCCTACGCTCAGGGAACTCCGATTGTCGGGTTCGAAGATACTGGCATAGACGTCAACGCGACCAACTGGGTCCGCGACGAGGACAGGGGCGAGATGGTTCCCGCCCCGCCAGGCTACGTCAGTAACGACCCGAATCAGTATGCTGCCTTTCCCCAGTGCCAAGTGGATGATGGCAACTTAGCGATAGATTGCTTGGCGAAGCAACGCGTATGTCCGCCCAGAGCGGATGGCAAGCTCGGTGTTCCAGTAATCTGGAAAGTCGCACCTCGGTCTATTGCAAATCCCACTTGGACGCAATGGGAAGGAAACGGCGGCGGCCCTACATGCCTTTATGACAGGAACCCTGAGGACTTGCTGCCTAGGATTGCCGCCTTAATCCAACGAGCATTCGACAATTTGCCCGTTGCGCCGGGAACGTTGACCGCGCAACCGAGCCCGCACACTCTCCGTGGTGCCGAAACCAACTTCTACGCCAAGGCCGTGGAGCAGTCCTTCGACATCACCATCCTGGCCCAGAAAATTCACATCATCGCCAAACCGGTCCAGTACCGCTGGGACTATGGCGACGGGACATCGCTTGGTCCGACCATCACAATGGGCGGCCCGCTGCCGCAGGATCGCTGGGGCGAGAAGACCCGGACTAGCCATGCCTACGCCGCGACCGGTGACTTCAACGTCGTTCTGACAACGTATTTCCAGGGAACCTATTCCGTGAACGGTGGGCCCGATCTACCCATCCCCAACCAGGGTCAGTTCAGCTCGCCGCCCCAGAGCGTGAGTGTTTGGCGCTCGGTAACACGCAATTATGCCGACGATTGCATCGCCAACCCACGTGGCGAGGGCTGCCCAGGCGCTGCGCGGGCCAACCGGTAGACTGCGCCACGCCGGATCCACGCCCTGCTGACCCGTAGAGTGCCAGGCGTGCGTTCTACGCCCGCAGCTCTCGATCCATCCGTGCCATCTTGGCCCGCACCAACTGGAAGCGGGGATCATCTGTCCCGGCAATTTGCTCAACCGCGGCGGCAGCGGAGGGATCCTCCGCGCCCATGTCTGTGGAGCACCACCGCAGGATCATTTCGGCTTCGCCACTTGCACGCACGGAGGCACCCACGGCCTCGTTGAGCTCATCGCGCATGAGCTCGATGGCGAAGTTGGCCGAACGGGTCAGGAGCTTCGCCGGATACGCAGCGAGGGCTTCGGTCACGCGTCCCGCCCGCAAGTGGGCAGTCACCATAGACGCGTCGGTCTTCACCTGCACTCCAGCGGCGAAGCGGTAGGGATTGGGTTCCACGACGTTCCCGAGCAGCCCCCGAATTCGGTGCATCTCCGTCCGGACTGATGCGGCGGCGCCGTCCTCGCCATATATCTCGTACGCCAGTTCCTCCGCGCTCCAACCACTGGACCGGGAAGCGAGCATCGCCAGGATTTCGGCGCGGCGCAGCGTCAGCGCAAGCGGCACGCCGCCGTCGACCTCTGCCGCGGGCTTGTCACCGAGTATGCGGAGGGTCAAAGTACTGCCTAATCCGCTTCTGGTGTTTGCGGCAGGACGGGCCGGTGCCCGCCCTGCCGCCGCGCCGACAGCCGGCGTTGCCGCCGACTTGAGCAGTTCCTCGGCCAGCCGGACACCGCACCGCACCATCCGCAGGCTGTCTGGCGTCATGGATTGGATAGGTCCGGAGACATCGAGGATGCCCAGGACCTCGCCCGTGAACGGATCCCGGATAGGGGCAGCGGTGCAGGCCCAGTCATGGTGGGTACGAACGAGGTGCTCCGCCGAGAACAACTGCGCGGCGTTGCCGGTGAACAAGGCCTCGCTGATGGCGTTGGTCCCCACACCGGACTCGGACCAGTCGGCGCCCTCCACGAACTCCAAAGAATCGGCCTGGCGCAGAGCACGACGGCTGCCGATCCGCCAGAGAACCTCGCCGAGGTGGTCCGTGACGATGAGCAGATGTCGGCCATCCGTAGTCTCGTCGGCAAGCAATTGGGACAGAGCCGGCATGACAACTGCCAGGCGGTGTTCGGCGCCGAGTAGCCGGGCTTCGCTGACGTCGTGGCGGTGGACCGGCCGGTGCCGGTCGGGATCGATCCCCAATGCCAGCGACCGCTGCCACGAGGTCACGAGTGACGGGGCTATGTTCGGGTCGGGGCGTCCGGAAATCGTGGCTTCGTGGGCATGTCGCAGGGCCCGGGCGTACTCGAGGGGAGACGTGAAGCGGAGATCGCGTGCTTGGGCGGCAGCATCAGGCGTCGGCATACGTGTCCTCCAACTCGTCATTGAATGGTGCCCATGGCCGCCCACCAGAGGACGAAAGCATGCAACCCGATTGTAACCCCCGGCGGCTTTTACTTGTGATGCGGGTCACGGAGGTGCGCAGGGGGTCGCGGCCCCGGCAGCAGCAACGTGGCGCCCGGCCATATGGCCGGGTCATCAAAGGAAAGAGGAAATCATGCCCGAGACACCAAACGGCATCGTCGCCGGATGGCTGGAGCAGTTCGACGAAGCGCTGCGCAGGAAGGACACCGCAGCGGCGCTTGAGCTGTTCGACGAGGAATCATACTGGCGCGACTTCGTGTCCTTCACCTGGAACCTCAAGACCATGGAAGGCAAGGACAGCATCGGGCGCATGCTCGAGGCGACCCTTGACGACGTGGGGCCGCACAACTGGGCGCTCGCAGAGGACGCCACCGGTGATGCCGCCGGCGCCGAAGCCTGGGTAACGTTCGAGACTGCCCAGGCCCGGGGCTATGCCCACGTGCGCCTGCGCAACGGCAAATGCTGGACGTTGCTCACCACCATGCAGGAACTCAAGGGATTCGAGGAGAAAAAGGGCCCCCACCGTGAGCAGGGCGTGGCCCACCGCATCGAGAAGGGCCGAAAGTCCTGGCTTGAACTCAAGGAGGAGCAGGCCGCCAAGCTTGGTTACGAGGAGCAGCCCTACACCGTGATCATCGGCGGCGGCCAGGGCGGCATCGGACTTGGCGCACGGCTTCGCCGGCTCGGCGTTCCCACCATCATCATCGAGAAGAATGCGCGGCCGGGTGACTCCTGGCGGAACCGCTACAAGTCCCTGCACCTGCACGATCCCGTCTGGTACGACCACCTGCCCTACATGAAGTTCCCGGACGACTGGCCCGTCTTCGCCGCCAAGGACAAGATCGGCGACTGGCTGGAGCACTACACGCGGATTATGGAGCTCAACTACTGGTCCAGCACCGAATGCACCAACGCACGCTGGGACGAGGACACCCGCGAGTGGGAAGTCAGTGTGGTCCGCGACGGCGAACCGGTCACCCTGCGCCCCAAGCAACTTGTCTTCGCTCTGGGCGTTTCCGGCTACCCCAACGTTCCCAATTTCGACGGCGCCGAGACGTTCCTGGGGGAGCAGTACCACTCGTCCAAGCATCCGGGCGGCGGGGACTGGACGGGCAAGAAAGCCGTGGTGATCGGGTCCAACAACTCAGCCCACGACATCTGCGCCGACCTCTGGGAGCACGGCGCCGACGTCACCATGGTCCAGCGCTCCTCCACGCACATCGCCCGCAGCGAGTCGCTCATGGACCTGGCACTCGGCGACCTTTACTCCGAGAGGGCCCTGGCCAACGGCGTCACGACCGAGAAAGCGGACCTGCTGTTCGCTTCGCTGCCGTACCGGATCCTCCCGGACGCACAGATTCCGGTCTACCAGGAGATGGCCCGGCGCGACGCTGACTTCTACTCCCGGCTCGAGGCTGCGGGGTTCGACCTGGACTTCGGCGTGGACGGTTCAGGGCTCTTCCTGAAGTACCTGCGGCGCGGTTCCGGCTACTACATCGACGTAGGCGCCTCGCAGCTGATCATCGACGGCAGGGTAAAACTTGCCAACGGCGAGGTCGGCAAAATCACGGGCAACGCCGTCGTCCTGGCTAACGGCGCCGAGCTCGAAGCCGACGTCATCATCTACGCCACCGGCTACGGCTCGATGAATGGCTGGCTCGCCGATCTGGTCTCACCCGAGGTGGCGGACGCGGTTGGCAAGTGCTGGGGGTTCGGCTCGGACACGCCCAAGGATCCTGGCCCGTGGGAAGGGGAACTGCGCAACATGTGGAAGCCCACGAATGTGGAGAACCTCTGGATTCACGGCGGAAACCTCCACCAGAGCAGGCACTACTCCACGTACCTGGCGCTGCAGCTCAAGGCCAGGATGGAAGGCCTTCCCACTCCGGTGTACGAACTGCAGCGCTCCCACCACACGCGCTGAAAGGGGCACGCACATGAAAGCTGCACGGTTCCACGCCCTGGAGGACCTCATCGACAAGGGGTTCGACACCCTGATCAACCACAACGACACCGCCGTCAAGATCATCGTTCACCCTTAGGGGTTGGGTCCGAGACAACGGAAAGTCCGACGCCGGCACCCAACCCGGGTGCCGCCGTCGGACTTTTCTGATGGCTGGGGAAGTGAACTGCGCCACACCCGGAATAGTTGCACACGCGCTTCAGTTACATCTGGTGAACCTGATGCATTCTGAAAGGAACTCCGCATGCTGTTTTCCCCGCTGACACTCGGCGAGCACGAACTTTCCAACCGGCTCGTCATGGCACCCCTGACCCGGCTTCGCAATGGCAGGGAGGGCGTACCCGGCCCGCTCGTGGTGGAGCACTACCGCCAGCGCGCGTCGCTCGGCCTGATCGTCAGCGAGGGAACCTATCCCGCCCCGGCCGGCCGCTCCTACCCCGGACAGCCCGGGCTGGTGACACCCGAGCAGATTGCCGGCTGGAAGAAGGTCACCGACGCTGTCCACGCCGAGGGCGGCCGTATCTTCGCCCAGATCATGCACGGCGGACGCGTCTCGCACGAGGACATCAACGGCGGTCACCGCGTCGTCGCGCCCAGCGCGGTCGCCGTCGAAGGTGAAACGCGAACGTACAACGGCAAGCAGCCGCACCCCGTCCCGCACGAGCTTTCCATCGACGAGCTGCCCATCGTCCGCGAGGAAATCGTCACGGCGTCGCGCAACGCCATTGAGGCAGGGTTCGACGGCGTTGAGCTGCACTCCGCCAACGGTTACCTTCTCCACGAGTTCCTGGCGCCGAACACGAACGTCCGCGCCGACAGCTATGGCGGTTCGCCCGAAAACCGCGCCCGCTTTGTCATTGAGACGGTGAACGCCGTCGTGGAGGCCGTGGGTGCCAGCCGTGTCGGCATCCGGATCTCGCCCGAGCACAACGTCCAGGGCATCGACGAGACCGATGCCGCCGATGTCCGGGCAACCTACGAGGTGCTGGTCAACTCCATCGCACCGCTGGACCTGGCCTACCTGAGCATCCTCCACGCCGACCCGACCGGCGACCTGGTCCAGGACCTGCGGTCACGTTTCAATGGCACGTTCCTGGTCAACACCGGCTTCGGCGTCATCACCACCCGCGAGGAGGCTCTGGCGCTCGTTGCCGACGGGCATGCTGACGCCGTCGTGGTGGGCCGGCCCGCCATCGCCAACCCGGACCTCGCCCGCCGCTGGCGTGAGGGACTACCGCTGAACGAACCGGACCAGTCCACGTTCTACGGCGAGGGCGCGAAGGGCTACACCGACTACCCGGTGTACCAGCCGGCCTAGCCCTCGTGCGGCTCCTAGCAGCCGTATAAGACCAACGGAACCGTCCCTTTCGGGGCGGTTTCATTGGTTTAAGCGGCAACTTTCTTGAGTGAATCTTGACCTTTTGCGGCATGGATAACTGAGCGGGCCCCTGCATTGTTCTGTGCAGGGGAAAAACATTCAGCACAAAGAACCCGAGGGGTCTCACCATGAAGAACAGCGCACTGATCAAGGGAACCGCTGCCATCGCCGTTGGCGCCGCACTGCTGCTGGGCGGCGGCGGAACCCTGGCCTCCTGGAACGCCTCCGACACCCAAGCCCCCGGCACCATCGTCGCCGGCGATCTGAACGTCACCGCCGCCACCGGCGTGTGGAAGGACGGCTCCGGCAACGCCGTGGATATCTCCTCCTACAGGGTTGTGCCGGGCGACACGCTTACTTACACCCAGGTCCTCACCGTGGCCCTGTCGGGCGACAAAATGGCCGCAAACATCACGGCCACCGGCACAGGCGCAAACAACGGGTTCACCCCCGCGAACGTGACCGTCAGTGCGCCCGTACTGACTGCCGGCACCCCCAGCGCGGTTGTAACCAATCCGCTGACAACGTCGAAGACGGTCACCGCGACCATCACCTTCGCATTCAAGTCCGCTACCACCACCGGCCGCACGGACGTCGGCGCGAACTACAACTTCGGCAACGTCGCCTTCACCCTGCAGCAGATCACCCAGCCCGGCCTGTCATAAGCCGCTTCCGGCCGCCGCTCAGGGCGGCCGGAAGTTCACTTCAGCAATCGAATGAGGGTCAGGAGGAGCCATGGGCATCCCGCGCCACCTGCGGGCCGCGGCACTGGTCGCCGCGGCAATGCTCATGGGCCTCCTGACCGTCCAAGGGAGTTATGCACTATGGGCAGTTGCAGCCTCCGCGACACCTGGAACAGCAACCGCTGCATCCTTCGACGTCAGTCTCACCGGAACGCCTACGGGCCAGGTCACCAACATGACATTGCCCGGGGGGCAAGCGGCAATCATTTCGCTCAATCCATCCACGGCGCTGACGCCGGGAAACGCCGTCTACTCCAGCGTTTCTGCCATCAATAATTCCGACGCCGGCGGCCAGTTCAACATCAGCGTCACCGCGGGCGCACCGGTAGTCAGCAACGTGGCGGGTGGCGCTTTGGCGACTTACGTCACCGTCGCCGCCAGGACCGCGGCTACCGCCGGCACTTGCGGCACCACAAACTACCTCGCTATCCCCGCCGGGGGCCTGACATCCGTCGCGGTCCCAAAGGGAACCAGCGCAACACTCTGTTTTGAGGTCAGGCTCGCCTCCAACGCTCCGGCCACCGTGAAAGGACAATCCGTGACCATCACGATTCCCCTCACTGCGACGCAGCTCTGCGGGGTGCCCAGTGGCTGCGCCTAGTATTCTTCCGACGGCGGACGCGGCTGCTGTCCGTCCGGCTGGCGGTGCGGTCCGCCGGCCTCTCCGGTGGCTCGCGGCGACGGGCAGAACGGTAAGTTTCGTGCTGCTGATGGCCGCGGTGTTCGCGGCCCTCGTACTCATCATCTTCCCGAAGGTCACGGGCTCCCAGACCTACGCGGTGCTGACGAACTCGATGGCACCGAAGTACTCGCCGGGCACCTACCTGGTGGTCAAGCCCACTGCTTTCAGCGAACTGAAGGCCGGAGATGTCATCACCTTCCAGTTGGAGTCAGGCAAGCCCGCGGTGGAGTCTCACCGCATCATTGGCTTTGGAACCACGCAAACGGGGGAGAAAACCCTCATCACCAAGGGCGACAACAACGACATCAACGACCCCAATCCCGTCCGCGAGCTGCAGGTGAAGGGCAAGCTCTTCTACGCTGTCCCGTATGTCGGCTACGTCGCCAATGCACTCGGGAACTCCGACCGTGGCCTCTGGGTGACGGTCGGCGCTGCATGCCTCATCGCGTACGGTGCCGTGCTCATCATCCGGAACTTCCGCAGCCGGCGCCGGGAAGCAGGGGCGGCGGCATGAATACCCCCGACGTCGTCCGGGCCAGGGTCCCCGGCGCCATGTTGGCACTCTTCGCCCTTGTGCTGACGGTGCTGCTGGGCATCGGCGGCACGGCCGCCGTCGCGCTTTGGCAACAGTCGGCGACGGCGACCATGTCGGTTACGGCTGCTGCGAACTGGGGCCCGCCGACAATAACCTTGGCCTGCACCCCCAGCGCCAACGAAAAGACGGCGACTCTGACCGCAACGTCCGCTCAGACGCCCACCCTCCTCACGCTTGCCCGCCAGGTCAACGGCACCTACGGCCCTCCCGCCATTGAGTATCCCGCCGACCCCAACGCGCAGACGTTCACGCTGACCGAGAACTCGCCCATCGTCGTTGCCAACGCCGGTGCCAACCCCATGACAGTCCGCGTGACCGCTACATTCTCGGACGGTCAGAAGGCGACCGCAGAATGGATCTTGGGCATCGCAAACGGCGGCAAGGTCAAGTGCGCGCCGTAACGTCAGCCTGAACGTGCAGGCCTTCCCTGAGGCGTCCCTATAGGATCTGAACATGCAAAAAGCGTCCAACGGCACCCGCTCCGGCAGCCGGCCCGAGGATCCGACCGGGCGCAAGGGAGGCCGGACTGTCAGCCGCCAAGTCCTGGCCGACCATGTCTACGAGGAGCTGCTGGCCTCGCTCATGGACGGCAGGCTGGAGCCCGGGGCCGCCGTCAGCATTGACGGGACTGCCCGCGAGTTGGACGTTTCCCCGACGCCCGTCCGCGAGGCACTGGCACGCCTGGAGCACACCGGCATGGTCCGCAGGGTTGCGCTCAAGGGCTACCGCGTTGCCCCGGTGTTCACGCGGGAGGACTTTGCGGATCTCATGGAGGCCCGCCTCGCGATCGAGCCCGTCAACGCCCGCCTCGCGTGCTCACGCCTGAACCCGCACCGCCTCGCCGAGCTTGAGCAGACAGTCCAGGACCTGAAATCCGCGCCGCGCGGCCCGTCCTTTGCCGAGTACAAGGACTACCTCGAGGCCGACGAGCGCTTCCACCAGTTGATTGCCCAGCAGACGGACAACCAGTTCCTGGTTGGCGCCTACGCCGCACTTGGCGGACAGGTCCAGCGGTTCCGGCTTTTCGGGGGAGTGGGAATCACTGACGCCGAGAATGCCATCGCCGAGCACCAGGCCGTCCTGGATGCGCTGTCCAGCGGTGACCCGGAGAGGGCTGGGGCAGCCATGGCAGCCCACATCCAGAAGGTCCGCGAACGCGCCATGGCGGACGCCCCGGAGGAGTAACCTCCTCGGGTTAGCGCCCGTAAATCC
This sequence comes from Arthrobacter sp. NPDC056691, assembly GCF_042791415.1. Taxonomy (NCBI): domain Bacteria; kingdom Bacillati; phylum Actinomycetota; class Actinomycetes; order Micrococcales; family Micrococcaceae; genus Arthrobacter; species Arthrobacter sp. NPDC056691. Next base: position 57,244 of record NZ_JBHTXX010000003.1, read on the forward strand.
CGAAGTAAGTAGCACTACAGGGCGTTCCCAGCGCTGGGAACGCCCTGTGGTGCTACCCAGTTGGGGGAGGCGTAGCGTGGAGGGTGCAACGACTCGTTATCTCAGGCGTGGCGCCTCGGGGGTGAGGCACTTCACATGCGGACGTCACCCCTATAGGATCTTCGATGGCCGGCAATCGCGGCTAGCCAGCCGAGGGAATGTGACCTTGACAACTCTTACCAGATAGTAAATCCTATAGGAAACAGGATTCCACGAGGGAGTGAACACCATGGCTTACACCGCCGACAACTGGCCTATCACCGCGGCACTGCTGCAGTTCCCGGGCGTCGACGCCCAGGGAACCCACATCAACGACGCTGACGCCTCCGCCTGGGCTGACGTCTTCACCGAGGTCAAGGAAGCCGGCTTCGCCAACGCCGACCTCACGGACAGCTGGGTCCGTCCCGGCGACCTCAGCAAGGAGCGCCTCGCCGAGTTCAAGCAGACGGCCGACAGCGTCGGCATCGGCATCCCGGTCATCTCCGCCATCCGCCAGAGCGTGATCGAGGAGGGCAAATGGGAGGACAACCTGGCCTACAGCCACCGCACGATCGACGCCGCCGCGGAACTCGGCTGCGAAGTTGTCTCTTTCGGCCTGCACCAGGCCATCACCCCGGAACAGCAGAAGCAGCTCTGGTTCTGGACCGTCGAAGGTCACAAGGACCCGGTGGGCGACAAGGAAGCCTGGAACAACGCCGTCACGCGGTTCCAGGAACTTGGCCGGCACGCGGCAGAAGTGGGCGTCCTGCTCTCGCTTGAGATGTACGAGGACACTTACATCGGCACCGCGGACTCCTCCGTGCAGTTCGTCCAGGACATCGGCCTGTCCAACGTCGGCCTCAACCCGGACCTGGGCAACCTGATCCGTCTGCACCGGCCCATCGAGGACTGGCGGGAAATGGTTGCCAAAACCCTGCCGTACTCCAACTACTGGCACATGAAGAACTACATCCGTGACGAGGACGTGGCCCGCGACATGTACGTTGCCATGCCCGCTCCCATGGAAAGCGGCCTCATCAACTACCGCGAGGCCTTCAAAGTGGCGCTCTCCGTTGGCTTCCAGGGCATTCTGTGCACCGAGCACTACGGCGGCGACGGCCTCTCCGTGACGGCCACCAACCAGGACTACCTGCGCCGCCACGTGCTGCCCAAGAAGGACGGCTATGCCCTCGGCCAGAGCCAGGTGGCACAGGGGCGGCAGCAGCCGGCCGCCGTCGCCCGCTAGAGACGCTGCGGCGCAGGAAACCCACCACAACTGATCAAACAACCCGGATTCAATGAGGAACCATGACCCAGATCTTCGACAATCCCGCTGATTTCGCAGACGAGGCACTGGACGGCTTCGTGGCCGCCAACCGCGGGTACGTTGCCCGTGTTGACGGCGGCGTTGTCCGTTCCACCGAGATCCCCGCCGGCCAGGTGGCCCTCGTGGTGGGCGGCGGCTCCGGACACTACCCGGCCTTCGCCGGCCTGGTGGGACCGGGCCTGGCCGCCGGCTCCGCGTGCGGCAACATGTTCGCCTCGCCAGCGGCCGGTCAGGTCTACCGTGTGGCCAAGGCAGCCAATGCCGGTGGCGGGGTGCTGCTGAGCTATGGCAACTACGCCGGCGACGTACTGCACTTCGGCCAGGCGCAGCTCCGTCTCAACGCCGAGGGCATCGAGACGCGCACCGTGCTGGTGACGGACGACATCGCCAGCGCCCCGCTGGACCAGATCGAGAAGCGCCGCGGCATCGCCGGCGACCTGACGGTCTTCAAGATCGCTGGCGCCGCGGCAGAGGCGGGCCTGAGCCTGGACGAGGTGGAGCGCCTCGCCATCAAGACGAACCACCGCACGCGGTCGCTGGGCGTCGCCTTCGACGGCTGCACCCTTCCAGGCGCATCGGAGCCGCTGTTCCACGTCCCGGCCGGGCAGATGTCGCTGGGCCTGGGCATCCACGGCGAACCGGGTATCTCCGAACACCCCATGCCCACCGCCTCCGAACTTGCCGAGCTCCTGGTCTCCCGGCTTCTCGAGGACAAGCCGGATGACGCCGGCGACCGGGTCGTTGCCATAGTCAACGGCCTGGGCACCGTCAAGTACGACGAGCTCTTCCTCCTCTTCGGCAAGGTCGAAAAGCTCCTCAACGCCGCCAGCCTGACCGTTGTTGAGCCGGAATGCGGCGAACTCGTCACCAGCCTGGACATGTCCGGGCTCTCCCTCACCCTGCTGTGGCTCGACGACGAACTCGAGCAGTTCTGGGCCGCGCCGGCCGACACCCCTGCGTACCGCAAGGGCAACACCGCACCCCGCACCCGCCGTGAACTCACCGCCACCGATGAAGCAGCGGAAGCGGACACTGAACAGGCAACCGCGGCGTCCGCAAACCTGGGCCGGCTGGCAGCTGCCGTCCTCGCCCAGGTGCAGGCCGTCGTCGTCGAACATGAAGCGGAACTTGGCGACCTGGACGCAATTGCCGGCGACGGCGACCACGGCATCGGCATGCGCCGCGGCGTAGATGCGGCCGCTGCGGCCGGCGAGCAGAACGCTGCGGCCGGAGCCTCGGTGGAACGCGTGCTCACCGCCGCAGGCGAGGCCTGGAGCGAACGCGCCGGCGGAACCTCCGGTGCGCTATGGGGGACGGCCGTGATGGCCGCCGGCCTCGCACTGGGCAACCGCGATTCGTACGCAGCCGCTGACGCAACGGCTGCCGTGACCGCCTTCAGCAACGCCATCACCGACCTCGGCAAGGCAGAGCCGGGGGACAAGACCATGGTGGACGCCCTCCTGCCCTTCCGGGACGCGTTCAAGGAAGCGTTCGACGGCGGGACCTCCCTCGGCGGTGCCCTCACCGCCGCTGCCGCCGCGGCCACCGAAGCGGCGCGGCAGACAGCGGACCTGCGTCCCCTCAAGGGCCGCGCCCGGCCGCTGGCTGAAAAGAGCCTCGGCCACCCGGACCCCGGCGCAGTCTCGTTCGGGCTGATTGCCGAGCGCGTGGCCGCCTACCTCGCATCTGAACCGGCCGATTCCACACCGGCCGCGTCCCACATGGCCTCGACGGCCGGAAACGGAGAAACGGAATGAGCAACACAGAAGGCTGGCGCATTGTCATCGGCAACGACGAGGCCGGTGTCGAATACAAGGAAGCACTGAAGGCCCTGCTGGAGGCGGATCCGCGCGTTGCCTCCGTCGTGGACATCGGCGTCGCGGCCAACGACTCCACCGCCTACCCGCACCTGGCCGTGGCCGCTGCCCGCAAGGTGGCCGAAGGCGAAGCGGACCGGGCACTCCTGATCTGCGGCACCGGCCTCGGCGTGGCCATCGCCGCCAACAAGGTTCCCGGCATCCGGGCCGTCACCGCGCACGACAGCTACTCCGTGGAACGCTCCGTCCTGAGCAACAACGCCCAGGTCCTCACCATGGGCCAGCGCGTCATCGGGCTGGAACTCGCCAAGAAGCTCGTGGGCGAATGGCTGGAACACCGCTTCGATGAAAACTCCTCCTCCGCCGCCAAGGTGGACGCCATCTGCTCGTACGAACCCGACTACACGAAGGCTGACTGAACATGACCGAAACCCCTAACAGCTCACGCAAGTTCGCCGTCGTCGGATCCGGCTACATGGGCGGCGGCATCGCCCAGGTCCTCGCCCTCGGCGGGGCGCGGGTTGCCCTCGCGGACGTGTCCGCCGAGGTGGCGCAGAAGAACTACGAGCGGCTGCTCACCGAGTCCGACCAGTTCGTTGCCGACGGGCTCTTTCCGGAGGGCTCCACCGAGATCCTGAAGCAGAACCTCTGGGCCGCGAAGGACATCGAGGAAGCCGTGGCCGACGCCGACTTCATCGAGGAAGCCGTGCCCGAGATCATCGCCATCAAGCACGAGACGCTGGCCCGTATCAGTGCTGCCGCCCGGCCGGACGCCATCATCGGCTCCAACACCTCCACGATCTCCATCGCGGAACTCTCCCAGCCGGTCGCCAACCCGGAGCGCTTCCTGGGCGTGCACTTCTCCAACCCGTCGCCGTTCATCCCCGGCGTGGAGATCATCCCGCACGAGGGCACGTCCACCGAGACGGTTGGCGCCGTCCGCGACCTGGTCCACTCCGCCAACAAGGAGACGGCCGTGGTCAAGGACGTCACCGGCTTCGTGCTGAACCGCCTCCAGTACGCGCTCTTCCACGAAGCAGCGCAGCTGGTGGAGCAGGGCATCGCGACGGCGGAGGACGTGGACACGCTGGTCCGCACCACCTTCGGCTTCCGGCTGCCGTTCTTCGGCCCCTTCGCCATCGCCGACATGGCGGGCCTGGACGTCTACAACTTCTGCTACAAGTCGCTGCAGACCGACTTCCCGGAGCGGTTCGCCACACCGAAGATCCTCACGGACCTCGTGGAGGCAGGCAAGCTCGGCACTAAGACCGGCGCAGGGTTCCTGAATGTGCCTGCCGAGCGGACGCCCGAGCTGATCGCCTACCGCAACAAGGCGTACGTCGCCATGCAGAAGCTCATCGAGGAACTCGGCCCGGCCCCGATCAACTAATTGGCCGACTAACTAACCACTTCTCCACCGGCACCACAGCGGTTGGGCGCTGCCTCCGGGCAGCTGCCCTGCTGTTGTGCTGCCCATTTCACCTGCGCTGGGGCGGGCTGCCACCGTGCAGAAACCGGTCCAGCAAACGACTTAGGAGCACCTTCATGAGCACTTTTCCGTCCGAGCGCACGGCCATCGTCACCGGAGCGGTCTCGGAGCGCGGTATCGGCCGGGCCACCGCCAACTACCTGGCAGAACAGGGCTGGAACATCGGCATCATCGACCTGGATGACGCCCTTTGCCAGGCCACGGCCAAGGAGATCGCCAGCCAGTACGGCGTGAAGGCCCACGGTGTGGGGGCGAACGTCGCGGACGAGGCATCGGTCCGCGCCGCGATTGATTCCATCGAGGCGGAGTTGCCCCAGATCGTGGCCCTCGCCAACGTTGCCGGTGTCAGCTCGCCGGTCCCGTACCTGGAACTCGACGCCGCCGAGTGGGACCGGGTGCTCAACATCAACCTCAACGGCGTCCACTACGCCACCCGCCGCGTCGCCGAATCCATGGCGAAGAACCGGATTGGCCGCATCGTGAACATCTCCTCCGTCTCCGCCCAACGCGGCGGCGGGACGTTCTCCAAGACCCCGTACTCCGTGGCGAAGGCCGGCGTGATCGGCCTGACCCGCGCTACCGCCCGCGAATTGGGGGAGTACGACATCACTGTCAACGCCATCTCTCCCGGCCCCATTGACACCGACATCATGGGCGGCACCCTCAGCCAGGAACGCAAGGACGAACTGGTCAGGGACCTCGTGGTCAACCGGGTTGGTTCCACGCGCGACATTGCGGCAGCCATCGCCTTCCTCATCAGCGAGGACGCCGGATACATCTCCGGCCAGACGCTGAATGTGGATGGCGGCCTCTACATGCACTAGGAAGGACCGATCATGCCCCAGCGCACCCAAACCGCCCGGCGCACCCTAACCGCCCAGGCCCAAGCCGCCCAGGTTCAGGCCCGGGGCGCGTGGACCAGGGAACGCAAGATCTACCTTGCCATCGGCGTCCTCGCCAGCCTGGCGGGCGTTCTGCTCATCGCCTTTTCGCTCTGAGTTTTCGCTGTAAACACCTGATTTGCTCACTTTTACTCAAAGAGGAGTTTGAATGACTGTCACCAAACCATCCACCACGAAGGAGCTGCTGGACTCGCCGATCCTCAAGTCGGCCATCTCCAAGGCATCCTTCCGGCTCATGCCGATGCTCGTCATCCTGTACGTCGTGGCCTTCCTGGACCGCACCAACGTGGGCTTCGCCGAGGCCGCACTCGAAGCGGACAAGGGCATCAGCGCGGGCGCCTATGCGCTTGGCGCCGGGATCTTCTTCATCGGCTACGCCCTGTTCGAAATTCCCAGCAACCTGCTCCTGACCAGGTTCGGCGCCAAGGTGTGGCTGGCACGCATCGCCGTCACCTGGGGCATCGTGTCTGCCTGCTTCGCCTTCGTGCAGGACGAGACCTCCTTCGTGATCCTGCGCTTCCTGCTGGGCGTGACCGAGGCCGGGCTCTTCCCGGGCGTCATCATGTTCCTGGCCGCGTGGTTCCCGAACAAGGTCCGCGTCAAGATGTTCGCCATCTTCTACCTGGCCCAGCCGTTCTCCCAGATGATGGGGGCCCCGCTGTCCGGCTGGCTGATCAACATCGGCGACCAGGTTCCCGGTGTCCAGGGCTGGCAGGTCATGTTCTTCGTCGAGGGCATGCTCGCCGTCCTCGCCGGCATCGCCGCCTTCTTCTTCCTGATCAACAGCCCGCAGGACGCCAAGTTCCTCAACAAGGATGAGAAGAAGGCCCTGCAGGACGTCATGGCCCTTGAGGACACGGTCAAGGAAGAATCCGGCCCGCGAGGTGTCCTGGCAGCGATGAAGAACGGCCGCGTCTGGTACTTCACCATCATCTACTTCTGCCTCCAGATCGCCGTGTACGGCGTGACCTTCTACCTGCCCCAGCAGGTGGCCCAGCTGACCGGCCAGAAGGTTGGCCTCGCCGTCGGACTTATGGCCGCCATTCCGTGGTTCTTCGGCATCTTCGCCTGCTACTTCATCGGCAAGGCTGCCAACACCGTGATCCGCCGCCGCGTCTGGGGCACGGGGCTGTTCACCTCCACCGGCCTGTGCATCTTCGGCTCCGCCTGGGCCGGCGCCAACCACCTCCCGGCGCTGGGCATCGTGTTCATCACCCTCGCGGTGTGCAGCTTCCTCTCCATCGGTCCCATCGCCTGGTCGTATCCGACGGCGTTCCTCACCGGAACTGCCGCCGCGGCCGGCATCGGGCTCATCAACTCGCTGGGCAACCTGGGCGGCTTCGTGGCCCCGATCCTGCGCACCACCGTCAACCAGGTCACCGCCTCGGACACCGGAACCATGGGCGTCTACGCGCTCGGTGTGCTGCCGTTCCTCGCCGCGGTCATGATGATCGGCACGCGGAAGTTCAAGAACAAGGCCGACGACCTGCTCGAAACCAGCGCCACAGGTAAGGCAGGCACTGCCCAGGATCAGGCACTGCTGGAAAAGTAGTCAGCAGCAACACCACCGCAGTAACCAGCAAAGGCAGGAACCCCGTGACCCAGCTCAGCCAGGCCATCAAAGACCCCGGAACGATTTTTGTCGGTGTCAGCACCAAGATGTACCTGGGTTACCGGGACAGCCTGCGCTGGCTGGATGAACTGCGCCAACAGGTGGACGCCCGCCCGGCCCTCGCGGCCGGGCGGGTGGTCCCGTTCGTGATTCCCTCCTTCCCGATGCTTCCCGCTGCAGGGGAGATCGTTGCCGGATCGCCATTGGTCCTGGGCGCCCAGAACTGCGGCTGGGCCGACGGCCCGTGGACCGGCGAGCTGTCGCCGTCGCTGCTTGCCGAGCTGGGCGTCGGACTGGTCGAAATAGGGCACGCCGAACGGCGGCGGCACTTCGGCGAGGACGACGCCATGATCGCGCTCAAGGTCAAGGCGGCCGCCGGCGCCGGCGTCACCCCGCTGCTGTGCGTGGGGGAGGAGTCGCGCGGCGCCGAGACCACGTCACGTGACGGAGCAGCCGACGCCGACAGTACCTCGGGCGCGGAAGGCGCCGCCCGCTTCGTCTACGGACAGATCGAGGCCGCGGTCGGCGGCGACTGGAACCTGGCCGCCCGGCTGGCCATCGCCTATGAACCCGTCTGGGCCATCGGCGCAACCGAGCCTGCCAGCGCTAAGTACGTGTCCGCCGTCGTACGCATTTTGCGGGAATTGCTCGGTGCCCACGCGCTGCAGGACCTGCCCGTCATCTACGGCGGCTCCGCGAAACCCGGCCTGCTGCCCACATTGAACGGTGTGTCGGGTCTGTTCCTCGGACGGTTTGCACACGACGCCGCCAACTTCGGAAAAGTACTGGACGAGGCACTGTCACTGCCGGGCGTGGCCCGAAGCTAGGCGGCGGCACTAAGCCTGCACTAGAGGAACGCCTCGCGGCCGGTCCCCTCGCTGAGCACCAGCTCGCCGTCCTCAATGGACACAAGGAGGCTCCGCGGCCTGCCGTGGAGCTTCATTTCTGCACTGAGATTGCGGCTGGTGACTTCAACCCCCACCGTTGCGCCTTTTGCGGGCAGTTCAACGGAGACTTCCTCGGCCATGCCCAACAGAGCCCGGGTAGTGACATCGCGGTCGTACCGGGCCTCCTTGCCGTTGACCGTGATTGCGACCTCATCGTCGTTGAAGCCGTCCTGGAGAATGATGAGCAATTCCTGCATGATGCGCCGCCTAAGTCGAAGACCCCCGCTGCATAAGGTCACTACACCACTTAAGGGCGGTTGTGGGTAGTGCGGTTTGGTTGCCCCTTAAACACTTGAACGCCGCGGATCCGCGCGCGTAGGGCAAAATGTTCTGGTGACCCAACAGCCGCAGCACCCCGCCACGCCCACGCCCAGACCCGCCTCCGCCGCCGGGACAAGGCCGAAGGACACCGCCGCATCCGGGCCGGCCCGCGGCCACGGCACGGACGACGTTGCCGCCCACATTGCGGAACAGATCGCCGCTGAACTCGGCGTGAAGGCATGGCAGGTCAAGGCGGCCGTGGAACTGCTCGACGGCGGGTCAACGGTTCCCTTTATTGCCCGCTACCGCAAGGAAGCCACCGGGACGCTCGACGACGGCCAGCTCCGCGAGCTCGACGAACGCCTGCGCTACCTCAGGGAATTGGAGGACCGCCGTCGTACTGTCCTGGAAGCGATTGCCGCGCAGGGGAAGCTGACCCCGGAACTGCAGGCCGCCGTCGTGGCTGCCGATACGAAGTCCCGGCTCGAGGACATCTACCTGCCCTTCAAATCCAAGCGGCGCACCAAGGCGCAGATCGCACGCGAGGCCGGGCTGGAACCGCTCGCCGACGTGCTGCTCAAGCGTCCCGACCTCGATCCCGGGCGCGAGGCCGCCAAGTACCTGAACGCGGAGCACGCCGTCGACGACGCGGCTGCGGCGCTCGCCGGCGCCCGGGCCATCATCGTGGAGCGTGTGGCCCAGGATCCGGACCTTGCCGAGAACCTGCGCGAGCGGCTGTGGACGCAGGGCCGGATGGTGTCCCGGGTGAAGAAGGGCATGGAATCCGAGGGGCAGAAGTTCGCGGATTACTTCGATTTTTCCCAGGCGCCGTCGGGAATGCCGTCGCACCGCGTGCTGGCGCTCCTGCGCGGTGAGAAGGACGGCGTGCTCGAGCTGGACCTCGCCGAGGCGGACCCGGCCGACGACGACGCCCTCGCCGCCGCGCGCACCCGGTACGAATCCGCCGTGGCCCGGTTCCTCGGGGTTGCCGACCGCGGCCGGCCCGCCGACTCGTGGCTGCTGCAGACCGCGCAGGTGGCCTGGCGCTCCCGGGTGCTGGCGCGGCTGACGGCCGACCTGCGGGGACGGATGTTCGCCGCCGCGGAGGACGAGGCCGTGCGCGTTTTCGCCGCCAACCTCCGCGACGTGCTGCTGGCGGCGCCCGCCGGAAACCGCTCCACCCTGGGCCTCGACCCCGGCCTGCGGACCGGCGTGAAGGTGGCGGTGGTCGACGGGACCGGCAAGGTGGTGGCCACGGACACCGTCTACCCGCACGCGCCGGCCCGCAAGTGGGACGAAGCCCTGGCGACGCTGACCCGGCTGGCGCGGCAGCACGCCGTCGAACTCGTGGCCATCGGCAACGGAACGGCGTCGCGCGAAACGGACAAGCTCGCGGCTGAACTGATCAAGCAGCTCTCCGCAGCTGCCGGCTCCGGGGCTGGTGCGGCCTCTGGTGCGGCGCCGCAGAAGCTGGTGGTGTCCGAGGCCGGCGCGTCGGTATATTCGGCGTCCGCCCTTGCCGCCGCCGAACTCCCTGGCATGGACGTCTCCCTGCGCGGTGCGGTGTCCATCGCCCGCCGGTTGCAGGACCCGCTGGCCGAGCTGGTGAAGATCGATCCGAAATCGATCGGCGTGGGGCAGTACCAGCACGATGTCACGGCCGCGAAACTGGACCGCAGCCTGGATGCCGTGGTGGAGGACTGCGTGAACGCCGTGGGTGTGGATGTAAACACGGCGTCGCCGGCGCTGCTGAGCCGGGTGGCCGGCGTCGGGCCGCTGCTGAGCGAGAACATTGTGGCGTACCGCAACGAGCACGGGCCGTTCGCCAAGCGCAGCGAGCTGAAGAAGGTGCCGAGGCTGGGTGCCAAGGCGTTCGAACAGTGTGCCGGGTTCCTGCGGATCACCGGGGGAGCGGAACCGCTGGATGCGTCGAGCGTGCACCCCGAAGCGTACTCGGTGGCCCGGAAGATCCTGACGGCGGCCGGCGCCTCTCGCGGGTTCGGTGCCCCCGGAAGCGGTCTTGCGCCGCTGGCAGATGCCGGGCGGCTGAACCCTGCTGAATATGTGGACGGCACCTTCGGGCTCCCCACGGTGCGCGACATCATCGCCGAGCTCGAAAAGCCGGGACGTGACCCGCGTCCGGCGTTCAAGGCGGCAGCGTTCTCCGAGGGCATCGAGAAGATCTCCGACCTCAGGCCCGGCATGGTCCTGGAAGGAACCGTCACCAACGTGGCCGCCTTCGGCGCGTTCGTGGATGTCGGGGTTCACCAGGATGGGCTGGTCCACGTGTCTGCGCTCGCGAACCGGTTCGTCGCTGATCCCCGCGAGGTGGTCAAGTCCGGACAGGTGGTCCGGGTGAAGGTGCTTGAGGCCGACCCGGAAAGGAAGCGGATCTCGCTCACGCTGAGGCTCGACGACGAACCCGCCGCTTCCGGCGACCGGTCCGGCGATCGGTCCGCCGGGGGACGCTCGCCTGGGGGACGCGGCGGCGACCGGGACCGGGAAGGCGGCCGCGCCGTCGGCCGCCCGGCAGGTGGCAACCGGGAAGGCGGCCGCGAGTCCGGTGGCCGGGAAGGCGGCCGCGAGTCCGCTGGCCGGGAAGGTGGCCGCAACCAGACGGGTGCTTCAGGTCAATCTGGTGGAAAGCCCGGGACGCGGCAGGGCGGCGGTTCGGGCCGGCCTGCGGCAGACGACAGCGCCAGGCGACAGCCGAAGCAGTCAGGCCAGCGGCCAGCTCCAGCGGATACGGCCATGGCCGAAGCACTAAGGCGGGCTGGCCTGGGCAAGTAGGCCCCGGCGCCGCCGGAGCGTGTCGCGGGCGCCGTATCCCGGACCGTCCGGAAGCCGGTGACTACAGTAGCCCCTATGAGTTTTACGAGGCCGGAGACATTCACCACCCGTCCTACGCTGCAGGGCACGTTCGGCATGTCTGCTACGACCCATTGGCTCGCCACTGGCACCGCGCAGGCTGTGCTCGAGCGGGGCGGCAACGCATTCGACGCGGCCACGGCCGCCGCGTTCGTGCTGCACGTGGTGGAACCGCACCTCAACGGGCCCGGCGGCGACATGACAGGCGTCTTCAGCACGGCCGAGGTGCCTGGGAAGCCCGTGGTCCTGATGGGACAGGGCCCGGCGCCGGTGGGCGCTTCCGTCCAGCACTTCCGCGCCGAGGGCTTGGAACTGGTGCCAGGATCGGGCGCCCTCGCGGCGGCGGTTCCCGGCGCCGTCGACGCCTGGCTGTTGCTGCTGCGGGACCACGGCACATGGGAGCTGGCGGAAGTCCTGGACTTCGCCATCCGGTACGCGCGCGACGGCCACCCGGTGCTGGCACGCGTCTGCAGCACGATCTCGGCCGTGGCGGGCCTATTCCGCGAGCACTGGCCCACATCTGCCGAATTGTGGATGCCGGAGGAACGCATCCCGGTGGAGGGCGAGTTGGTCCGGAATCCGGCGCTTGCCCGCACCCTCCAGAAACTGGTTCAGGCAGGTGCCGGCCTCGGCGAGGCATTCGCCGCGGAGCCGGCACACACGCGCGAGGAGCGTATCGACGCCGCCCGCAGGGAGTGGGGTGAGGGTTTCGTCGCCCGTTCCGTGGCCGAAAGTGTCCGGACACCGCACCGGCACTCGGCAGGGACCGACCACCGCGGCGTCATGACGATGGCCGACATGGCCGGGTTCCGGGCGTCGTACGAGGAAGCGGCCACGTTCGAGTTCCGCGGGCACACCATCGCCAAGACGGGCCCGTGGGGGCAGGGGCCGGCCCTGCTGCAGACGCTTGCGATCCTGGCCGGCTTTGATGACGACCACCTCGACCCGTCCACTGAGCTCGGGGCGCACACCATTCTGGAGGCCCAGAAGCTCGCACTGGCGGACCGCGAGGCGTACTACGGCGACGCGGACGTCCCTCTCGATTACCTCCTGTCGGAAGAGTACGCGGCGTCGCGCCGGGAACTGATTGCTGAGAGTGCGTCGCTGGAGTTCCGCCCGGGATCCGTTCCTGGACGCGAGCCGTACGTGCGTGCCCTGCGGACCGAGTATTTTCCGCCCTCGGGGTCGAATGACGCCGGAGGGCCGCCGGCTTTCGGAGCTGCAGCCGCTCCTGGCCGAACAGGTTCCGCGGCCGCTGCCGCCGGTGTTGGCGAACCGACCATCGGCGAACCCAGCGTGGCGTCCAACGGGGAAACCCGCGGCGACACCTGCCACATCGACGTTGTGGACCGCTGGGGCAACATGGTTTCGGCCACACCGTCCGGCGGCTGGCTCCAGTCGTCGCCGGCGATCCCCGAGCTCGGGTTTTGCCTGGGGACGCGGCTGCAGATGACGTGGCTGGATCCCGGAACGCCGTCCACGCTGGCGCCGGGCAAGCGGCCGCGGACCACACTGACGCCAACGCTTGTGCTGCGCGATGGCGTTGCTGTTTCCGCGCTCGGCTCGCCCGGGGGAGACCAGCAGGACCAGTGGCAGTTGCTGTACCTGCTGCGGACTATCGTCGGCGGGTACTCGCCACAGCAGGCCATCGACGCGCCGGCGTTCCACACGACGTCGATGCCCGGGTCCTTCTGGCCCCGCACATGGGAACCCGGCGGCGCCGTGATCGAGGATCGGTTGGGTGACGACGTTATTTCCGGACTCGAACGTCGCGGACACCGGATCACCAGGGCTGGCGGCTGGACACTGGGACGGTTGTCCGCCGTCGTGCGCGATCCCCGGACGGGCGTGCTACAGGCTGCCGCGAACCCTCGGGGTGCGCAGGGATACGCGGCGGGACGGTAGGAGCGAAGCGTCCTTTTGCTTGCGTTTCCGTTCAGAGGGCACGAGGATATTCATGCCCGCGGGCACAGGGACGGGGTTTTCTGGTGTGGCGGTTATCTGCAAGGCTGGGGACATGAACTACTTTCTGGAGTACACGATTCCTGCTGCCCCCGACGATGCCGAATTCGAGTTTCCGCACGACGAGATTCGCCCGGGGACCACTATTCCGCTCTCGGAGACCAACGCCGACGTAGTGCACACTCCCGAACTTCCCGCGCGCACCGGCATCATCGGTGCCGCCGTGCCCGAAGCGAAGCTCGAAGCCGAGCAGCTCATTACCCATAGCCGGGCGACGGAAGGGTTCCTGTACGAAGACCCCTCGAACTCGATGCAGGCCGGCGTGGGCACTCTCGTTGCCACGTTCACGGAAGGCCGTGGCTGGCAGGACGCATAGCAGCCGCCGGTTTCGTTTCACCGGAACGCCTGGTCCCGATTTGAGGGGCTGGGCGTTTCTGTTTTGGGTTGCGGAATTAGTGACCCACCAAGTACCGGTGGATCCCGCATGCCTGGACACGGGCGCGGCTCTCCTCATCGGCCCGGGCTGGGCGGCGGTTCATGTTTTGTGGTGGTGGTTTTGTCGGGGTTGTTGGCGGGGGTCTATGTGGGGCGGTGGGATGAACCAGGGGATGCCGTTTTTGACGTGGATTTTCCATTGTTCCTTGTGGATGAGGTGGTGGTGGTGGGTGCAGAGGAGGACGCCTGTGTCGGTGCTGGTGGGTCCGCCTTGTGACCAGTACGTGGTGTGGTGGGCTTCGCACCAGGGTGCGGGGATGGTGCAGTTGGGGAAGGCGCAGCCTTGGTCGCGGGCGGTGAGGGCTTTGCGGATGTGGGGTGGGAAGACGCGGGTGGTGCGGCCGATGTCGAGGATGCGTCCTTGGCTGCCGAGGAGGATGGGGATGATGTCGGCGTCGCAGGCGATTTTGCGGATGGTGGAGGCGGTGACGGGGCCGGTGTAGGTGAAGGTGCCGCTGCCGGTGGGTGCACCAGTGAGGGGTGTGGGGCCGGTGCCGGGCTGCGCCGTTCCGGTCCGGTTGATGCCGGGCGGGGTGCCGGGGGGTGCGGTGCCGGGTGGGGGTTGGGACTCGCTGGTTTGCCAGGTGCCGGGCAGGAGTTGGGGTTCGCTGGGGTGCCAGGTCTCTGTGCCGGTGGGGTGGTTGGTGCTGCTGACCTGCCAGCCGTCTGTGCCTGTTGACTGGTTGGTGGTTGGCCGGGGGCTGTCTGTTGGCGGGGTGTCGGGGCGGTTTTTGTTGTAGCGGGGGCCTTGGGCGGCGGTGGTTTGGATGCTGTTGAGGAGGTCGTGGTAGCTGATGGTGACCATGACCTGGGGGCGGAGTCCTCCGGTGGTGGGCAGGGTGCCGGTGGCGAGGGCTGCCTTGCAGCCGCCGACGAGGCCGTCGAGGCGTTGTTGGGCGAGGGTGCGGCGGTCCGGGTCCGGGAGCGGGGTGGGGGCGTTGAAGGCCGCGTCCGGGTCGACAGCGGCGGCGCTGTCGGTGTTGTCGCTGGTGCCGTCACTGTCCGTGGCGCTGGTGGAGTTGGGGGTGGTGGTTCGGGGGTTGGTGGCGGTGTTCATGACGGTGGTGAGGACTTCGTATTGGTCGGTGGTGGCGCGGATTTCGAGGTGGTGGAGGCCGCCGCGTTTTTTGTGGAGGAAGACGCCTTGGCGGTGGTGGAGGGTTTCTTCGGAGGGTTCGGTGCCGTCCTGGTCGAGGGCGTCGATCCAGCGGTGGGCGATGCGGGTGAGGAAGTCGTGGTCGTTTTCGATCGCGGTCAGGGTGAGGTTGTGTTCCATTTCGGCGATCGTGCCGGGGTTGGGGATGTGGCGGACTTTGTCCAGGGCGGTGGTGATGATGGTTCCGGCGCGGGAGGCGATGATTCCGGCGGTGAGGGCGGCGGCGGTTTCTTCGTGTTCGGGGGGCATGTGGCGGCCGGCGAGTCCGGTGCGGGGGAGGGTGGCGTTCGCGAGGGCGAGGCGGCGGCGGGCTTCGGTGGTGCTGATCCGGAGCCGGGTGCGGAGGAACTCGGCGGTGTTCCTGGCTCCGTCGTCGGCCGGGGACCAGGCCACCGGGCGGGCACGGGGTGCCGGCGTGGCGGTGCCTGCGCCGTCTGCCGTGGTGCCGTCTGCCGTGGTGTTGGGGGCCGTGGTGTTGGGGGTGTCGGTATCAGAGGAGACTGCGGCGGCCGTGGCGCTGGCGGGTTCAGCGGTGCTGGCCGCGGCGGGTTCGGGGTCGGTGCCCCAGCCTGTGGTCCAGCCGGCGGCGCGGCTGGCTGCTCCGGCGGCGGTGATCGCCTCGGCCCGGGTCCGGTCCACCGCAGCGGCGGCCTGCAGCTGGAGGTATTCGACCCGGCGGGAGAGTTCCTCGGTCAGTTCCGCGAAATCGGCCGCCTGGAGGAAGTTGGCAGCGGCCAGTTCCTCGGGCGCCGCAGCGGTGGCGGAATCCAGCAGCGCCAGGGACGCCTGCAGACCAGGAGTGGCACGCGCCGGGGATGCAGGCTCAGCGGATGCTTTGCCGGCGGAACCGGAATCAGCCGCGATCCCGGCGGCAGCACCGCCGTCGGACGCCGGGGCGTCAGAACGGAACCCGGCGGCAGCACCGCCGTCGGACGTGTCCTTTGTTGGGGTGCCAGCGCCGGGAACGCTGCGTAGCCCGCGGCCGCGCAGCAGGGCAGCAGCACTCAGGCCAGAGACGTCAGTCCCCGCTGACCTGTTCGCTCCATGCTCCCCAATGGCTTCCATGGGTCTACTTTGTCAGCGGGGTGTGACATTTTTAGGGGTGAGGGGGTCACTTCGGGCCAAAAGGAAAAAGTTTTTGAAAAAAGTTTTGTGCCCTGGCCGCCCCGGCCGCGCCTCATCCGCGAGGGCTATGACTCAGGGGTGGCGCACTCCGACGCCGGCCAGAATGTCGCGGTAGCCCTCGCGGAAGGATGGGTACCTGTAAGAGAACCCTGTTCCCCGAAGCAGCGCGTTGCTGCACCGTTTGTTGCCGCCTCGTGCGTCGCCCATGGACCCTGTCGGCGGGACGTCCAACCCCAATTCAGCAGCCAGAAACCCTAGAACGTCGCCCAACTCGGCAGGATCGTTGTCCACGCCCAGATACACCGGCGCTGGCGCGTCAGGTGTGCTGAGCAAATGCACGATGGCAGCCGCGGCGTCGTCGCGGTGGATGCGGTTGGTGTAGCGCCGCTGGTCCGGAATGACGGCGGAGCCGGTTCGGACCTGGTCGATGAGCCTGGTGCGGCCGGGCCCGTAAATTCCGCCAAGCCTGAGCACTACGGGTGAGGTCCCGGTTCCATCGAGCCGCTTCAGCAGCAGCTCCTCGGCTTCGCGCATGATGCGGCCCGAGAATCCGGCAGGTTTCGGCGTCGTGGATTCATCGATCCACGCGCCTCCAGCGTCGCCGTACACGGCCGTGGACGAGACGAACAGGACGCGTTCGGGCGTCACATGGTCGCGTTCGAGGGCGTCGAGGACATGGGCAACACCCTCTACGTACGCGCTCCGGTATGCCTCTTCAGTAGGCGCATCCGCGGCCACTGCAATGACGACGGCGGTCGTGTCCGCCGGGACAGGCGGCAGTTCGGCGGTGCTTAGGTTCGCCGCGGCGCCCTCGATCTCAGGCGGCAGTTTGTCCGGTGAACGGCGCCAGCCCACAACGCGGTGCCCCGCTGCGGAGAACCGCAGGCCCGCCTCGGTTCCGAGGTCGCCGCAACCGGCGAGAAGGATAGTCATATCGGCCAGTCTGCCATCTCAGCGAGCCGACGCTGGAATGCCCCTATTCATCTGGACGGGACAGGCTGGACCAGCGAGGGCGAGGGGCGAGGCGCGACAGGCGGCTGCCTTTGAGCGTGCGGCCATGCATTGAGCAACAGGCCTAGGACAAAGATGGCCAATGCAAGATAGAACAGTGCCGCGAGACAGCCCGTAGGCCTGCTGCGGGCTGCCCTTTTCCTGCGGGAATTGTGTGGCGCAGTCGTGGCGTGCTGCCGGGACCGCCGGCTCTCCAAAGCAACGGCCGGCCCGGAAGCAAGGTCAAGGTCGGCGGGTCCCGCATTCCAGTCTTTCGTGGTCAGCAGGGGCGGACTGGTCTCTCCGGACAGCAGGCCCAGCAGGTAGTCGTGAATCACCTGCACGGTGGCCGGGTCGAGCGCAGCCGGCATTGCTTCCAGGGAGCGGCCGAGTCTCGCAAGGCCTCTTATACTCACACCGCTGCCGGCGACGCTGTCCAGGTCTGGCTGGTCGACCATGCACAACCAAGCCTGAACGAGCCGGCGATGTTGAGGTTCCAGGAGCGCTGCTACCGCCGCCCCCTGTTCCGCCACGGCGGAGACGGCCCGGTCCCTGGAGGAACCGTTTTGGCGCAGAACGCCATTTCGAACCTCGACCTCGCCGGACCAGTTCTTTGCGTCGATCACAATGACGCCGCCGGGCCCAACCAATATGTGATCCAGATTCGCCTTCGGCCGGCCGGGCCAGTGGACATCATGCAGGGCGAGCCACCCCTGCGAAGCTAGCCCGTCCAGGACCTGTCCGACGAGTGCTTCCCCCGCCGCGCCTTTGGCCCAGGCTCTCTCCGTTTGCTCGGCCTGTTCTAACTGCTGCCTGAGCTTTGCTACTCGCTCACCTGCCAGCCGTGCCTGCTCGGCCGCTCCTTCGCCTGCCAATTCTGAATCCCCCAATTCGCACTGCTCCCGCGGTCCCGCGGGTCACATGGCAACTGTATGCGACGGATGCGAATCCTCTCGCCATGGCTGCCTGCCGGGCCCCGTGAGTAGCACCCTGAGCAGCCGGAGCATCGGCGAGGGACAGCAATCAGCCGGCTCAGAGCGCCGGGACGGGGAAGAAGACGCGGGGGTCCTGCAGGAGCGCCGGGTAGTCGAATTCCGACCGGTCGATGATGTCTGTGGCCTGGAAGTTGCGGCCGAAGCGCCCGTCGTCGAGCGTGATGGGACGGCCCACGACCATTCCGACGGCGAACTTGTTGCCGCCGTCGAAGGGGACAGCCACCGGCGACTTGCCGGGAAGCGTTGAGAAGGCCGCCTCCTGACGCTGCCGCTTCCGCGACGGCTTCTTCACGAGCGGCTTGGCCGGGGCCTTTTTGGCCACCTTGGCTGGGCGGCGCGAAGTTTCCTGCGCGTAGACAAATTGGTACTCGTCGTCGCCGGAATCCCCGGCGCCGCCCGAACCGGCACCGGTGCCGCCCGAACCGGCACCGGCGCCGGATGAAGCGCCAGAACCGGCGCCGCCTCCCGGGCCTGCAGCAGCGGAAGCCGCCCGGCCCACGGCGGGAAGCCCAACTTTGTCCAGCTGCTCGGGATCGCCGTGGCCGACGTGCTCGCGGAGGATCCAGAGAACCTCACCCTCTGGGTCCTCCGGCAGGAACTCGTGCCGGGGCTCCGGCCAGACGTACTCCAGGCCACGCTCGGTGCCGGGGAACACCCCTTCATAGAATTGCGGATCCTTGCGGATCAGGTTGGAGCGGTGGCTCAAATGGAATTCGGGGTCGCCGAGCCACGGCGGAAGCAGGATCTTGGCCGCGTAGTCGGGGTGCGCGGCCTGCGGGGCGAACTCGCGGATGTTGTCGCGGGTGGTGTCGTCAAAGCCGCGCTTGGTCCATTCGTCCACCATGGCCAGGCCGTACAGGGTGAGCGCAGGAACGTGCCCCATCCACATACGGATGGCGGGGTGTGACTGCCATCCGTATTCCGGGATGACCAGCGCGCGGAGTGTCTGCAGCGCTTCTACGCGCTGCTTGCCGAGCCGGGGGGTGTCCAGCGCGGCCGCGCTTTGCCGGAAATCGGGATAGGGAAGGAAGGTTTGCATCCCTTCAGTCTGCCGTCCCTGACGCCCTGTGCCAATTGAAGTGCCGGACGGCACAACCAGGGGCCAAAAATGGACACCCGGGTGTTCACATAGTGGACCCATGCATACGGATGGTTGATTAATCCACTAAGATATCCGAAACCTCAACAGCGTCTGGAAGCCCACTCATGACTCTTACCTCTCCCGCGCCCCTGTCCTCCGCCCCCGCGGAGGCGAATTCACATGCGTCACAGGAGCCTCAGCTGTTCGTTCCGAAGTACGGCCAAATGCTGGGCGCCGACGCGAACGGGATCCTCGTTCTCGACGAGTTTACTCTGGACCCGGCGGCTGCGCGCAAGGATCAGCACCGTTTCCGTACCGCGCTTGCTTCCGTTGCGCTGACCCTGCGCCGGCTCGTCGCCCTGCGCGTTTTCATCGCAGTGGTGGCCATCGCCAACCTGCCGCTCTTCCTGATGTCCACCGGCTGGTGGATCTACGCCGTCTCGCTGGTCCTGGTGATCGGCGTCCACGCCGCCGTGAACTGGCTGAACAAGCACGAGCCGCGCGTCAAGCAGCGCCATGAACTTGAGCTGCACCTGCACCGCGAACGCAGCGACAACTACCGCAAGGTGCGCGACGCCGTGAAGTTCGTCGTCGACAGCCCTGCCCGCGTCAACGAGCACCTCTACCTTGAGCTGCTGCACGCCAAGCGCGTTGCCCTGCACCTCGCCTCCGGCACCGTTGCCCTCCTGGACACCAGCGACGACGCTGCCTGGAAGGTGCGCATCGTCCGGGAGCTTCCCGCTGCGGGCTAAGGCCGAAAACTGACGGTTCCAGCCGTCACGCTGTAGAGAGTTAAGAGCGACGCCGGGCGTCCCCACTCAGGGGGCGCCCGGCGTCG
Source organism: Arthrobacter sp. NPDC056691 (assembly GCF_042791415.1). Taxonomy (NCBI): domain Bacteria; kingdom Bacillati; phylum Actinomycetota; class Actinomycetes; order Micrococcales; family Micrococcaceae; genus Arthrobacter; species Arthrobacter sp. NPDC056691. Next base: position 77,127 of record NZ_JBHTXX010000003.1, read on the forward strand.
TAGTTTCTGGAGACCGGCGCAAAACGCCGGACGCAAGACCGCCAGACACAACAACGCCGGGCGGCCTCCGAAAGGGGACCGCCCGGCGTCGAGCTTTAGTGCTGCGCCGCCAGGCGGTCTGACCAGGCAGGTTATGCAGGGAGCTGCAGAACCTGGCCCACGAACACGAGGTTCGGGTTGCTGATGGTGTCAGCGTTGGTGTCGGCGAGGTGCTGCCAGCCGCCCTGGATGCCGAGCTTGTCGGCGATCTTGCTGAGGGTGTCGCCGTCCTGGACGGTGTAGGTCTGGCCGCTCACCGCGATTGCGGCAGCGTGACGGGCCTGGACGGGCGCCTGCGCTACTTCGGATACGGGTGCCTGGGCGACGGGTGCTGTCTGAACCGGGGCCTGGACGGGTGCGGCCTGAACGGGCGCGCTCTGCGGCAGGATCTGCGGTGCAGGAGCGCCACCGCCACCATTCAGGCCGAGCTTGGCGGAGCAGGCGGGCCATGCGCCCCAGCCCTGGCTGGCCTGGACTTTCTCGGCCACGGCGATCTGCTGGGCGCGGGAAGCGTTCTGGGGCGAGCCGGTTCCGCCGTAGGCGGCCCAGGTCTGCGGGGTGAACTGCAGGCCGCCGGAGAAGCCGTTGCCGGTGTTCGTGGACCAGTTGCCGCCGCTCTCGCACTGGGCGAGGGAGTCCCAGGTGGAGGCGCTCGTTGCGGTGGGCGCTGCAGCGTTGGCGGCAGTGGCGGAGAGAGCCAGGGTTGCGGCGGAAACGGCGGCCAGGGTGACTCCACGGCGCGCGGCAGTGCTGAGAGTGGACTTGTTCATTTGGGATGCTCCTGAGGCCACCCGCGCTCGGTCCGTCCCCGGACGTTTTCGCGCTACTGCCCGCCCCTGACGAACTAGAGGTCATTTCGGTGTCCGCCGGCCGGGCAGTAACTGGTGGAGGCGGCACCTGGCATTCATGGGCCCGCGTCGCGCGGGCATGTGTCCCACCCTAAAGGTGTCGCGCGCCGTTATCAAATCGAGATCATTATTGACAGTCAAGCGGTTCAGGTGCCTTTCGACCGAGTGCAGAAGCCAGGTACTGCGCCGTCCGGCTGCCTGGTGAACCGGCCACTGTGGCGGGCGTTCCGGAGGCAACGATCTTGCCGCCCGCGTCCCCGCCGGCCGGTCCGAGGTCGATCACCCAGTCCGCTTCTGCCACCACATCCATTTCGTGTTCCACCACAACCACCGTGTTTCCCGCGTCCACGAGGCGGCGCAGCTGGGCCATGAGGAGCCGGACGTCGGCCGGATGGAGCCCTGTGGTGGGTTCGTCCAGCAGATAGAGCGTGTGGCCGCGGCGTGCCCGCTGCAGCTCGGTGGCGAGCTTGATGCGCTGGGCTTCGCCGCCGGACAGTTCGGTGGCGGGCTGTCCGAGCCGCAGGTAGCCCAGCCCGACTTCCCGCAGCGTCTGCAGGCTGCGCGCTGCTGAGGGAACGTCCTGCAGGAATGCGGCGGCTGCGTCCACGGTCATGCCCAGGACGTCGGCCACGTTCTTGCCCTGGTAGGTGACTTCAAGGGTTTCGGGGTTGTAGCGGGAACCGTCGCATTCCGGGCACGGGCCGTAGCTGCCGGGCAGGAACAGCAGTTCGACGGCCACGAATCCCTCGCCCTGGCAGGTCTCGCAGCGCCCGCCGGCCACGTTGAAAGAGAAGCGTCCGGCACCGTAGCCGCGCGCCCGGGCTTCGTCCGTGGCGGCGAACTCCTTGCGCACGGCGTCGAAGAGTCCAGTGTAGGTGGCAAGGTTGGACCGGGGCGTGCGGCCGATCGGTTTCTGGTCCACCGTCACCAGACGGTCAACGTGGTGCAGGCCGGTCACGGTTCCGACCTCAAGTGGGGTTGCGGGATCGCCGGCGTTCACGGGCTGGTCCTCGGCGGTGCCTGCGGAATCCGGGCCGCCCGTGCCCGCGCGGTCAGTGCCCGCGTCGCCGTGCAGTTCGGATCCGACCACCTCCGCCAGGACGTGGCTGACCAGCGTCGACTTGCCCGAGCCGGAGACGCCGGTGACCGCCGTCAGGACTTGCAGCGGGAAGGACGCGTCGAGGCTACGGAGGTTGTGGCGTGTGATGCCGTTCAGTTCCAGCCAAGCACCAGGCTCCCGACGGCGGCCGGTACGGGTGCTGCCCGGCTCACTGCCGTCAGGCGAGTCGGCGCCGGGCGTGCCGGCGGCAGAATTATCCAGCACGAGGAACGGGCGCGTGACGGAAGCCTCCACGGCGGCGAGACCGGAAACCGGGCCGCTGTAGAGCACTTCGCCACCGCCTTCGCCTGCCCTCGGCCCCACGTCCACCAGCCAGTCGGCCTGCCGCACGATGTCCATGTTGTGCTCCACCACGAACACGGAGTTGCCCGAAGACTTCAGCTGCTCCAGCACCGCCAGGAGTGGTTCGGCGTCGGCGGGGTGCAGGCCGGCGGAGGGTTCGTCCAGAACATAGACCACGCCGAACAGCCCCGAGCGCAGCTGGGTGGCGATCCGGAGGCGCTGCATCTCGCCCGGGGAGAGGGTGGGCGTCGACCGGCCCAGGGCGAGGTAGCCAAGCCCCAGATCCAGCAGGACCGTGATCCGCTGGAGGAGGTCGCGCGTGATGGCGACCGCCACCTCGTTGCCTTCGCCTGAGGACAGCTTGCGGGAGGCGGTTCCGGCGTCCTTCAGCTCGGTCGTCGGCCGGATGACGTCCGCCAGTTCGGCCATCGGCACTGCGTTGAGTTCGGCGATGGTCATGCCCGCGAAAGTTACGGCCAGGGCCTCGGGCGTGAGCCCGCTCCCGCTGCACCGCCGGCAGGGCCCGGTCTCCATGAAGCGGAGCACCCGTTCGCGCATGGTGTTGCTCTTTGAATCTGCCAGCGTGTGCAGCACGTGGCTTTTGGCGCTCCAGAACTTGCCCTTGTACGGCTTGGCCACCCGGTCGCGCTGAGGGGTGATTTCCACCACCGGCTGTTCCTCGGTGAAAAGGATCCAGTCGCGGTCCTTCCGGGGCAGCTTCTGCCAGGGGGTGTCGACGTCGTAGCCCAGGTGCGTGAGGATGTCGCGCAGGTTCTTGCCCTGCCACGCCGTCGGCCACGCGGCAATGGCTCCCTCCCGGATGCTCAGGGAAGGATCGGGGACCAGGGAGGCTTCGGTGACGGTGTGCGCAACGCCGAGGCCGTGGCATTCGGGGCACGCTCCGGCGGCCGTGTTGGGCGAGAAAGCGTCCGAGTCCAGCGGGCTGGCACCGGCCGGGTAGCTGCCGGCGCGGGAGAACAGCATCCGGAGGGAGTTGGACAGCGTGGTCACCGTCCCCACCGTGGAACGGCTGCTCGGTGTGCCGCGGCGCTGTTGAAGCGCGACGGCGGGAGGCAGCCCTGTGATCATCTCCACCTTGGGATTGTGGCCCTGCTGGATGAGGCGGCGGGCGTAGGGCGCTACGGATTCGAAGTACCGGCGCTGGGCTTCGGCGTAGATCGTGCCGAACGCGAGCGAGGACTTGCCCGATCCCGAGACGCCGGTGAAGGCGACGATCGCGTCGCGCGGGACGGCCACGTCCACATTGCGAAGGTTGTTCTCGCGGGCGCCGCGCACCCGGACGAAACCGTCTGCAGAATGGTGGCCGCCAATGGCATGGCCGGCGAGGGGGCCGTCTGCCAGGCCAGGATCCGGATGGGCCAACGGGGCAGCATACTCTTCAGTCCGCATCTGTTCGACTCTAGCGGTCATGGCCGGTGCGGGGACTATTCTGTCGGGGTGAACACTTACGACGCCGCCGCCGAACCGATCGATCCCACGGCTCTTCCGGGCCAATCCGGGCCAACAGAAGAAACTGGGCCAACAGAAGAAACCGCGCCAACAGGCGAAGAGGAGCTGGTGGCGGCCCCGTCGCCGATGCCGTTGGCGGAGCTCCACCTCCACATTGAGGGGACGCTGGAGCCGGAACTGATCTTTGCGCTCGCTGACCGGAACGGGATCGAGCTGCCGTACGCGAACCTGGACGAGCTGCGGAGCCGTTACGAGTTCACCGATCTGCAGTCCTTCCTCGACCTCTACTACGCCAACATGGCCGTGCTGCGGACCGAGCAGGACTTCGCGGACATGACCCGGGCCTACCTGGCACGGGCCTCAGCGGCCGGGGTGCGGCACGCGGAAATCATGATGGATCCGCAGGCGCACCTCTCGCGGGGTGTCGCCCTGGAGACGTGCGTCAACGGTGTGGCCTCGGTGCTCGCCACCTCCGAGGAGGAGTTCGGGATTTCCACGCTGCTGATCGCCGCCTTCCTGCGCGACCTGTCCGAGGACTCGGCGCTTGAGGTCCTGGCGGGTCTCCTGGCAATGAACGCACCGATCGCCGGCATCGGCCTGGATTCCGCAGAGGTGGGCAACCCGCCGTCGAAATTCACGCGGCTCTTTGCCCGGGCGGGCGAAGCAGGCCTGCGAAGGATTGCGCACGCGGGGGAGGAGGGACCGCCGTCGTACATTGTGGAGGCGCTGGACGTGCTGGGCGTGGAGCGGATCGACCACGGGATCCGGTGCATGGAGGATCCCGAGCTCGTGGAGCGGCTGGTCAATGACCGCGTGCCGCTGACGGTGTGTCCGCTGTCGAACGTCCGGCTCCGCGCCGTGGACATGCTGGCTGCGCACCCGCTGCCGGCGATGCTTGCCGCCGGGCTCAACGTCAGCGTGAACTCGGATGATCCGGCGTATTTCGGCGGCTACGTGGACACCAACTTTGCCCAGCTTGAGTCGGTCCTGGGGCTGTCCGAGTTCGACCGCGTCCGGCTCGCCGCGAACTCCATCAGGTCCTCCTTCGCCAGCGAGGAGCGGAAGCACGAACTGCTGGCCGAGCTGTCGGGCTAGGTTCTAACCTTCGGATGGGGCGGCCGGCGGGCTGGAAACGACTGGCGCGCCCGTCCGGATGATCCACCATCCCAGCGCTGCCATAACCAGCCCGATGGGAATCCCGTAGGGCGGCAGGCCGGCGTTGTACCCGAGGAATCCGGCGACGACGAACGCCCAACCGATCCACGCGGGGAACGTGCGCGAGCGCCAGCCGGTGAAGCCGAAGACCATCCAGCCCAGGGCGAAAAGCACGTAGCTGGAGAGCGCTCCGACGACCAGCATCCCGGACCCGCCCGCGAGGATCGCGCCGGGGGCGACGTCGGCGATCCAGGGGCCGGCGAAGCCGTCGAACCACATGTTGCCGGCCATGTCCAGGGTGCCCACCAGTGCGAAGCAGAAGCCGACAGCGCCCAGTCCGCCGGTCCGGCCGCCGAACCGGAAGTAGACGGAGACCAGCGCGAGCGTGAGCCCGATGAAGACCACCCAGTAGAGGGCGTTCGTGACCTGGAAGGGCGTCTGCCTCATCATCTCGATCCGGTCCAGGCCCCGGTCGGCAGCGAGCAGGCGGGCCACGTCGACTGCGGCGAAGACGAGGCCGGACACCAGTGCGATGGGACCGGCGGCCCTGGCTAGGGGTGAGGACATTGTTTCCTCCTGACTTGGATAGTGATGCTGTCAGTTCCTGAGCGGGAGCGATTGGCGCCGGTCGCCCGGCGCCCGCCACCCGCCGTCGTTCTTCACAGGGGGCGCATCCTTAGGGAGAAACGGCCGACGGCGGTGGCCGAGCGGGGTGCCCTGCGCCAGGCCCGGCGGTCCAGGACCACGGTGGCAAGCACCGCGAGCACGACGGCCAGGAAATAGATCAGCTCCGCTCTGCCTGCGTCGGTGGCGGTGAAGCCGAAGGACCCGACGGTGAAGGTGCCCTGGCTGTTGTGGAACAGAAGCGTGAGGAGGACGCTGCCGCCGGTGCGGTTGAAAAGCCAGACGTAGAGGAACGTGATGGCGAACGTCGTCGGCAGTCCGATCGCGCTTAGCCCGCTGAAGAGGACCAGCGGCAGGTGCCACAGCGTCACCAGCGCGCCCAAGACCGCCGCGGACAGCAGCGGCGGGCGCGATGCCTGGAGCAGCGGGAGGGCGTAGCCGCGGAAGCCGGGTTCTTCGCCGAGTGCCCCGTCCAGCGGGTTCACCAGCCGGACGGCGAACACGGTCATCAATCCGCCCCACGTCAGCCGTTCGAGGCCCGGGGCGGCGGCGCCGAGTGCCATGGTGATGAATCCGGTGACCAGGACCAGGGCCGCGGGAAGGAGGAGAGCCACGGCGTACCAGATCCATCCGACGCGCCACCGGATCAGCCGCCGTCCCCAGGCGCGGAACCCGGCGCGCCCCACCGCCAGGGCTATGACGATGACCGCCGCGGCAAGCGGACCCACTGACAGGAACTCCATCCGCGGCATCAGCCCGGCCGCGAAGAACGGCCACGAGGCCCAGGAAATTGCATAGGCCAGGACAAAGAAAGCCGTAAGCCTGTGGTGTTTTAACCAGTCCATTGAACGGCGCATTGCGGCTCCAAACGGTCGCTGCAGGTGCTCCCATTGTCCGCCCCTGTTGCTCCGGTGCGCCAGCAGCCGTTGCAGTGCTGCATCCGGGCTCCACGGGGTTCCGCCGGGCTCCACCGGGCCGAACCGGGCTCGCGGACCGCCGGGCTCCGGCGGGCCGAATGCTTGCAGGCACCTGCCATAACTGCTAGTCCTGTGAGGGAGGCAAACCTGCGGCGTTGGTGCCGCGGACAGCAGTACCCGGACGATGCCGAGTCAAGGAGTGTGCAGCATGCCGCGCAAGAACCCAGACGTTGAAGAGGCCGACGAGAAGGGCCTCGAGGTAGGTAAACCGAAGGAATGGGCCGCCGGCATCCCGGGCGTCCTGCACTCGATGCAGCCAGCCATCCAGCATATGGGCCTGGGCAGGACAGAGAAGACGCTGCTGGCCATGAACCAGAAGCACGGCTTTGACTGCATGAGCTGCGCCTGGCCGGACCCGGACCACCGGAAGACCTTTGAGTTCTGCGAAAACGGCGCCAAGGCCGTCACCTGGGAAGCCACGCCGGTGGTGATTGAATCGAACTTCTGGGCGGAGCACCCGGTCAGCGAGCTGCGCCAAAGAACAGAGTACTGGCTCGGAATGCAGGGCCGCCTGACGGAGCCGGTCTACAAGCCGGCAGGGGAGGACCATTACCGGCCCGTGAGCTGGGACGAAGCTTTCGGAATTCTGGGGCGGAAGCTGAACGGGCTCGCAAATCCGGATGAGGCCGCCTTCTACACGAGCGGCCGGACGTCGAACGAGGCCGCCTTCATCTACCAGCTGTTCGTGCGGGCCTTCGGCACCAACAACCTGCCGGACTGCTCAAACATGTGCCACGAATCGTCCGGCTGGGCGATGGGCCAGACCATCGGCATCGGCAAAGCCACCATCAGCTACGATGACTTCGCCAAGGCGCAGCTCATCATCATCATGGGGCAGAACCCGGGCACCAACCACCCGCGCATGCTCACAGCGCTGGAGGAGGCCAAGGAGGCCGGCGCGGAGATTGTGGCCGTCAATCCGCTGCCTGAGGCCGGGCTGCTGCGGTACAAGAACCCGCAAAAGGTCAAGGGCATCATTGGCCACGGCACCGACCTGGCGGACCAGTTCCTGCAGATCCGGGTGGGCGGGGACATGGCGCTGCTGCAGGCCATTTCGAAGCGGGTCCTCGACGCCGAGGCGAAGAATCCGGGGACGGTGCTGGACCATTCGTTCCTGGCAGAGCACTGCGAAGGCCTTGACGAACTGCGGGCGCACCTCGACGGGCTGGACGACGAGGCCGTCCTGGCAGCCACCGGGCTCCGCGCCGACGAAATCGACGAGCTGGCCGCCCGGTACCTGAAGGCGGACCGCGTCATCATCACGTGGGCCATGGGCATCACCCAGCACAAGAAGGGTGTGGCCACCATCAAGGAGATCATCAACCTTCTCCTGCTGCGCGGAAACATCGGCAAACCCGGCGCCGGCGCCTCGCCGATCCGCGGGCACAGCAACGTGCAGGGGGACCGGACCATGGGCATCTGGGAGCAGATGCCGCCAGCGTTCCTCGCCGCGCTCGGCAAGGAGTTCAGCTTCGACCCGCCGCGCGAGCACGGCGCCGACGCCGTGGAAACCATCCGCAGAATGCGCGACGGCGGGATCAAAGTTTTCGTGGCACTGGGCGGAAACCTGGTGGCCGCCATCTCGGACACGCATGCTGCCGAAGCGGCTATGGAGAACACCGACCTCACCGTTCAAATCTCCACGAAACTGAACCGCTCGCACACGGTGACGGGCAGGGAAGCCCTGATCCTGCCCACCATGGGGCGCACGGAAATCGACCTGCAGGAGTCGGGTCCCCAGTTCGTCTCCGTGGAGGACACTGTTTGCGCCGTTCACCCGTCGGCGGGGCGGGTGGAGCCCGTGGCGCCGAACCTGCTGTCCGAGGTGGCGATCGTTTGCCGGATAGCGCGCGAGACGGTGACGGGGAAGTCCAGCGCGGACTGGGCCGGATTCGAGAAGAACTACGACCTCATCCGCGAGCACATTTCCCACGTGGTGGCAGGCTGCGAGAACTACAACGACAAGATCAGGCAGGAAGGCGGCTTCGTCCTGCCCAACGGGCCGCGGGATTCGCGGACCTTCCCCACGCCCACCGGCAAGGCCATGCTGACGGTGAACCACCTGGAGGGCATCGAGCGTCCGGCCGGCACGCTGATCCTGCAGTCCGTCCGCTCGCACGACCAGTTCAACACCACGATCTACGGGCACAACGACCGTTACCGCGGCATCAAAAAGGGCCGGGACGTGGTGTTCGTCAGCCCTGAGGACATCGCCGAACTGGGCCTCAGCGACGGCCAGTTCGTGGATATCCATGGTGTGTACGGGGACAACGTGGAGCGGGTGATGAGGAAGCTGCGCGTCGTTTCGTATCCGACGGCAACCGGCTGCGCGGCCACGTACTACCCGGAGGCCAATGTCCTGGTGCCGCTGGACAGCGTCGCGGAGGGAAGCAATACCCCAGCGTCCAAGGCTGTGCTCGTGCGGTTGGAGCCCAGCGCGGAGACCGTGTAGCGCCGGGGTTTTCCCCAAAGCAGGGCGCCCTGAAGCGCGCCCTGCAGCGGCTCCCGCCCGGGAGCCAGACTCCCCCGGGAGCCAGACGCCTACTGGGCGGTGCTTGACCAGCCCTCGCTGTCGGGGCCGCCTTCGGGGCCGTGCTCGCAGAGCCGCAGGGCGACGTCGGCCGCCGATTGCACCGCCTCCTGTGGGGACGCGCTGCTGCCGTGTGCCCGGAGCCCTGCTGCGTAGCCAACCAGCAGTGCGGTGACCGGACCGGCCTGCCCGTTCACCGCACGGGACGACTCGTCGGCGAGGCGCGCCACCAGGTGCTGGTCCACCTTGAGGTCAAGGATCTGCAGCGCCTGGGTGAGCCGCTGGCTCCAGTGCGCGAGGTCCTGGTCTGCGGCCCCGGTGCCGGCCTCCCCGGAGGAGGCGGAGCCGCCGTCGCCTTCTGTAATGCCCGTCATTGGACTTCCTTTCGGTTGCTCATCTCTGGTGCCGGTTGGTGCCGGCGCTTCCGGCGGACGCGCCGGGGCGGGATGTTAGGTATCTATCGAGGTCATGTGCGGGTAGCGGGCCCCCGAGGCAGCGCCGGCCGGGGCAAGTTCATCAAGGCGGGCGAGGTCTCCGGCTGAAAGCTCGACGGCGGCCGCGCCCAGGTTCTCGGCCAGGCGTTCGCGCTTCTTGGTGCCGGGAATGGGCACGATGTGCCCTCCCTGCGCCAGCAGCCAGGCCAGGGCCAGCTGCGCCGGGCTGCACTGTTTCTCATCTGCGAGTTCCTTGACCCTGTCCACAAGCTGCAGGTTTCGGGTGAAGTTTTCGCCCTGGAATCGGGGAGACTGGCGCCGGAAGTCATCTGCTGCAAAGTCGTCAGGGCTGCGAAGCTGGCCGGTGAGGAAGCCCCGGCCAAGGGGGCTGTAGGGCACGAATCCGATTCCCAGTTCTGCCAGCACGGGGAAAACCTTCGTCTCCGGCTCCCGCTCCCAGAGCGAATACTCGGTCTGCAGGGCGGTTATCGGATGGACGGAGTGCGCCCGGCGGATCGTTTCAGCGCTGGCTTCGGACAGTCCCAGATGACGGACTTTGCCGGCCTCGACGAGCTCCGCCATGGCTCCGACGGTGTCCTCGATGGGGACAGTCTTGTCCACGCGGTGCTGGTAGTAGAGGTCGATGTGGTCCACGCCGAGACGCTGCAGGCTGGCGTCGCAGGCGGAGCGGACGTACTCGGGGTGGCCGTTGATGCCCACCCAGGAACCGTCCTCGTGCCGCTCGTTGCCGAACTTCGTGGCCAGGACCACATCTTCGCGCCGGCCGTAGATGGCCCTGCCCACCACCAACTCGTTCGTGAACGGGCCGTACATGTCCGCGGTGTCCAACAGGGTTCCGCCGGCGTCCAGGAAGGCATGGATGGTGGCGACGGACTCGCTGTCATCGCCGGTTCCGTAGAACTCGCTCATGCCCATGCAGCCGAGGCCGAGGCTGGAGACCGAAAGTGTGCCTAGTGTGCGGGATTCCATGGGGCTCTCCTCAGGTAGGTTGCGGGAGTGGCTCAGGGGGTGCGTGTAGTCGCCACTATAAGTCGGTTAGCAGCATTTTTGCTCCACTTTCGGGGCGCCGAAACACCCCCGCCCCGGGTCTGCCGCATGCTTACGCGGTTTTCCCGGCGGCTGGCGGCGGGGCTGCTTCCTGAAGTGGTGCAGAAATGCGCTATCCAAGGCACACAGCGGCGCGGGGAACAAACACCTACGGCGTGGGGCTGCCGCCGTTGACGTTCAGGGTCTCGCCCACCACGAAGCTCGATTCCGCCGAGGCCAGGAACACGTATGCCGGGGCGAGTTCGGCAGGCTGTCCGGCCCGGCCCAGGGGAGTGTCCTTGCCAAACTCGGGGAGGGCTTCCTTGGGCTGTCCGCTGCTGACCTGCAGGGGCGTCCAGATGGGGCCGGGAGCCACGGCGTTCACGCGGATGCCCTTCGGCGCCAGCTGCTGGGCCAGCCCCTTGGTGAAGTTGTTGATGCTCGCCTTCGTGGTGGCGTAGTCAACAAGTGTCGGCGACGGGTTGTAGGCCTGGATCGAGGTCGTGTTGATGATCGTGGAGCCGGCGGGGAGGTGCGGTACCGCGGCCCGGGTGAGCCAGAACATGGCGTACACGTTGGTCTTCTGCGTGTGGTCGAACTGCTCGTCGGTGATGTCGCCGATGTCCTCCTGCGCCACCTGCTTGCCGGCGTTGTTCACCAGGAGGTCCAGTCCGCCCAGTTCCTGCAGTGCGGTGTCCACCAGTTTCTGGCACGTGGCGGCATCCTTGAGGTCGCCGGGCACCTTCACGGCTTTGCGGCCGGCCTTTTCAATCAGGTTCGCGATCTTCGCCGCGTCTTCCTCCTCCTCGGGAAGATACGAGAGTACGACGTCGGCCCCTTCCCGGGCGAAGGCGATCGCCGTCGCTGCGCCGATGCCCGAGTCCGCGCCTGTGACGATCGCCTTTCTGCCGTCGAGACGGCCGGTGCCGCGGTAGCTGTCCTCGCCCAGATCCGCTTTGGGTTCAAGCTTGGCGTCCAGGCCGGGCTCGGGCTGGTGCTGCTTGGGCGGCGAGATGTGCTCGTAGGCGGTGACAGGATTTTTGAAGGTGTACTGGTCGGTCATGGTTCTCCTCCGTGGCGGTGTTGAACGGTGGTGTTGAACGCGGACAGGATCATCTTGCTCCGGGCGGTGCTGGCATTGCGGTAATGCTAAGCATGCTTACCGTCTACCCTAATGAGACGACGGCGGTGCCGCCAGTGGTGCCGCAAAATCGGGCAGCGGAGGAGCGGTCTGGGTACTGCATGTGACCGCCAGTGGCTGCCCCTTTCCTGGACTGCATCACATGATTAGGCTGGCAGTCCAACCCCGCCACGAGCGGTCGCCGGCGGCGGTCCCCAAGAGTGAATCCGGCAGGCGGTACCAAGGAGTGAAGGCGATGGACAACCAGGACATTCTGCAACGCATCCAGGCGCTGGTTGACGAAGAGCACCAGTTGCGTGAGCCTGCGGCTTCGGTCCCGGCCGGTGGCTCCGGTGAGAACGGATCCAGCGGGGATGATGACGGTCGGAGCGAACGCCGCGCCAGGCTGCGGCAGGTGGAAGAGGCGTTGGACCAGTGCTGGGACTTGCTGCGCCAGCGCCGGGCAAAGGTGAAGGCCGGCGACGATCCCAACGAGGCGGATGCCCGCCCCGTCAATGAGGTGGAGGGGTACGTCCAGTAAGAAGGGCCATCCGCAAGGGCGGCCGCCGCCGGCAGCCGCCCTTGCGGGTTGATGGTTACTGTTCCTGTCCGCTGTGCAGTCCGTCGTCGCTGCTGTCCGCGGAAGCCGCGTCGCCGGTGTCGTCGGAGAGGTCCATGTTGCCGCGGGCTTCCTCCATGGTTGGCCCGCCGGAGGGGACGCTGTAGCGCTCCGGGCGGATGCCGTGCGACTGCTCCTCGATGAGGGCCTGCTCCTCGCTGAAGCGGATGGCGTTGGCGTCATCACCGGCGTCGCCGGGAACGTCGTCCCGGAGCTTCGAAGGGTCCGGAACGATAAAGCCATCTGCTTTGCTGCTGTGTTCACTCACTGAACTCATCCCTTCTGTTTGGTGCCTCGCTCTATGTGGTAAGCCTACTTTCTATTTTCGCCACCGGGAAACGGTCTGGCATTCGAGCGGGAAGGTGGAGCGCGGAAGCGGTTGTGAGCCGGAAAAACCGAGACTTCCCGCTCAGTTCTGGTGTAATCCCCGTCATAGTCGGTCACGACACACAATGTTTACCAAACAAAGTCGTCAGATTTGCCCAGCACTTGGCAAACTACTGTGGGAACAATCGCTCTGTAAGGGGAACCATGCGCAAGACTGCCGCCGAAAACACCAACATCCGCCTTAAGGCCGTGCTGGACGTTCTGGCAGAGGGGGTGTTGTCGGGTGAATCGCAGAACGCCGGCGTCGTGCTGGCTGAAGCCCTGGTCCGGGTTCCGCTGAACGCCTACGAAGCTGAACTCCTCAGCGGCGGCATTCCCCGCGGCCACAAATCGCTCACCACCGCCACAGCCAAGCTGGTCAAGGCCGGCTGGCTGGTCAAGGGACGCTCCGGCTGGACCATTACCGAGGACGGACAGCGCGCAACGGTCGCTTTCCCGGACGCGGCCAGCTTCTCGGCCGCGCTCGACGCCGGAACTCCGGTCCCTGCCGGCACGCCCCTTCCGGTAGCCGCACCTGCCAAGCCGGCAGCCAAGAAGACGCCCGCGAAGGCCGCCGCGGCAAAGGCCGAGAAGGCTCCGTCCAAGGCAGCGAAGGTCGTCGACAAAGCGGCCAAGCTGATCGAGGACGCCGTGGCTCCCGTGGCTAAGGCGGTCCTGAAGAAGGCACAGGCCGACGCCGAAAACTCCGCGGCAACCATCGACCAGCCCGCCGCCGTGGCCGTGGCCGGCGACTTCAACACCCTGCTGGGCGCCCCGGAGAACTGGGCACCGCAGTACGACGAAGCGCAGATGAAGCTGGATGAGCTGGACCAGTTGTGGAAGCTGTCGGCCGAGATCCCGGCCGGCTACTACAACTTCAAGATCGCCCTCAACCGTTCCTGGGAAGAGAACTACGGCGCATTTGGCGCGTTCGATGGTGCCAACCACGAACTGCACCACTCCGGCGGCCAGCTCACCATCCGCTACGACCACCGGACCCGGGACATCACCGTCAACTGATCCCGTCCAGCCGAAGCCCCGCTGCTGCACCTGCCGCAGCGGGGCTTCGCCGTTCCCGGGCCGCCGGTCCCACATCGGCCGGTCGAGCATCACCCCGGTCGAGCCTTACCCCGCTGGTCGCGCCTGTCAAGACCAAGGCCGCCGGCGCTACATTGGTTCCATGACTGACTCGCAGGCAGCAGACCCGGACCGCGTCCGCCTCACCGCACGCGTCACGGGAGCGGTCCAGGGCGTCGGCTTCCGGTACTGGACCGCCCGCAAGGCCGACGAGCTGGGCCTGACCGGTTCGGTCAGGAACGACGACGACGGTTCGGTGGCCGTCGTCGCGGAGGGACCACAGCCCGACATCGTCGAATTCAGGCGCTGGCTCGGCTCATCCCGTGCACCGGGCAGGGTGTCGCACGTCGACGGGAAGGTCTCCCCGGCCGAAGGCGGATTCAGGGACTTTCAGGTCGTCAGCTGAGATCATCAGGCCTGAGTTCTCCAGGCCTGAGTTCTCCCGGGCTGAGCCCCAGGAATGCCCCGAGTTCCTCGAGCGCGAACGGTCGTGACGGCATGTAGTTGGTGAGTTCGGGGGAGCGGACGATGACGGCCCGCCACTGGCCCCGCGATACAGCCACATTGATCCGGTTGCGGTTGAGCAGGAACTCAGCCCCGCGCGGTGCCTCCGCAATCGCCGAACACGCCATGGACACCAGCACCACGGGAGCCTCCTGGCCCTGGAACTTGTCCACCGTTCCGGCCCTCACGGCGGACAGGCCCTCCTGGTCCAGGGCGTGCCGGATGGCCTGCACCTGGGCGTTGTACGCGGCCACCACCAGGATGTCCTTGGCTTCCAGCCGCCGGACCGGCTCGTCCTTGCCCGGCGTCCACTTGAGCCCGACATGCTCCCGCGCCAGTCCGACGATCGCTGCCGCCTCCTCGGCCGAACTCGTGGTGTTGCCGGCATGCGGCAGCAGAACGGTTCCCACCCCCGGCGGCACCCCGTCGAGATGGCGCAGGGATGCTGCCGGCGCGGATTCCAGCCTGCCGTCGTAACTGAGCACCGACACCTTGCTGCACAGTTCGGGATGCATCCGCCAGGAATCGGCGAGGAAGTAGCCCAGCTTGGCGGGCAGGGTGGCATGCCCGGCGGACAGCCAGCCTAGCGCCGACTCGTCGACCGGCTCCGGGTGGGAGCCCTGCGTGACCTGTGGAAGCTGCTGCGGGTCGCCGAGCAGCAGGAGCCGCTTCGCGGAGCGGGCCACGGCAAGCGTGTTGGCTAGCGAATACTGCCCTGCCTCGTCGATGACCAGCAGATCCAGCGAACCAGCCGGCACGCATTTGCCTGTCATGGTCCAGGCGGTTCCGCCGACCAGGCAACCGCCGTCGGCGTCCAGAAGCCGCGCGATGTCCTCGTCGGCGACGCTGGTCCACGGAACGTCGTGCGGTTGCGCCAGTCTCTTGGCTACAACGGCAGGGTCCACACCGGCTTTCATAATCGCCGTGCAGAGCATGTTCTCGACGACGGCATGGGACTGGGCGACCACGCCCACCTTCCATCCGGCCTCCACGAGACGGGCAACGACGTGGGAGCCGACGAACGTCTTGCCGGTTCCCGGAGGCCCCTGCACAGCGAGGTAGGACCGGTCCAGGTGTTCCAGCGCCCGGGCAATGGCAGAGACGTAGTCGGCGTGGCCCGCGTCGTCCGCGCCTACTGCAGGCAGATGCGGGAGACCGGCCAGCCGGGGTGCCGTCCGGCGGAGAATGTCCACCCCGGGATGCTTGGGAAGTGCTGGCAGGGAGGAGCCGACGAGCAGCGCCAGTTCCGCCAGCGCGGCCTCGATGCTGACGGTGGCAATGGGGCGGTCGTCCGTCAGCGCCAAGGGCAGCTGGAAATACGGCGGTACCTTGCCCGTGGACTTTTCCGTGATGGTGATGACGGTCCGGCCGGGCTGGTCGGGATGATCCTCCACGGCTTCCACGAGCGTGCCGAAAATGCCGTCGCGTGAGGGCGGCATGGTGGCTTCGTTGGGTGGTGCAACGGCGCCAGCCGAAGACCTGGCCGCGCCCGTGCCAGCACCAGCTGGCTGGACTGTTGGCGCGCGCCGCGGTGTCCGCCCGCCGTCGACCTCCCCGAGCCCGTCGGGCAGGGGGTCCTCGAACATCCGGAACCACTTGGAACCGGGCTTGAATTCCGAGCCCTCGCTCATGATCCCGGTGAGCCGCAGAGTGCGGGCCTCGGTCCTGGCCCGGGAGGTGGGTGGCGCCCAGTCCGAGACCACCTCGGCCGCTTCCACGATGAACACGTTGCGCTGGTCCCGCCACCTGTCCACCTCGGATTCGAGGCGGTCGAAGTGCTCCCACCAGAACTGTTTGCGCTCCCGGCGGTGGTAGCCGGTGGCCGCCGCGACCATGGCTACCGCCTGTTCATCGGCCGTCAGTTCGCGGTGCTCCGGAATGGCGTCGAGGAAGGCGCGCAGGCCTGTTTCCTCCGGCGAAGGTTCCGAGTCCGCAACTGCGTCCGACGGCGGCTGGGAGCCCGCCGCCGCCCCGCCGGGAGTCGTGGTCCCTACTCCGGCCGCCGCCAAGGCGCCGGCCTCGCCAGGAGCCACAGGCGAACCACCACGCAACTGCAGCAACCAGTCCCGGAGGCGGAGCGTGGAAAGGCAGTCGTACTGGTTGTAGTCGGAAATGGAGGCGAGGATGGCAGCCGCCTCTGCCTGCGTCTCGGGGCCGGCGTCGCGTGCCTCGCAGTAGGCGGCGTACGCCACCACCGAAGCGCCGGCGTCCTTGACGTCCCCGGACCGCAGGTTATCTCCCATGTACAGGGGCTCGAGCTTCTTGATGGAGTACGAGGCCTCGGAAATCCGGAGTGAATGCCGGACCGTGGCGTAGAGGTCCACGAGGAGCCCGTCCCGCAGCCACGAATCCACCACATCCTCGCCCGCCACATGGCTCAGCGAAAGGTTGCGCAGGGCCGTCTTTTCGTAGGGGGCGTAGTGGTAGACGTGCATGTCCGGATACTTTGCCCGGCGTTCCTCCACGTAGGCGAGGAAGTCCAGGAACGCCTGCCGTTCGCCCGCTCGCGAGTGAGCCCAGAACGGCCGGAAGACCGGTTCCTGGCCCGGCGGGTCAGTGGGCAGCGGGGCCTCAACCACACCGAAGAGGTACTCCAGGCCCCATTGGCCCGCGGGATCCTGCCAAAGCGGGTCGCCTTCGAAGTCGAAGAAGATGTCGCCGTCGCTCGGGGCTGGAATGCCGGCCAGCGCGTTATCTGCCAACACCCTGTACGTGACCGTGTGCGGCTGGCCCTCCTTCATGAAGGTACGTGAGCCGTCGGCTGCTTCCAGCCCGGTCTGCATCCTGGCTTGGTCCCGCAGGCGCCGCCGCGAACCCGTGGCCAGGTGGAGAGGCAGTCCAGCGAGGGCATCGATGGTGGTGACGCCATCCGCCACAAGCTTCCTGCGTTGGACGGAGGTCATGCCCGCCACCATCAGCAGGTCCCGGTGCCCGGCCACCTGCTCGGCGCAGTAGTCGCACCTGCCGCAGTAATTGACTCCGGGCTGTAGCCACGCAACCGGAGCCTCACCGCTACGGTGCGCGGTGGTGAGCGCACGGAACCGGGACCGGCGCTCGCGGTATACCGGCAGCAGATCGTCCAGTGAGTGCGAGCTGCGCTCCATATTTCCGAGCACCAGGGTGACGCGCGGCGCGGGCTCCAGCCCGAGGGCGATCAACTGGTCGCCATATGCGGCGAGCTGCAGCAGTGCTCCCACCTTGGCATGCCGCGCCAGCTTGGTGTCCCAGACCGCATACCGCTGGGCGCCACCGTGGCCGCCAGCCAGGTCATTGCCGGCCAGCTCAGACTCCTCCCGCACCAGGAAGTCCGCGTAGCCGAGGAATTCGCCGTCGAAGAAGGTGGCCTGGAAGACGACGTCGGCTCCGGTTCGGAGGGCGGTTGCGGTTTCCTTGGCCTTGTCCGCCAGGTCGGCGCGGTCCGTCGTTCCGCGGTCCACGCAGTAGACCCCGGTGCCCCGCGACGCGTCCCACGAGCCGAAGTCGTGAATGAGGCCGGCGAGTACCTTGTGCTCGTGGACGTCGCCCAGCTTGCCTGCCCGAGCCTGCATCTCGTCGGCCGGGAAATCGGCTTTGGGGGAGCGTCCCAGCTTCTCGTCCAGGATCCGGAGCGTGCGGTATTCGCACTCACTTGCGGCCACGAGGTCGCTGGCTGAGAACACCAGATCCGCTGGTGCTCCCGGCGTTGTTGGGTTGAGCAGGAACATGGGGCCTCCCCATTGGCAGCCTCGCTCCGGGACAGTTCCCGGTGCGCTGATTTGAATCTAGCAAGAGGCTATGACAATCACGCCGAAGCGGCCGGGAGCCGGGCCAATGGGAACCCTGCAGGCCTGCGCAGGTTAGTGGATGCGCGGGTTAGGAGACGGGCTGCTTGCCGTTGTGCGAGTAGGTGAGGCAGTCGGCGTTGTCCGGGCCGGGGCCAACATGGACTTCGGGTGCCTTGCACATGAGGTGGTCGTTATGGACGCATTCGGCACGCTGGCATGCGCCGACGCCGGCGAGGACCTTCGGAAGGCCGCCATGGATGCCGGTGTCGATGAACGTGGCGCACGAGGCATGGTCAGTGCTGCCGCCAACCGTGATGGCCTCGGCGTTACATTCGGAGTGGTCGTTGAAGGAGCAGTTGGTGACGCTGCAATCGGCTACATGCGTGCTCATGGGATTCCTCCAAGGCTTCGGACGCCCCGGCTGGGCGACTCGCTGTTCCCAACGTAGGCCGGATGGGCCGGATCAAAAAGACCCAATTGTGTTGCGTAATTGACGTAATTGCCGGAAGGGTCCTGCGGGTGCCGGCAGGGTCCCCGCCGGGACATCACCTGAGTCCGCAAGGCAGCCCCGGAGAGCCGAACCAACGCCATGAGTGTTTGCTCTCAATTCCCGCCGGCGCCCCATGGACCCCTTGCGGACGCCGTTCTAGACTGGCAGGACCCTCCACCTATAAGGCCCCGACGGAGACGTCCGGCCTTTCTGGGGAATGCCCTGGAGGGCGCATCACATCACTCATGAATCACCGCCGGCCCTTCCCGGGAAGGGTCCGTGACGCCAGGAGGAAAGAGATGGAAGGGAACAAAGCCGTTGCCTACAAGGCACCCGGCAAGGTGGAAGTCATCGATATCGACTACCCCACTTTTGAACTTAAGGACGGGCCGGGCGTAAACCCGGCCAACGTGGGGCGCCAGGTTCCCCACGGCGCCATTATCAAGACTGTGGCCACCAACATCTGCGGCTCGGACCAACACATGGTCCGCGGCAGGACCACGGCGCCACCGGACCTGGTGCTGGGCCACGAAATCACCGGTGAGGTGGTGGAGGTCGGGCCCGGCGTCGAATTCATCAAGGTCGGGGACATCTGCTCGGTGCCGTTCAACATTTCATGCGGCCGGTGCCGGAACTGCAAGGAGCGCAAGACCGGCATCTGCCTCAACGTGAACCCGGACCGGCCGGGCAGCGCGTACGGCTATGTGGACATGGGCGGCTGGGTGGGAGGCCAGGCCAACTACGTCCTGGTGCCGTACGCGGACTGGAACCTGCTCAAGTTCCCGGACAAGGACAGGGCCATGGAGAAGATCCTGGATCTCGCCATGCTCTCGGACATCTTCCCCACGGGCTTCCACGGCGCCGTGACGGCGGGGGTCGGCGTCGGCTCCACCGTGTACGTTGCGGGTGCCGGTCCCGTTGGGCTGGCAGCGGCGACGAGCGCGCATCTGCTGGGTGCCGCCGTCGTAATTGTGGGCGACATGAACAGCGACCGGCTGGCGCAGGCCCGCAGCTTCGGCTGCGAGACGGTGGACCTCAGCAAGGGCGGCCCGGCCGAGCAGATCGAACAGATCCTCGGCGTGCCCGAGGTGGACTGCGGCGTGGACGCCGTGGGCTTCGAGGCGAAGGGCCACGGCCAAGATGCGCAGGAGGCTCCGGCGACCGTGCTGAATTCCCTGATGGACATCGCGGCGGCCGGCGGCGCACTGGGCATTCCGGGGCTGTACGTGACGGGTGATCCGGGAGGCATTGACGAGGCTGCCAAGAAGGGTGCCCTGAGCCTGAGCCTCGGCACGGGCTGGGCAAAGTCGCTGAGCTTCACCACGGGCCAGTGTCCGGTGATGAAGTACAACCGGCAGCTGATGATGGCCATCCTCAACGACCGCGTGCACATCGCCAAGAACGTCAACGCGAAGCCGATTCCGCTGGACGAGGCACCGAAGGGCTACGCCGAGTTCGACGCCGGCGCCGCCACGAAGTACGTGCTGAACCCGAACGGATACCTCAGCTGACGCAGCGACGGAGCTGACGCAGGGCAGCGGTGCGGGCCGCATGCAGTTCCGGCCTGGGGGCTGGGCAGCATGCGGCCCATTGCCGTCGTCATGGAGTAGGGCCAGACTCATGGAACAACCGACCCAGCCGGAGGAGGAGATCCATGAACAGCCAACCTGACGAAACACCGCTCGAGGTCCCGGAGGTCGACGCGTTCGAACAGCGCCAGACGGCGGGCGGGGAGTCCGGGGACGAGGAACAGGGGCCGCTGCCGGAAGACGTTCCCGAGGCGGATGCCCTGGAGCAGAGGACTCCGCTGAGGTCCAACGGCCCGGCCGCGGCCCCGGACCTCTCCGCCGACCAATCGGCCGAGGCTGACGCCCTTGAACAGGCCACCGGCACGCCCGGAAGCGACGAGGACGACTACCCGCCGGCGGCCGAGGAGCCGAACTGGGGCTGAGCGGCGACTACTTGCCGCCAGCGACAGTGCCGCCACACTGGGCCAGGACGGAGGACATGGCGGTGCGTTCTGCCTGGGTCACCCACAGCTTGTACTTCGCCTTGACCGAAATCTGCCGCGCGACGTACGGGCAGCGGTAGGCGCGGCTGCCGGGCAGCCAGGTGGCGGCGTCGCCGTCGGACTTCTGCTGGTTGGCGGGGCCGGAAACGGCCAGCAGGTTCAGGGGATCGTTCGCCAAAGCGGTCCGCTGAGCCTTGCTGAGGCGCTGGGCGCCCTTCTGCCACGCGTCGCTGAGGGCGACGACGTGGTCGATCTGGACGGCGCTGCTGGTTTTGCTGCCGCGGGTGAAGGCGATGGTGGTGGCCGTGTACGGATCAGCCAGGGAGCCGGTCAGGACGATGCAGCTGTTAGTTCCCGGCTTGCGCGTGGTCTTGGTGAGGTCCCGGGCGAGGATGTCGTTGCGGGTGTCGCAGCCGTTGTGGTCCGTGTCGGACCAGGCGGGCCCGAACTCCTCCCGGTCGTAGCCCGTCTTCGGGGCGCGGCCCTTGACGGGCAGGCTGGCGAGGAGGTCGGCTGCTTTGACGGCGTAGCCGGGCGCGTAGCCGGCTGACCCGCCGGGGACAGCGTCCGACGACGGCTGCCGGGTTGCGCTGATGACCCCGCCGCAGGCGGTGGTGGCCAGGATGGCGGCGGCAAGGGCGCCGGCTGCAAGCCAGTTCCTCCTGCGGGGCGGTGCTTGGTGCAAGGCGGTTTACTCCCGTGGCGCTGGCTGTCGATTCAACGGTCGATAGTACTGGCCGGCGGGACGGAGCCCGCGGTGCCACGCGGATGACGCGCTGAAACGCAGAGAGCCCCGCACTGCCTGACGGCTTTGCGGGGCTTCTCCTAGCGGCAGGACCACCCCGGATGGGGGATACGCGGTGGGCCTGCTCCTAGGCTAGAGACGTTTCCTGAAAATTGGCTAGGAGTCTTTGGTGAAGGTTCTCATCCTTGACTTCACTGCCGGGCTAAACCAGTGTTGAAATCGCACTGACCAGCAGGTTTTTCCTTCAAAAGGAGATGCGTCATGACTCTTCCCGCAGGCCTGACCCCCGGCATCTGGACACTCGACATGTCCCACAGCGAGATCGGCTTCAGCGTGCGGCACGCCGGGATCAGCAAGGTCCGGGGGCGGTTCCGGGAAGCCACCGGCGAAGCCCATGTGCGGGACTCCCTGGCCGATTCGTCGCTGCATGCCACCGTGAGCACCGCCAGCTTCGATTCCGGTGACGCCAACCGCGACGCGCATGTGAAGGGGGAGGACTTCTTCGACGTCGGACAGTTCCCGGCGATGACCTTCAAGGGCACGCACATCGACGGCGACGGCGAGGACTACACGCTGACCGGCGACCTCACCATCAAGGGCATCACCAAGCCTGTTGAGCTGGAGGTCGAGTTCACCGGCGTGGCCGTCGACCCATTCGGGGCCACCCGCGCAGGCTTCTCGGCCGAAGCCGAGATCAGCCGCAAGGAGTTTGGCCTGACCTGGAACGCCGCCCTGGAAGCCGGCGGCCTCCTGGTCAGCGACAAGGTGAAGATCAACCTCGAAGCCGCCCTGGTCAAGCAGGCGTAGGCGCCGCTGGCCCGTCGGGGCTGCTTGGGCCCACACCGTCAGGGTTCCCTGGCCGAGCTTGCCAGGTTAGGGAGACGGTGGGGATTAGGAAAGCCGGGCTATGCTGCGCCGGACCGGCCGCGAGACTGTGCCGTCCGAGAATAGCTCGGGCGATGACGCCTGGATGCGCTTGACGTCCTCGAACACGCCGCGCAGGTGCACCCGCAGTGAGCTGTCGGCTTCGGGGCGGTTGTTGGCTTCGAGCGCGTCCACCACGGCGGTGTGCTGTTCGATCAGCGTGGAGACGGGGCGGGTGTCGATGAGACTGAGCCGCCGCGCGCGGTCGAGGTGCGCCTTGGCGGAGTTGACCGCGGTCCAGGCGGACTCGTGACCGGCCAAGCGGAGGAGCTCGCGGTGGAAGGCCTCGTCTAGCCGGAAGAACTCCTCGACGTCGCCGGCGGCTTCCGCCTCGCGCTGCGCGGCCAGGATCCCGCGCAGCCCAGCGAGCCCCGTGGCGTCGACCACTGCGTCCTTCAGGGAGGCGCATTCGATGGCCACGCGGACGAACTGGGCCTCAGCCACGCGGCCCAGGTCCACGAGCGAGACAAACGAGCCGATCTGCGGGAAGACCTGCACCAGCCCTTCTTCGCGCAGCAGGATGAGGCTTTCGCGCACCGGCGTCCGGCTGACGCCGAGTTCCTGGGCGAGCTCGTTCTCGGACAGCGGCTCGCCGGGCGGGAGCTGCAGGGAGATGATGCGACGCCGGAGCGTATCCAGTGTCTGGTCCCGCACGGAAAGCCGCGGAGACTGCCCTTTTTCGGGTTTGCCGGTTGCCATGCATCCAGTGTAGCCACCGTTGACAAACTAGAATGGTAGTGCTTGTATGGTAGTCAGTAGCGGCCGCAGGACAGCTCTCCTGTCCACCCAACCGGCCATATTCAGGCAGAACCCCCTTCTTCATCGCCTGCAAAGGAGCAACTGATGACCGAGAGCATTGCACCGCCCACCGCCAAGACCGAAACAAGGACCACCCGCGACCTCGCGAAGGTGGCGGTCTCCGGCTGGCTGGGAACGGCCATGGAATTCATGGACTTCCAGCTCTACTCGCTGGCCGCGGCCATTGTCTTCAACAAGATCTTCTTCCCCGACGTCAGCCCGGTCATCGGCCTCATCGCGGCGATGGCAACCTACGGCGTCGGCTACGTGGCACGCCTGGTCGGCGCCGTCTACTTCGGCCGCATGGGTGACCGGATCGGCCGCAAGAAGGTCCTCTTCATCACCATCGCCCTGATGGGCGCGTCCACCACGCTCATCGGTGTGCTGCCCACCTACGCCATGGTGGGCATCTGGGCGCCCATCCTGCTCGTGGCACTGCGACTGATCCAGGGCTTTGGTTGCCGGCGCGGAAATCGCCGGCGCCACCGTGATGCTGGCGGAATACGCCCCGGCCCGCCGCCGCGGCCTGATCTCCTCGCTCGTCTGCCTGGGCACCAACTCCGGTACCCTCGCCGCCTCCGCGCTCTGGGCCATCCTGGTGGCGGTACTCTCCGAGGACCAGCTGCTGACCTGGGGCTGGCGCCTGCCGTTCCTTGCCAGCTTCCTGCTGATGATCTTCGCCGTCTGGATCCGCCGCTCCCTCAAGGAGAGCCCGGTCTTCGAACAGCGTGAGGACGTTGTCGACGGCGTCGCACTCGCCAAGCGCGACCTCGCCGCCGACGCAAACACGTCCGCAGCAAACGAAGCAGACCAGCCCAAGCACAAGAGCCAGTCCACCAGCACGATCGAAGCCGCACTGCACCAGCGCAAGGGCAAGTCCTTCCTGATCGCCCTCGGCCTCCGGTTCGGGCAGGCCGGCAACTCCGGCCTCATCCAGACCTTCCTCATCGGCTACCTCGCCACGGTCCTGCTCATGAACAAGTCCGTCGGCACCACGGCCATCATGATCGGCTCGATCATCGGCTTCGCCACCATCCCGCTGATCGGCCTCCTGGGCGACCGCTTCGGCCGCCGGCCCCTCTACATCATCCTGAGCGCCATCACCGCAGTCTTCGCGATTCCCATGATGCTCATGGTCACCAGCGGCAACCCCACCCTCGTCACCATCGCCGTCGTCGCCGGCCTGAACCTGGGCGTACTGAGCTCTTCTCGATGGAGAGCGTCACCATGGCCGAGTTCTTCGGAGCCCGCACCCGCTTCACCCAGCTCGCCCTGGCCAAGGAAATCGGCGGCATCCTCGCCACTGCCATCGGCCCGATCCTCGCCGCCACGCTGACCGCCGTCACCGGGCACTGGTGGCCGCTGGCCGCCATGCTCATCGGCTACTCGCTGATCACGCTGGTCGCCGCAACTGTTGGCCCCGAAGTCCGCGGCCGCGACCTGGTCCGCCTGGAAGACGCCGCATGAAAGCGGTAGTCGTCCACGGCGCCAACGACCTCCGCATCGACGAACGCCCCGAGCCCGTCGCCGGGCCGGGGGAGGTTGTCCTCGACGTCGAATGGGGCGGGATCTGCGGATCCGACCTTTCCTACTGGCGCCACGGCGCCTCCGGAACGGCGCAGCTGAAGTCCCCGCTGGTCCTGGGCCACGAGGTGGCCGGCCGGATCGCGCAGCTCGGCGACGGCGTCGAAAACCTCGACGTCGGCCAGCCGGTCACCGTCCATCCCGCCGAACTCGTGGGGGACGGGATCATGCCGGAACGGCTGAGCGGCCGGACCAACCTGTACCCCCGGATCCGGTACTTCGGTTCCGCGGCTTTCGATCCGCACACCGACGGCGGCTTCAGCGAACGGAAGCTGGTCCGCGCGTCGCAGATCCGTCCCCTTCCTGATGGCGTGGACACCCTCCGCGGGGCACTTGCTGAACCCCTCGCCGTCGCCCTTCACGCGGTCAGCCGCGCCGGTGACCTCGCCGGCCGCGACGTGCTGGTCAACGGCGCCGGCCCGATCGGATCCCTGGTGATCGCCGCCGCCAAGTACGCCGGCGCACGGACCGTCATCGCCACGGACATCAACGACGCCTCGCTGCGGATCGCAACTGCCATGGGCGCGGACGAGATCCGCAACCTCTCCGACGGCGGAACGCTGCCGGAGGACGTGGAGTTGGTGTTTGAAGCAACCGGCATTCCCGCCGTGCTGGGCGGCATCCTCCGGGCCACCGCCCGGGGCGGCACCATCGTCCAGGTGGGCAACCTGCCCGGAGCCCCCGCCCCGGCCGCGCTCGGGGACCTCGTGACCCGCGAGATCACCTGGATCGGCTCCTACCGGTTCGCGGACGAGATCACCGACGCGCTCAAGGCCATGTCCGACGGCCTGGACGTCGCATCCGTCATCACCCACAAGTTCGGCATCGACCAGGCCGCGGAAGCAATGCGGATCTCCGCGGATCCGGCCGCCGGCAGCAGCAAGGTCATGCTCCGCCTCTCCTCACCCAACTGACTCGCAGTAGATGTCGTTTTGAGCCCTCAAAACGACATCTACTGCGAGCTACTTGCCTCCCACCCAGACATAAGAAGGATCAACCAGTGAAGATCACCGACGCACGCGTAGTGGTTTCGTCGCCAGGACGGAATTACGTCACGCTCGTTATCGAAACCGAGGACGGGATTACCGGCATCGGCGACGCCACCCTCAACGGACGTGAACTGGCTGTGGCGTCCTACCTGTCCGAGCACCTCTGCCCGCTGCTGATCGGCCGCGACGCCCGCCGCATCGAGGACGCGTGGCAGTACTTCTACAAGGGTGCCTACTGGCGCCGCGGGCCGGTGACCATGACCGCGATCGCCGCTATCGACGTCGCACTTTGGGACATCAAGGGCAAGGCCGCCGGCATGCCGGTGTACGAGCTGCTGGGCGGCGCGGCCCGGGAGGGCGTCATGGTCTACGGCCACGCCAGCGGATCCTCGCTGGAGGACCTCAGTGCCGACTTCCAGCACCACCTGGACCTCGGCTACAAGGCCATCCGCGCGCAGGCTGCCGTGCCGGGTCTGGAGAAGACTTACGGGATCGCGCCGGTGGACGGCAGGACCTACGAACCCGCCAGCGGCAACATCCCGCAGGAGGACCTGTGGGAGACGACGGCGTACCTGGACTTCGCGCCGAAGATGATGGCCCACGTGCGGGAACAGTTCGGCTACGGCGTGCACGTCCTGCACGATGTGCACCACCGGCTGACGCCGATCGAGGCCGGCCGGCTGGGTTCCTCGCTGGAGCCGTTCCGCCCGTTCTGGATCGAGGACCCCACGCCGGCCGAAGACCAGTCCGCGTTCCGCCTGATCCGCCAGCACACGACGACGCCGATCGCCGTCGGCGAGGTGTTCAACTCGATCTGGGACTGCCAGCAGTTGATCACTGAGCGGCTGATCGACTACATCCGCACGTCCGTCTCGCACGCCGGCGGCATCACGCACCTGCGCCGCATCTTCTCGCTGGCTGACCTGTACGGCGTCCGCTCGGGCTCGCACGGCGCGGGCGACCTTTCGCCGGTGTCCTTCGCCGCCGCGCTGCACGTGGACATGAGCATCCCCAACTTCGGCGTCCAGGAATACATGGGCCACCGCGACCCCGCCAACGAGGTGTTCAAGACGTCCTACTCCTTCACCGACGGCTACATGCACCCCGGTGACGCGCCCGGCCTCGGCGTCCAGTTCGATGAGGAGGCGGCGGCCGCGTTCCCGTTCGACCCGAAGTACCTGCCCATCAACCGCCGGCTCGACGGGTCGGTGCATGACTGGTGACTAACCCGACTGAAGCACCGCCGTTTGACGTCGTCGCCATGGGGGAGATCCTCCTCGAGGTGGCCACCGACGTCCCGTTCGGGCACGGCGTTCCGGCGCAGCTCGGCATATCCGGCGACGCGCTGAACGTCGCTGCGGCTGCCGCTGCGGCCGGTGCCCGCACCGCGCTGCTGGCAGTACTGCCCGACGACGACCTCGGCCAGGCGGTCGCTGCCAGGATCGCCGAACTTGGCATCTCCGCCGAACTCCTGAAGTTCCGCCCCGGACAGCAGGGCGCGTACCTGGTGCACTGCGACCCCGACGGGCAGCGCGAGTTCTCCTACGCGCGCAGCGGCAGCGTCGGCTCCACCCTGGGGCCGGACGACGTGGACCCCGACGTGTTCGCGGCCGCCGGCGCCGTGATCGCGGGCGGCATCGCCTGCGCCATCTCGGCCAGCTCCCGCGCCGCCGTCTTCAGGGCAGCAGAGGTGTCCCGCCGCTTTGTCTTCGATCCCAACTACCGGCCGCGGCTCACCTCCGTGGAGGACGCGACGGCGGCCGTATTTGAGCTGGCACCGAAGGCGTTCCTGGTGACGCCGTCCTTCCCGGGGGAGACGTCGGCGCTGCTGGCCACGTCCTCGCCCGCCGAGGCGGCCGGGAAGCTGCGCTCGCTCGGCACCGCCAACGTCGCGGTGACCTGCGGGGCCGAGGGAATCCAGCTGGAAAGCGACGCCGGGCCGGCATGGATCGACGCCATTCCTGCTCCTGCCGTGGTGGACCAGACCGGGGCGGGCGACGCCTTCGTGGGAACGCTCACCGCGCGGCTGGTGCTCGGCGACAGCCTTTCCGAGGCCGCCCGGTATGGCGCGGCAGCGGCGTCGCTCGTGGTGGGCGGCAGGGGCGGCACGGGCTTCATTCCGAGCTTCGAACAGACCCGGGCCCACGCACTGTCTGTCCCTTCCGGCAGGACATCCGAAGGAGAGCTGTCATCGCACGCCTGAGCAGTGCCAATCTGGGCAGCAGCGGCCATCAGCCCCCGCTGCAGCGGGACAAACTCAAGCCCGGCATCGTGCACCTGGGCCTGGGCGCCTTTGCCCGCGCCCACACCGCCGTCTTCACCGAGAACGCCATGCTGGCCAGCGGAGAACCCAATTGGGGGATCACGGGCGTAACGCAGCGCTCGGACACTGTGGCGCGGCAGCTCGCTCCGCAGGACGGGCTCTTCACAGTGACGGAGCGGGGAGAAGGTGCGGCGCCGCTCCGCGTGGTGTCCAGCATCGTTAACGCCGTCTCCGGACGGGACAACCCGGCCGCTGTGGTGGACCGTATCGCCGCGCGGGAGACGCTGGTGGTCACGCTGACCATCACGGAGAAGGGCTACCGGATCGATCCCCGCACCGGCTCGCTCAATCTTGAGGATGCGGAAGTTCAGGCTGACCTGGATGGCCGTGCCCCGCTCACGGCCATCGGGCAGATCGCCCGGGGGCTCCAGCAGCGTTCGCGAACCGGCGCCGGGCCGATCACCGTGGTCTCGTGCGACAACCTTCCCGGAAACGGCGAACTGACCCGGAAACTGGTCCACGCCTTCGCCGCCGCACTGCCGCGCGAGGAAGCCGAACCACTCACCACCTGGCTGGACGCGAACGTCACGTTTCCCAGCACCATGGTGGACCGGATGGTGCCGGCCATGACGGCGGGTGACCTGGACGCCGTCGAACGTGAACTTGGACTGCGCGACGAGGCCGCCGTGGTGGCCGAGCCGTTCATGCAGTGGGTCATCGAGGACAACTTTGCCGCGGACCGCCCGCGCTGGGAGGACGCCGGCGCCCTGTTCAGCAGCGACGTGGCGGCCTGGGAGGCGGCCAAGCTGCGGCTGCTGAATGCGAGCCATTCGCTGCTGGCGTACCTCGGCCTCGCCGCCGGCAAGGAGACCATCAGCGACGCCGTGGGGGATGACGCGTTCTTCACCGCTGCCCGGCGCATGATGGCCGAGGACGTCCTGCCCACCATCCAGCTCCCGGAAGGGCTCGACGCGGATGAGTACTGCGCCCAGGTTTTGAAGCGCTTCGCCAACCCCGCGCTCGGCCACACCACGGCCAAGGTGGGCAGTGACGGGTCACAGAAGATCGGCCTGCGCCTGCTCAGCACCGTGCGCGGAAACCTCGACGCCGGCCGCGAACCGCGGTGGGCGGCGCTCGCCGTCGCTGCCTGGATGCGGCACGTGGCCACCACGCCGGCAGACGAACTGGACGATCCGCTGGCCGCCGAACTCCACGCCGCCCTGCCGGCATCGCGGTCCGCCGCCGTCGTGGTCCCCGCGCTGCTGGGCTGCCGCAGTGTCTTCGAGCCCGAACTCGGAGCGCACGCCGGATTCGCCGGCCTCCTCATCCACTGGTACAGCATTATCGACACGCACGGGCTGGACGGCCTGAGAAAAGAGATCAACCATGGCTGACGCCACCAGCGTTCTGAACGTTTCCCCGGTCATCCCCGTGGTGACCATCGAGGAGCCTCAGCACGCGGTTCCCGTTGCCCGGGCCCTGGCGGACGGCGGCGTCCGGATCATCGAGCTCACCCTGCGGACCGACACGGCGCTCACCTCGCTGAAGGCGATCGCCAACGAGGTCCCGGACATCCTGGTGGGCGCGGGCACCATCCTCACGCCCGGCCAGGCCGACGCCGCCGTGGCCGCGGGCGCGCAGTTCCTGGTCAGCCCCGGCGTGACGCCGTCGCTGCTGGACCACATGCTGTCCCTCGGGCTTCCGGTACTTCCGGGCGTGGCCACGGTGGGCGAGGTGATGGCCGTGCTGGAACGCGGGCTGGACACCATGAAGTTCTTCCCGGCAGGCCCTGCCGGCGGACCGTCGTACCTGGCGGCCATCGGCGCACCCGTCCCGCAGGTGACGTTCTGCCCCACCGGCGGCATCAGCCTGGCGACGGCGCCGGACTACCTCAAGCTGCCCAACGTCAGCTGCGTCGGGGGAAGTTGGCTGACGCCGCGCGCCGCCGTCGAAAGTGGGGACTGGCAGCGGATCACTGACCTGGCGCGGGAAGCGGCACGGCTGGCTGACGGCTGACTCCGCGTTGCTGTTTGAGGGCTATTTCTCGCCGGCGCGCTCGAGTGCCTGGTCGTGCTCAGTGTGGGCCTGGCGGATGAGGTCCATGAACTCGGTTTCGTTCCGGATGAGCCGCTTGTACTTCTCCGGGAGTTTCTTCAGTTCCTGCTCCTCCCGGACCAGCTTGTCGAAGATCCGCTCGCGTTCGGCAATGTCCGTCTCGTAGTTGAGGTCCACGTAGGTGGTGGCGTGCCGCTTCGCGCCCGAGACCATGGTCTTGGCTTTGCCCTTGGGGCTGAGCAGGGACCCGATGATGGTGACGGCGAGTACGCCGAGGATCACGGTGAGCGACAGGCCGGTGCTGATCTCGAGGACGTTCACGTGTTCGCCGTCGTTGATGAACGGCAGGTTGTTCTCGTGCAGGGCGTGCAGGATCAGCTTCACCCCAATGAAGCCAAGGATGGCGGCAAGGCCGTAGGAGAGGTAGATGAGGCGGTCGAGGAGTTCGTCGATCAGGAAGAACAGCTGCCGCAGGCCCATGAGCGAGAACGCGGTCGCCGTGAACACGATGAACACGTTCTGCGTCAGGCCGAAGATGGCCGGAATGGAGTCGAGCGCGAAGAGGATGTCCGTCGCGCCGATGGCCACCATCACCAGGAGCATCGGGGTGAGGACCCTCTTGCCGTCAACCTCGGTGAAGAGCTTGTCGCCGTCGAAATGCTCGGAGGCGGGCAGGAATTTCCTGGCGAGCCGGACCACCAGGGTTTCACTGTCGTCGTCGTGGTTGTCCGGCTTGAGCAGGTTGCCGGCGGTGATGAGCAGGATCAGCCCGAAGATGTAAAACACCCAGGCGAAGCTGTTGATCAGGGCGGCGCCGAGGAAGATGAAGCCGGTCCGGGCGAGCAGCGAGAAGACGATGCCGAACAGGAGCACCTTCTGCTGGTCGGCGCGGGGCACCTTGAAGCTGGCCATGATGATGAGGAAGACGAAGAGATTGTCCACGGACAGCGCCTTCTCCGTCACATAGCCGGCGAAGTACTCGGTGCCCATCTTGGAGCCGCCGAAGAGCCAGATGCCGAGGCCGAACACGAGGGCCATGCCCACATAGATGGCCGACCACGTGGCGGATTCCTTCAGGGACGGGGTGTGTGCCTTGCGGACGTGGAAGAAGAAATCGAAGGCCAGGAGCGCGACGATTCCGGCGATCGTGAGGATCCAGACGATAGGGGGAACTTCCATGCTGCCTCTTTCCTGAATGTGATTCGGGGGAGCGCTTGGAATCAACCCTACCCAGCCTTCCCCAACTGACTCGCACTTGTTGTCGTTTTCAAGGCTCAAAACGACAACAAATGCGAGTCAGTTGGGCAGGCGGGGGCTGGGGTGCCTGACCGGGTCCCTGCTCAGCCGTACATCAGCGAGCCCGGCGTGGTGAGCTGCTGCCCGGTCTCGATCCAGGTCTTCAATCCGGAGAGGATCATCGGCCAGCCGCCGTAGAGCTGTTCGTTGGCGCCTTCGCGGAGCTGGTCGTGCGTGACAGTGAGGTGGCAGGAGTCCTCGCCCACGGGCTCGATCTCCCAGGTGACCCGGGAGGTGCCCTCTGCCTTGACGTCCTCGCCCCAGAGCGCGCGCATGGTCTGCACCAGCCGGCGCGGGGGATCGACCTCCAGGTTTTCGCCCTCGCCCAGGAGTTCCCCGGCCTTGGGGTTGCCCATCTCGAAGCGGGAGCCCGGCGTCCAGTCCGACTTCAGCGTGTTCCCGAACTGGTACTTGCTGCGGATATCGCTGTCCGTGATGGCCTCCCAGAGCCGTTCCGGAGTGGTCTTGATGTAGATTTCGAAAATCTTTTCCATGGGACTTTCCAATCGGGTCTTGAGGTCGCTGAGCGCAGCGGCCCATGGTTCTGCATATTTGCTCACCCACCGGTCGTGGACGAGCCTGATGGGCACCGGATTGAGGAAGTGCAGTTTCTCGCGGCCGCGGCGCCGGGTCACCACGAGGCCGGCTTCCTCCAGGATCCTCAGGTGTTTCATGACGCCGAAACGGGTGATCTGGAACCGCGCCTCCAGGGCACCCAGGGTCTGGCCGTCCTCGCGGAAGAGCGCGTCCAGCAGGTCCCGGCGGATGGGGTCGGCGAGGGCCTTGAATACGGCGTCCACGGGATTAACGATAGGTGACCATTTAGTCACATGTCAACGGTCCGAAGACTCGTGGCCGCCCCACTAAGTAGCAGATCAGGGCGTTCCCAGTGCTGGGAACGCCCTGATGTGCTACCTAGTCGGGGGCTTCATCCCGTGATGCCTGCGGCGGTGCGTTGCTGAATCGGCACAGGCTCGGCCAGCTGGGCCAGCCCATCAGTGAATCGATGTCTCCAGCACCTTGGCGTCCTGCTCGTCCCGCTCCGGGAGCGGGGCCTCTTGGGGCGCAACCTTGTCGTGATTCCGGCCGATGACTGCGGTGGCGATGGCATTTCCCAGGATGTTGGTTGCGGTGCGGCCCATGTCCAGCAGTTGATCGATCACCAGCAGGACACCAATGCCTGCGGCAGGGATGCCGAAGGCAGGGACGACGGCGGCGACCACCACGAGCGAGCCGCGCGGCACGCCGGCCATGCCTTTGCTGCTGAGCAGGAGCATTGCGGTCATCGCGATCTGCTGGCCCAGATCCATATCGATGCCGTAGGCGTTGATCAGGAACACCGATGCGAAGGTCATGTACATCATGGAACCGTCAACGTTGAACGAGTAACCCAAGGGCAATACGAAACCAGTGGTGCGCTTCTCGATGCCGAACCTGGTGAGGCCTTCAATGAGCTTGGGCAGGGCGGCTTCACTGCTGGACGTGGCGAACGCGATGACCATGGGCTCACGGACTATCCGGACCAGGCGGAAGGCGGCCCGTCCAAGGAATGCGACGGCGACGCCGACCATGATGACCCACAGGGCGGAGAGGGAGACGTAGAAGCCGCCGATGAATGATGCGTAGGTGGCAAACGCGTCGAGGCCCTGTGCGGTGAACGCTGCCGCGATGCCGGCGAATACGCCCACGGGTGCCGCCAGCATCACATACCCGGTGACCTTCAGCATGACGCCCATCAGCTCATCGATGGCATCAGCAATGGAGGAGCGGCCCTTCTTCCGAAGGTTCAGCAGCGCGATGCCGAAGAGGGCGCCGAAGACGAGGATCTGGAGCGGGTTGTTTTCCGTGAGGGCGGCGAAAACGCTGGTGGGGATGATGTGGGTGATGAACTCCTGGTAATCGAGGGCCTTCGTTTCCATCCCCGCGCCACCGCCCGGCACCAGATGGAGGCCGTCACCGACGTTGAGTACGTGGGCCGTGATGAAACCGAAGGCGCCCACCAGGGCCGAGGCGGACAGGAACCAGATCATCGAGCGGCCAAAGAGCTTGCCCACCCCGGCGGATTTGGCCGCTCCTGCGATGCCGGAGACCAGAGTGGCAAAGATGAGCGGGGCGATGATCATCTTGATGAGGTTCAGGAACATGTGCGTGACGGTGTCGAGGACAGTCACGACGGATTCGCGCGCGTCACCCGGCAGGAGCCAGTGGAATAGCAGGCCGCTGAGGATTCCGAACACGAGCGCTGCCAGAATCCACATTGTTGATTTGTTTTTCATACTCAGTCCTTGCGTAGCGGCCGGGCCTGGGGCCCGGTGTTGGAACGGATCTCGTCATCGGGTTCCGTTTTCTCCGTGGTCGGTTGGGATTTTGGGCACGACGGCGTGCCCCGGCGCCCTGATCGGGCGGGGCTGGGGTCGTTGGTTGAGCTTGACCTGGGTTCGGCGGGCTCAACCGGCGGTTGCGGGAACCCGGCAGGTGGGGATTATTTGCTGAGGTTGGCCAGGCGTTCGGGGCTGAGGAGTTCCTGGAGCTGGGTTTCGGTGAGCAGGGCGTGTTCGAGGACGAGTTCGGCGACGCCGCGGCCGGTGGCGAGGGCTTCCTGGGCGATGGCGGTGGCGGTGGTGTAGCCGAGGTGGGGGTTGAGGGCGGTGACCAGGCCGATGGATTGTTCCACGGTGAGGCGGAGGTGTTCGGTGTTGGCGGTGATGCCGCGGACGCAGCGGGTGGTGAGGGTGCGGCAGGCTGCTTCGAGGTGGGTGATGCTCTTGTGCAGGCTGTGGACGATGACCGGTTCGAAGGCGTTGAGCTGGAGCTGGCCGGCTTCGGCGGCCATGGTGATGGTGACGTCGTTGCCGATGACCTCGTAGGCGACCTGGGAGACGACTTCGGGGATGACCGGGTTGATTTTGCCGGGCATGATGGAGGATCCGGACTGCACGGCGGGAAGGTTGATCTCGCCGAGGCCGGCTCGGGGGCCGGAGGAGAGCAGGCGGAGGTCGTTGCAGATTTTGGAGAGTTTGACGGCGACGCGTTTGAGCACGCCGGAGAGGTGCACGAACGCGCCGACGTCCTGGGTGGCCTCGATGAGGTCCACGGCGGTGACGAGGGGCAGTGCGGTGATGTCGGCCAGGTGCCGGCAGGCGGTGTCGGCGTAGCCGGCGGGGGCGTTCAGGCCGGTGCCGATCGCGGTGGCGCCGAGGTTGATTTCGTGGATGAGCAGGTCGGCTTCGGCCAGGCGGAGCCGGTCCTCGCCGATGGTCACGGCGTAGGTGCCGAATTCCTGGCCGAGGGTCATGGGGACGGCGTCCTGGAGTTGGGTGCGGCCCATTTTGACGACGGTGCGGAATTCGAGGGCTTTGGCGGCGAAGGCCTCTTCGAGTTCGGCGAGGGCTGAGAGGAGTTCGCGGGCGGCGAAGATGGTGCCGAGTTTCACCGCTGTCGGGTAGACGTCGTTGGTGGACTGGGAGAGGTTGACGTGGTCGTTGGGGTGCAGGCGGGTGTAGTCGCCTTTGGGGTGGCCGAGGATTTCCAGTGCCCGGTTGGCGATGACTTCGTTGGCGTTCATGTTTGAGGAGGTTCCGGCGCCGCCCTGGATGACGTCGACGACGAACTGGTCGGCCAGGTGCCCGTTCATGACGTCGGTGCAGGCGGTTTCGATGGCGGCGGCCCGTTCGGGGTCCAGGAGGCCGAGTTCGTGGTTGGTGCGGGCGGCGGCGAGTTTGACGGCGGCGAGGCCGCGGACCAGGTGCATGTTGGTGGAGAGCGGCTGTCCGGTGATGGGGAAGTTCTCCACGGCGCGGAGGGTGTGCACGCCCCAGTACGCGGCGGCGGGGATGTCACGGTCACCGAGCAGATCATGCTCGGAACGGACAGCCAGGTCAGGGGCGGGGATGGTGATGGTCAAGGGGTCCTCACGGCTTCGTTGACGGGATTGGACGGCAAAATAGGTGTGCTGTGGGCATGGTCTATGGCATGCCGAGCGCAAATGCGGGAATAGTAGCGTTTCGAGTTGCGCAGCGACCGGGCATGGCCATGGCGGCAGCTGAGTGGCCCTGGGGCAATCCAAATTGAGGCTACCGCCGGCCGCGGTCAGCGCCGCGGCATGGGCAGCGCGGACGTATCAGAGACGGCGATCGTCGGTCAGTTCTCGCCGCCGGGCACGAGGCTGCCCAACGCGCACTCCACCCCGTGCAGGTGGCGCGTCATGGCCCTCGACGCTTCTTGCGCGGACCCGCGTTCAATGGCAGCGAAAATGCGGGCATGTTCCCGGTCGGATTCCTTGCGCCGGTCAGCTACGAGGTTCAGGGTATTCGACTGGTCGCCCATGGCTTCGCGGATGTCCGTCAGGACGCCCACAAAGACGCCGTTGCCGCTACACCGGGCGATGGTGGCGTGGAATTCAGCGTTAAGAAGGATCCACTGCTGGAGATCGTCTTCGTCCGACATGGCCTCGAGAATTTCGCGTAGTGCCTCCACGTCTTCAGCAGTCCGGCGTTCGGCGGCAAGGGCAGCGGCAGGTACTTCAATGTGGGGCCGCGCCTCCACCAGGTCCCGGGCGGAATACTTGCCGAGCTTCAGGTCCTGCACAACCCGGTCCGCGATGACGAAGGTGCCCTTGCCCGTGAACGTTGCCGTCAGACCGAGCGCATTGCACGACTTCAGTGCTTCACGGACCATGGATCGGCTTACCCCGTAGAGCTGGGCCAGGGAAGCCTCGGAATCCAGCCGTGCACCCACAGGGATCTTGCCGGCTTCAATGGCGTTTCGAAGAGATGCGAACACGGCTTCGGCCGCACCGACCCGCACTACTTTTTCTTGTCCAACTGTCCAGCTGTCCAACAGGTTCATGCAATCAATATGGCACGCGTCACGAGGGCCTGTCAACGTGCCGCCGTGGAGACCCAAGTAAGCAGCAGATCAGGGCGTTCCCAGCGCTGAAAACGCCCTGATCTGCTACATACTTGGCGGGGAAAGGCGTACGACGGCGTCACGTCGCCAGGGTCAGCAGCTTCCCGTCCGTTACGGCCCCGCGGGAGAGCGTCTTGTAACCCTCCTGCTCGAAGAGCACGGTGATCACGTCCTCCTCGTGCCGCATCACGATGCCGGCGCCCCATTCCTTGTGCACCACGGCGGCCTGGAGGGGGAACGGTTCCCCGCCAGCGGCCGCCGCGGCGCCGTCGTCGTAATCCTCCTCGTACGCGGAACCGTCGGCGCAGTTATCGCAGTTGCCGCAGGGCTCGGGCAGGTCCTCGCCGAAGTAGCCCAGCAGGAACTGGCGCCGGCAGGCGTCCGTCTCCGCGTAGCCGCGCGCCATCTCGATCCGGGAGCGGTCCACGCGCTGGCGTGCTTCGGCGAGTTCGACGGCGTGTTCCACCACCTTGGGCAGCCTGGCGCCGGCTTCCAGCCGGACACCGCGCTTGCCGGTTTTCACGGAGCGGGTTTCCTGCAACTCATTCAGCAGCCCGGTCAGCCGGCGGGCCGGGATGCCGGTCTGCTCGGCGAGCGCCTTCTGGGTGACCGGACCGTCCGCGGCACGCAGGGCGGTGAGGACGGTGAGCAGCGCGTCCTCGTCCGGCTTGTGGGTACCGAAGAACTTGCGCAGGCCGAGGTCCTCCGGCCGGTAGTGGAGAACGGCGGAGGCGTGCTGCCCGTCGCGGCCTGAGCGCCCGATCTCCTGGTAGTAGGCGTCGAGGGACTCGGGGATGTCGGCATGGATCACGAAGCGGACGTTGGGCTTGTCGATGCCCATGCCGAACGCGGTGGTGGCCACCACCACATCCAGTTCGTCGTCGAGGAACTGCTCGTGCACCTCGTCCCGCTCGCTCTGCTTCCGGCCGGCGTGGTAAGCCTCGGCCCGAAGCCCGCGCCCGGTCAGATCCAACGCGTAGGATTCCGTGTCCTTGCGCGTCGCGGCGTAAAGGAGGCCGGGACCCTTGAGCCCGGCGTGAAGTTCGGCGGCCTGCTCCACCACGGCACGCTGCTTGTCCCGGTCCCCGACGTGCCGCACCACGCCGAGCCGGATGCTGGGGCGGTCGAAACCGTGGACCAGCACCAGCGGATCCTTCATGCACAGTCGCTGGTGGATCTCGTCGCGGACCGGGGGAGAGGCGGTGGCGGTCAGCGCGGCGACGGGAGGATGGCCGAGCTGCCTGCGCACCTCGCCCAGCCGCAGGTAGTCGGGGCGGAAGTCGTGCCCCCAGGAAGAGACGCAGTGGGCCTCGTCCACCACGAACAGCGCCACGTCCATGGCCGCCAGCCGCTCCACCGTCTCGGCCTTGGCCAGCTGCTCAGGGGCGAGGAAGAGGAACGCGGCCTCACCCCGCCCGGCCGCCTCCCACGCGTCCTCAACCTCGGAGTCCTTCCGCCCCGAGTTGATGGCGACGGCGGACTCCCCGCCCAGGTCCTCCAGCAGGCCGTCCAGTTGGTCCTCCTGCAGCGCAATCAACGGGGAAACCACGACGGCGGGACCGCGCCTTGCCCTGTCGGCCGCGGGGTCGTCGGGGTGCTTCGCGCTTTCGTGGCCACCGTGGAGGAACAGGGCGGCCACCTGGTAGATGGCTGACTTGCCGTAGCCCGTGGGCATCACCGCGAGCACGTCCCGGCCGGCAGCCAGGGCAGTCATCCCGGCGAGCTGGCCGTCCCGGAGGTGGGGGAGGCCGAGCCTGTCGGCGGCGATGCGGCGCAGGGTGGCTTCGGCTGCGGGGCTTCCGTCGCCGGGGCTTCCGGCACTGGGGGCGAGGGCGTCGGTCATGGCGGCAGCTCCGTAGGGGCGTTCCGAGGCCGGGTGTCTTCAGCCGTGGAACCCAGCCTAGTGTGAGGTCCGGCCGCCGTCATGTCCCCGTCGGCCAGGCCCCACGCGTCCGGTCAGCGGGAATGGACCCCTCTGGCCGTGGTCTGGAACCGGGTATGGGAGTGGATTCTCGTGGTCGCATGGGCAACCCTGGACTTGGGGATGATGATCTCCCCGTGGCCGCCCCGGCTCATGTCGCGGATGAGGCCGGTCCCGGCCACCTCCCTGGTCCAGGAAATCCCTGCGACGGCAGCCTCTTTGGTGGGGTACTTGACCGAGATCGCCACCAGCGTTCCCGTCCCGTCCAGAAGCCTGACGCGGAAGCCGCCGTCCGGGGCGTCGGTGATTTCAAAGTAGCCGGCCATGGCAAACCCCTTCGTTCGTTGCTGGTTTTGGCATGTCTCCCATACCCCATTTTGGACCTTTCCCGCCCGGAAGGACCCCCGGGATGGCCGCCTGATTCCTTAAGCAACTGGCCATTGAAGCCCCCTCCGGGCAGGAGGACAATGCAACTGCCATATACAGCCACAACCTCAAAGGAGACGGAGATGGCTGGCGGAAACGGACTGATCAATCGTTTTTACGATGAGGTGCTGACGGGCGGCAATCTGGCGATCATCGACGAGATAGTGGCGGACGACGTCGTCGACCACGAGGAGGGTTTTCCCGGCCAGCCCCCGGGCAAGGAGGGCGTGAAGTTCTATGTGAACGCGGTGCGGACGGCGTTCCCGGACCTCGCGGTCAAGACCAGCGAGCCGGCGCTCGCCGACGGGGACCTTGAGGCGGCCCACGTGATCCTGACCGGAACGCACCAGGGCGAGTTCGCGGGGATCCCGGCCTCTGGCAAGTCGGTGGAATTCTCGGGCATCGACATCATCCGCGTGCAGGACGGCAAGGTCGCCGAGCACTGGGGATCGACGGACACGCTGAGCCTCATGCAGCAGATCGGAGCTGCGCCGAAGTAGGGCCGCAATAGCTGCCCGTTTCGGGAACTAAGGCACGACGACGGCGGGCGGCCGCCGCCGTCGTCGAACGTCTTTCCGGCGCGTCTCTGGGGACGCGCCGTGGCGTCCCGGCCTGCCCTCCGGAA
Organism: Arthrobacter sp. NPDC056691; assembly: GCF_042791415.1. Taxonomy (NCBI): domain Bacteria; kingdom Bacillati; phylum Actinomycetota; class Actinomycetes; order Micrococcales; family Micrococcaceae; genus Arthrobacter; species Arthrobacter sp. NPDC056691. The sequence goes on from NZ_JBHTXX010000003.1 coordinate 116,138, forward strand.
GCCCTGTATTATCCCTTCAGGGGGCGGTGACGCCAAAGCGTCAAACTGGGGGACAGCAGCAGATGTGCAAACCATAAAGCCGTAAGGTAACGGGCTTTTTGAAGCCATGTGCCCGCTGTCACGCGACGTGTCATCCACCGCAAATCTCCGCCCACCCGGGCGATGGTTTGGCAGGAGGATTATCCGCTCGCCCCACCCCTTTTCCGCACCACCCCCTTCCGCACTGCCCACCTCTTTCTCCCTCCGCCACCTCGGCGACCCCTGCTGTCGCCTGCCCTGAAAGGACCGCAATGAGCCACCCCGGCCCAACCCCGCCGCCGCCCTCCGACTACACCACCTACGGCGCGCCGCAGTATGCGAACGGGCAGTTGCTGGACGGGCAGAACGCTGGGCAGGCGTATCCGGGGCCGTACGGGGCGTTCCCCGGGCAGTACGGGGCAGAACCGCAGAAGTCCTTCCTGGTCACCTGGCTGTTCGCACTGCTCCTTGGCGGCCTGGGCGTGGACCGCTTCTACCTCGGCAAGATCGGCACGGGCATTGCCAAGCTGCTGACGCTGGGCGGTGTCGGCGTCTGGTCGCTCGTGGACCTGATCATGACGCTGGCCGGGAAGCAGACGGACAAGAACGGCCGGCCGCTGGCAGGGTATGCGCAGCACAAGACGGTGGCCGTTGTGGTCACGGTGGTCCTTCTGGTGGTCAACCTGGTGGTTGGCGTGTTCAGCGGGATCGCCGCTGCGGCTGTGGTCCGGCAGGCCGCCACCCCGCCGATCATCTCGGCCGCACCTGTCACGCAGGAGAGCGCCGCGGGTTCACCGGCGGCGCCGGAGACCACCGAGGAAGCAGCTGCCGGGGAAGACCGGCAGCACCTGGAGGCCCGGACGCTGACGGGCACGGGCGACGCCGTCAAGTCGGTTGATCTCAAGGGACTTCCCGCCGTGGTGACCTTCACCTGCAAGGCCTGCAGCGGCAACACCGTCCTGGAAACCAACGGCGCCGAGATACTGCTGGTCAACACCACGGGCGCCTACGCCGGTTCGCACCTCGTGGACACCAGCGCGGGCGCGCCCACCACGGAGTTCAACGTCAGCGCCGATTCCGCCTGGACACTGAAAATCGAGGACATCGACAGCGTTCCCTCCTCCACGGACAAGGTCACCGGCCACGGCGACAGGGTCCTGTACTGGGACGTGGCCACCGACAAGGCAGCCATCACCAACAAGGGCGAAAGCAACTTCGTAGTGCAGGGCTTCGGCAGTGAGGTTCCGGAGCTGGCCGTGAACAAGATCGGTGACTACAGCGGCACCGTGAAGCTCACCCCGGGCTTCATCCAGGTCAACTCCGACGGCGACTGGACCATCACCGCGAAGTAGCGGTCCCCCGCATCCCAAGTAGCTCGCAGTTGTTGTCGTTTTGGGGTGTCAAAACGACAACAACTGCGAGCCCTTTGGGGCCAGGGAATATGTGTTCCAGAAAATTCATTGGTTAACACTCACGCAGTGCCTAATAAGGGTAGGACGCCCAGACCTTCGATCTCTTTTTTTCTGTTACTCCCAACCAACACATAAAACTACTGCTCGCTACTTTGGTGTGCGGTGCGGATCCTCTTTTGACTCGAAGCATGGCTGCCATCCAGATTTTACATTCTGATTGTTGACAATAGTACACGCGACTTCTAGGTTTTATGTAACCCACGTCACGCGGTGTGGGAATCCCCGCTAACCCCGGCATCGCCGGGCGAATGGAGTACATATGACTGGCAACATTTCACGGCGGAGCGTCCTGCGCGGCGCAGGAGTCGCGGTCCTTGGAGCAACGGTGGCCGGCTGGGCCACGGGCTGCTCCAGCGTCGCCGTCGGCGGCCCTGCCTCCGGTGCTGCGACCAACCTGCTGGAGACGGCGAAGTCGCAGGGCTTCCTCCGCGTCGGCATCGCCAACGAACCGCCGTACACCCAGGTCAGCGCCGACGGAAAAGTGACCGGCTGTGAGCCCGATGTGCTGCGGGCCGTGTGCAAGCGCCTCGGCATCGGCGACGTCCAGGGCATCGTCACGCCGTACGAGTCGATGATTCCTGGGTTGAACGCGAACCGCTGGGACGTCATTGCAGCGGGCCTCTTCATGAAGCAGTCCCGTTGCGGGCAGGTCCTTTATTCGGAGCCCGTCATCGTGTCAACGGAATCCTTCGCCACGCCCAAGGGAAACCCGAAGGGCATCACCTCTGTTGCCAACGTGCTGGCGGACAAGTCCCTCCGGATCGCGGTGTTGCCCGGTGGCTTCGAGGAGGGCGTGCTCAAGGCGGCCAATGTCCCCGCATCGCAGCAGGTCAAGATCAATGACGGCCGCAGCGGCCTCGAGGCGCTCAGGGCCAACCGGGCCGACGCCTTCATGCTGCCCACGCTGTCGCTTCAGGCCCTGGCGAAGGATGATGCAAGCTTCGACGTCAGCAAGCCGGTGGACGACGCCCCCCGCACTGGTTCGGGGGCCGCTTTCCGGAAGGCCGATTCCGCCTTCCATGAGGCCTACAACAAGGAGCTCGCGGCGTTCAAGAAGACCCCCGAGTTTGCCGCGATCCTCACGAAGTGGGGCTTTGACGCGACGGTGGTTCAGGGCGTCACCGCCGAGGAGCTATGCAAGACCGCGGGATGATCCGGGCTGCCGGAAAGGGGAGCGCGGAATGTCCGCGGTGATCGAATACGCGCCGCTGCTGTGGCAGGGATTGCTGACCACCATCCTGGTGACCGTGCTCAGCGGGGCCCTCTGCCTGGTGGTCGCCTTCGCGGCCGGGCTGGCGCGCCTGTCCAGCCACCGCCTCGTTCGCTGGCCGGCCGGAGTTTTCATCGAAGTCTTCCGGGGGACGTCACTGCTGGTGCAGATGTTCTGGCTGTTCTTCGCCCTGCCGTTCTTCGGCATCCAGCTCCATCCGCTGACCGCCGCGGTCCTGGCTCTTGGCCTGAACGAGGGTGCCTACGCCGCGGAGGTGGTGCGCGGCGCCATCGCCAGCCGGGCCAAGGGGCAGACCGAGGCCTGCATCGCCCTCGGCATGGAACCGGCACTGCGCCTGCGCCGGATCATCATTCCGCAGTCCATTCCCGCCATGCTGCCGCCGTTCGGCAACGTCATGGTGGACCTGCTGAAGAACACGTCCCTGGTCTCCCTGGTCACCGTGGCGGACCTGACCTTCCGCGCCCAGATGGTCCGCAGCACCACGGGACAGACGACGGCGGTCTTCCTCACCATCCTGGTGATGTACTTCGCCTTGTCCTGCCTGCTGACGCTGCTCACCGGCTGGCTTGAACGCCGCTTCGCGCTGGACCGGAAGGCGCTCGCCGCCCAACGGAAGGAAAGCCGTCTGATGAAGGTGGGTGCCGCATGATCTGGGACAACGATTTTGCCATCTCGGTGTTCCCGCTCCTTTTGGACGGGCTGTGGGTCACCGTCCAGATCACGCTGCTGGGCACTCTGCTCGCGGCCGTCCTTGGCCTGGCCTTCGCCGTGCTGAGGAGGCTTGCCATCCCGGTGCTTTCACCCGTGCTGTCCTTCTTCGTGGTGTTCGTCCGCGGAACGCCGCTGCTGGTCCAGGCCTACTGCGCGTTCTTCGTGCTGCCCGCCTACGGCATCAGCTTTGATGCCTTCACCACCGGCCTGGTGGTGATCGGCATCAACTACAGCGCGTACATGGCAGAGGTGTACCGCAGCGGAATCCAGGGTGTGCCCAAGGGCCAATGGGAGGCGGCAACGGCGCTGAGCCTTCCCGGTTTGCGCACCTGGGGCAGGATCATCCTCCCGCAAGCCATCCGCACCGTGGTCCCCATGCTCGGCAACTACCTCATCCAGATGTTCAAGGACTCCGCCGTGCTGTCAGCCATCACGGTGGTGGAGCTGATGGCAACGGCCCAGGCAATCGGAACCTCCAACTTCCGTTACCTGGAGCCGCTCACCATGGCCGCCCTGCTCTTCCTGGCCATCAGTTACCCGGCCTCCCGGCTCGTCAACAGATTGGAGCGGCGCTATGCGCCCCAGCACTGAACCCCAACCCCTGCCCGCCGCCGTCGGAGTGGCGCCGGACACGATTGTCCGGTTCCGGAACGTCAGCAAGAACTGGGGGTCCAACCAGGTCCTGAAATCCCTCAACTTCGAAGTCGCGCCGGGGGAGAAGGTGTCCATCATCGGCCCGTCAGGCTCCGGCAAGACGACGATCCTCCGCATCCTCATGACGCTCGAGACCCCCAGTGAAGGGCTCGTCACCGTCGACGGCGACACGCTGTGGGACGTCACGGCTGGCCAGAAGGTGCGGGAAACGAAGCAGTTGCGCGCCACCCGCCGGAAGATCGGCATGGTGTTCCAGCAGTTCAACCTCTTCCCGCACATGACGGCGATGGAAAATGTCATCGAGGCGCCCATCCACGTACTGGGAATGGACAAGGCCGAGGCCCGTGAGCGGGCTGCCGAGCTCCTCAACCTGGTGGGGCTGGGCAAACACATGAACCACACCCCGCCGCAGATGTCCGGCGGCCAGCAGCAGCGCGTGGCCATCGCCCGTGCGTTGGCCATGCGGCCCAAGGTGCTGCTGTTCGACGAGCCGACGTCGGCCCTGGACCCGGAGCTGATCGGTGAGGTGCTCAACGTCATCCGCAACCTGGCGCACACCACGGACATGACCATGCTGATGGTCACGCACGAGATGCGGTTCGCCGAGGAGATCTCGGACCGTGTGGTCATGTTCGACAATGGCGCAGCCGTGGAGAGCGGGCCGCCGTCGCAGATCTTCAAGGATCCGCAGCAGGAGCGGACCCGGACGTTCCTCCGGGCCGTGCTCCAGCACTGAGCGGTTACACCTCCACAATCAGCGCAATCTCAACGGGTGCGTGCCCGGGCAGCTCTGCAACGCCGAGGGCGGCCCGGGCATGGCGCCCCTTGTCGCCGAAGGCCTTCTCCAGGAGGAGGGAGGCGCCGTTGATCACCGCGGGCTGGTCCGTGAAGCCCTCGGCAGAGGCCACGTAGCCGGTCAGGCTGACCACCGACACGATCCTGTCCAGCGAACCCAGGTGCTGGCGGAGCGCGGACAGGCAGTTCATTACCGCGTCGGCGCTGGCCTGCTGTCCCTGTTCGATGCTGACTTCCCGCCCCAGCTTGCCGCTGACGGCCAGCGAGCCGTTCCGGTGGGGCGTCTGCCCCGAAGTGAACACAAGGTTCCCCACCTGCCGGACCGGCACATAGTTGGCCACCGGAACCGGCGGGTCAGGCAAATGACGTTCGACGGCGGCAAGCGGGCTTTCGTGATGCTCCATGGGTGCTCCTCCGGTAGGGGTGGGGTCATCACGGACACTAGGCACGGAACACACTATTGTCAACAATCTACTAAATGAGGAGTAAGGATGGAGAGTATCGTGCAGAGCGCGCCGGGGCCGGCGCTACGGACGGGGATTGGCATGGTCTGCCCCTTTGACATGGCCCTGGACAGGGAGCTGTGGCGCTGGATGCCGGAGGACGTTTCCCTCTACTTCACGCGGACGCCGTTCGTCGATGAGCCTGTAGGCCTGGAGTTGGCCGAGGACGTGAGCGACGACGGCGACATCCGGTCCGCCGCCCGGAACCTGAGCGCCGTGGGCCCGAAAGTCATGGCCTACGCATGCACGTCGGGCAGCTTCATCCACGGCGTGGCCGGTGCCCGGCATATTTCCAAGGTGATGGAGGCTGCCAGCGGTGCACAAGGCGTCAGTACGTCGGAGGCGCTGCTGGAGGCCCTCGAGTTCCTGGATGCCTCGCGCGTGGTGGTGGTAACGCCCTACGTCGCCGAGCTGACGGTCAGGCTGGGTGACTTCCTCGAGGAGGCGGGGCGCTCGGTGGTGGCGCAGGCCGGGCTGGGCCTGGGTGGCGGCATCTGGGAAGTGCCTTACCGAACCACCAGCGAGCTGATCAGGGCGGCGGATGTGCCGGAGGCCGATGTCATCTTCATCAGCTGCACCAACCTTCCCACGTACGACATCATTGCCCCACTGGAGGAAGAGCTGGGCAAGCCGGTGCTGTCAGCCAACCAGGTCACCGCCTGGGCTTCCCTGCGGCGTGTAGGCAAGCTGGCGGTGGGTCCGGGGCAGCGGCTCCTGGCGCGGTAAGCGCACCGCGGCCGCGCGCCCCCATGGATGGGGGTGCTGTGGAAAGACGTGCCGGCCCCTCCGGCATCGTTGCCGGAGGGGCCCGCCTTCCTGCTGTGGCGTTGGGATCAGGCCCCGGCGGGAACGCCGGCCGTCTGCCGGAACAAGAGCCCCAGGGCCTCGCACGGGCGCAGGGCGCCGGCCAGTCGCAGGCCCTGCCACACCGTGACCTGGTTGGCGGTGAGAACAGGCTTGCCGAGGACGTCCTCGAGTTCGTTTATCCAGCGGGCGCTGTGCAGCGCGGTATCCGGGATCAGGATGGCCTGGGCCGCAGGGCTGTCGTTGCTGCGCGCCAGGTCCAGCACTCCGGCCTGGTCCAGTTCGCCGGCCAGGGCTGCCGTGGGGATGTCGTGGCTGACCAGCTGGGTCACCTCTATGCCGCCGTGCCCCAGCAGGGTGGCGAAGTGGCGTGAGACATCCTCAGGGTAGGTGGCGGCCACGGCCACGCGCTCCAGCCCCAGCGCGCGGGCGGCGTCCACGAACGCGAGGGACGTGGACGAGACGGGAACCCCCAGCGCCTCCTGTACCTCGAAGGCCTGCTGGTGCGCTCCGTCCCAGCCGAAGACGAAGCTGCCGGACGTGCAGGCCCACATCACGGCGTCGGGCAGGGTGGCGCGCAGGGATTCCGCGCCTTCGAGGAGCCTTTCGCTCTTGCCGAGGTCCAGCAGTGCCTGCACCTCGTGTGCATCCACGCCCACGGAGGTGTGGACGAGCGGCAGGCTGACGCCTCTGCCCAGGAGTTCTTCCATGTACGGGTAATCGTCCTCGGCTCCGAAGCCGGGGTAGAGCATGCCAACGGTGACTTCCATAAATTCTCCTCTGCAGTGCCGCGGACCCTCCCCGCGGATTGTGGACAATCATACGAACTGCCAACCGCAAAAGATAGAGACGTAGGATTGTTGACAATAAGACGACGCGGCACATAGCCTGATCGCAGTGTTATCTGCACCACACGAGGGACGGCATGCGACGGACAGGGAGATTTGCACGTGATCGATGCACTGGAATGGGCCACCGCCACGGAACTGGTGGCCGCCTACCGCGCCGGCGAGGTGTCGCCCGTGGAGGCCACAGTTGCGGCGCTGGACTCGATCGACCGGCACGACAAGGACGTCAATGCCTTCTGCCTCGTCGAGCCAGAAGCGGCGCTGCAGGCGGCCCGGGAGTCAGAGGCCCGCTGGCGCCGGAATGAGCCACGGGGCCTGGCGGATGGCGTGCCGACCTCCATCAAAGACCTGATCCTGACCAAGGACTGGCCCACCCTGCGCGGGTCCCGGCTTACTTCACCCAACGCCGAGTGGACGGAGGACGCGCCCGCTGTCGCACGGCTGCGGGAGAACGGCGCCGTCCTGCTGGGCAAGGTCACCAGCCCCGAATTCGGTTGGAAGGGGGTCACGGACAGCCCGCGGTGCGGCATCACCCGGAATCCCTGGGACCTGTCCCGCACTTCCGGCGGTTCCAGCGGCGGCAGTGCCGCCGCGGTCGCTCAGGGGATGGGCCCGTGGTCCGTGGGGACCGACGGCGGCGGCTCCATCCGCATCCCCGCCGGCTTTACCGGCGTCGTGGGTTTCAAACCCACCTACGGAACAGTTCCGCTGTACCCGGCCAGTCCCTTCGGTACGCTTGCGCACGCCGGTCCCATCACGCGCAGCGTGGAGGATGCGGCGCTGATGATGGATATCCTGTCGCAGCCCGATGCCCGCGACTGGTCCGCCGGGCCGGCCCCAAGGGGCTCGTTCCTGGATGCCGTCGGCGAAGGGCTCCGCGGGTGCAGGATCGCCTTCAGTCCCGACCTTGGCTACGGCAGTAATGATCCCGACGTCGACGCCGCCGTCCGCAACGCGGTGCAGGTGCTGCGCGGGCTCGTTGCCGAGGTGGAGGAGATCGACCTCGGCTGGTCCGATCCCGTTGACGCGTACCACGTGCTGTGGTTCAGCGGCGCCGCCAAAGTGGTGGAGGGCTATGGCCCGGGCGCCACCGAGCAGATCGATCCGCTGCTCGCGGCGGCGCTGGAGCGTCACGCCGGATTTAGCGCCGGCGATTTCCTGGACGCCACCGCGGTGCGAATGAAGCTGGGCCGGGAGATGGGGCTGCTGCACGAGCGTTATGACCTCCTGGTGACGCCCACCCTGCCCATCCCCGCCTTTGAAGCGGGACGCGATGTGCCGGAAGGCTCGGCGTCGCAGGACTGGACGTCCTGGACGCCCTACACCTACCCCTTCAACCTCACCCAGCAGCCCGCTGTCAGCGTTCCCTGCGGTTTCACCGCAGACGGCCTGCCCATGGGGCTGCAGTTCGTGGGGCCGCGCCACGGAGACGCGCGCGTGCTTTCCGCGGCTGCTGCCTACCAGAATGCCAGCGACTGGCACCACTACCGTCCCACCAGCAAGGCGGCATTGTCCGCCCCCACCAGGAGATAAGGAACAGCATGGCCCGGTACATCAACATCACCCTCGAAAAGCGCGGCGTGACCTGCAAGGCGCTCCTTCACGACGACGTGGCACCCCGCACGGCGAAGGCCGTCTGGGATGCCCTGCCCCTCAGCAGCCAGGTCTTCCATGGCAAGTACGCCCGCAACGAGATCTACAACCTCGTGCCCGCGTTCGCCCTGGCCGAGCCCGGCGCGGAAAACACCACCGTGACGCCGATCCCCGGCGACGTCTGCTACTTCACTTTCACCTCGAACGATCTCAAGACCCCGTCCCACGGCTACGAGCAGGACTCCGAAACGGACGCCGTCCAGACCATCGTGGACCTGGCCGTGTTCTACGGCCGGAACAACCTGCTCCTGAACGGCGACACCGGATGGGTGCCCGGCAACGTCTTCGCCACCATTGTTGAGGGGCTCGACGAGATGGCAGCCGCCTGCCAGGACATCTGGATGGGCGGCGCCCGGGACGAGACCCTGACCTACTCGCGGGCCGTGGACACGGAGGGCTGACGCCGGGGCCTGGTGCGGAGGGTCGGGCCGCCGTTGAGGGGGCCCGGCACCCTTCCGGGTCCGAATGCCGGACTCTTCGAAATGTTCTTGGACGGCGCTCCGGCCAATCCTGTAGGATTGTAGACAGTTTTACCCCGGCCCTCGGGCCGGACATGAATGACGGGTCAGGTTGCGTGCCCGAGGGCCCGCAGGCTGACCCCTGAGCGGAAATGTGGTCCCCGATGCAGAGGTTTGAGCCCGTGGTGCGCGAATCCACGCCATCAATCATTGCCGGCAAGTTGCGCACTGCGATCGGACGCGGCCAGATTCCGCCCGGCGCCCAGCTTGGCGAGGCCGAACTGGCCAAGGAGCTCGGCGTGAGCCGCGGACCGCTCCGCGAGGCCATGCAGCGCCTCACCCAGGAGGGCCTGCTCATCAGCATCCGCAACCGCGGGCTCTTCGTCATCACCATGACCAACGAGGAAGTCCGCGACATGTACGTGGCCCGCACCGCCGTCGAGCGTGCCGCGTCCGAACTCATCCTGCAGCAGGACGGCAAGGATGTTGCGGCGAAGCTGCTGCAGGTGGTCAAGGCCATGAAGAAGGCCGCGGACAAGGGCGACCTCGATGCGATGTCCGAGGCGGACATGGAGTACCACGCCACCCTTGTGGCGGCTGCCGAGAGCACCAGGCTCAAGCGGATGCACAACACGCTCCTGACCGAGACCCGGATGTGCCTGACAGCGTTGGAGAAGAAGTACCCTGACCCGCATACGCGCGTTGCCGAACACCACGCCATCGCCGAGGCGTTGGGGGAGGGCGACGTCGAGCGGGTGGGAAAGCTGCTGATCAGCCACATGGAGGACGCCCTGGAACGCCTGACCGGCGGGGGCGAGACAACCCAGCAGGAAACCCAGGCGGCGTCGGCCTAGGTCCGATGCCACTGCACTAACGCAAGAACAACGGGAAAGGCTGGCTGCAGATGCAGCCAGCCTTTCCCGTTTGTCCGGGGCCCTGGTGTAGTGGGACGCCGTTAGCCGGTGCCGTGCCGCAGGCACATGAGGGCGTAGGCCCGGGCCGCCGCGACGATCTCGGCGATGCTGACCGACTCGTTGACCTGGTGGGCCTGGTCGTTCAGCCCACCGGGGCCCATGACGATCGCCGGCACCCCGAGGTCGCGGGCCACGAAGCCGCCGTCGCAGGCCGCGGTCCAGCCGGTGATGGCGCTGCTCACGCCGGCGTCGGCCAACGCTGCCACGGCATTGGCCACGAGCGGATGGGACGCCGGCGTGCGGAACCCCGGCATTTCCATGGTCACGGATGCCTCCACGGAGATGCCGCCGGAGTCGATGCCGGCCTCGCTGATCTGCGCCAGGAGCTTGTCCAGGATCTGCTGTGCGTTGTCGTCGGGCATGAGCCTCCGGTCCAGCGAAACGGTGCATTCGGCAGCCACCATGGACGTGCCCGTGCCGCCGCGGATGAGGCCGATGTTCCAGGTGCCGGCGCCGAGCAGCGGGTCCTGGTCTGACTGGAGCCGGGCGTGGTCGTCGCGGACCAGGGACAGGATCCTCGCCGCGGCGTCAATGGCGTTGCGGCCGTCGGCAGGCCGGCCCGAATGGGCTGACTTGCCGGTGACTTTGAGCTCGATGTAACTGTCCCCGCGGCAGCCGATCACGGTCTCGAGGTCCGTTGGCTCGGCCACCACACACGCGGAGTAGGAGAAGGACGGATCGGCCAGGGCTGCGGCGGTATAGGCTCTGATGCCGGTGCCCAGGTCCTCCTCGTCCACTGTGCACGCCAGCGCCGCGTTGAACGGCAGCTGCACGCCGGCATCCCGCAGCGCCTTCAGGGCGATGAGGACGGCGGCGAGGCCGCCCTTCATGTCAGTGGAACCGCGGCCAAAGAGCCGGCCGTCCCGGACATAGGGCTCAAACGGGGGCCGCTCCCAGCCGGTGCCGGCGGGAACAACATCCGAGTGCCCCAGGAACAGGATCCCCGGCTGAATCCCGCCTTGCTGGACTCCGCCCGGCTGGACTCTGCCCGGGAGGACACCAGGGAGGACGGCCGGGAGGACGGCCGTGAAGTTCGGCCGCCCCGGGGCGACAGTGTCCGTGGAAACCTCAAGCCCCGCCCCGATGCAGAAGGCCTTCAGGACCTCGACCGTTGCCTCCTCGGTGCCGCCGGGGTTCTCGCCGCCGGCGGCCACGAGGGCAGTGGTCAGCGAGACGAGTTCGTCCTCGCTGATCAGGCCCAGGACCTGCTCTTCAACCGGGCGGCTCAAGCCGGACCCCCAACCTTCAGCGCGGCCAGCTCGCGGTCCATCGCCCGGCGGAGGCGGATGATGCCTTCCTCGGCCCGTTCGGGAGTGGTGGACGCGAAGCAGAGCCGCAGGGCGTCGTCGAACTTTCCGCTGGCGGACAGCGCAGGGCCGGGGATGAAGGCCACGCCCTCGGCGAGGGCCGTCTCGAAGAGTTTCCGGGTGGAGATCCGTGCGTCCTCGCCCTGCAGGGTGAGCCAGAGGAAGAAGCCGCCTTCGGGATCGGTGGTGGTGATCCTGTCCCCAAGGTGGCGGCGCAGGTTCTCCTGCATGGCGTCCTTGCGGCGCTTGTATTCGGTGCGCAGTCCTGCGAGGTGGCTGTCCAGGCCGCCACGGCGGATGAACTCGGCTACGAGGTGCTGGGCGGGCACGTTGGCGCACGTGTCCATCGCCTGCTTGGCGTTGATCACCAGCTGGCGCAGCGCCGGGTCCGTGTCCACCCAGCCCACGCGCAGGCCCGGGGCGAGGATCTTGGAGAACGTGCGGACCGAGAACAGCAGCGGATCGCCCGGGCTGAGGGCCTGCAGGGACGGCAGGTCCTCGCCCTCGAAGCGGAGCAGCCCGTAGGGGTCGTCGTCGATGATCACCGAGTTCCACTCGTGCGCCAGCTCCAGCAGCTGGTGGCGGCGGGGCAGCGAGAGAGTGACGCCGGCGGGGTTCTGGAAGTTGGGGATGGTGTAGATGGCCTTGGGCAGCCGGCCCGCGGCGGCGACCAGTTCGGGCAGGGCCTCCACGATGAGTCCGTGCTCGTCGGTGGGCGCCTCGAGCAGCTCGGCGCCGTAGCTCAGAGCCGTGGCGCTGCCGTTGGTGTAGGTGGGGCTTTCCACGACCACCAGGTCGCCGGGGTTGATGAAGATCTTGCAGGCAAGGTCCAGGCCCTGCATGCCGCCGGCGGTGATGGTGACGCGGTCCTCGCTGGTGGGGTCCGAGGTTCCGGCGAGGTAGTCCACCAGGGCCTTGAGCAGCACGGGCTCGCCCTCGGTGGCGCCATAGGTCAGGGAGCTGTGGTCCATGACCTTGGCGGCGATGTCGCGGAACTCCTCGAGCGGCACGGCCTCGTCCGCAGGGGAGCCCATGGCGAAGCGGACAATGTCGTGGGTCTGCGCCGCCAGCAGGGACGTGCTGGAGTCGATTACGGAACCGACGAGGCCGGCGGCGCGGTCTGCGAGGGGCAGGGTTGCGCGGGAGCGGGTGGCAAAGTGGTCAACAGTCATAGGCTTAGCTGCCTTTCTGGAGCAGTTCGCGGGGGAAGCTGGTAAAGGTTTCGACGCCGTCGGCGGTGACGCGGATGGACTCGGAAAGTTCGTAGCCGTAGCTGTCCATCCACATGCCGCCGATCACGTGGAAGGTCATGTTTTCCGCGAGGACGGATTCTTCCTCGGAGCGGATGGAGATGGTGCGCTCGCCCCAGTCGGGCGGATAGCCGACGCCAATCGAGTAGCCGATGCGGGACGGCTTTTCCAGGCCGTACTTGGCCAGCGTCCAGTTCCAGGCCCGGGCCAGCTCCCGGACGGGAACACCCGGCTGGACCTCGGTCAGCACGGCGTTGATGCCGTCAGCGACGGCGTCCGCAAGCTTGGCGAGGCGGTCCGGCTTCTGGCCCAGCGTCAGCGTGCGGGCCAGGGGAGTGTGGTACCGCTTGTACGCGCCGGCCAGTTCGATCACCACTGACTGCCCGGCTTCGAAGCGGTCCTCGCTCCAGGTCAGGTGCGGGGTGTCCGCGGCCTCTCCGGTGGGGAGCATCGGCACAATAGCCGGGTAGTCGCCGCCGATGCCGTCGGCACCCTGGATCTGCGCCTGGCTGATCGCCGCTGCCGCATCGCACTGGCGCACACCGACGTCGATCGTGTCCACTGCGGCCTGCATGGCAGCCATGCACACCTGCGCGGCGCCGCGCATCAGCTGGATTTCGGCGGGGGACTTAATGGACCGGACCCAGTTGACCAGCTCGAAGCTGTCCACCAGGGTCCATTCCGGGATGGCGTTGACCAGGGAGCGGTAGGCCTTGGGGGAGAAGAAGTGCGAATCCATTTCCAGGCCCACGCAACCCTTGGCGGCCGGGGCGATGAGGTAGCGCTCGCGGAGGGCGAAGGCCACCCAGTCGAAGGGGTGCACGTGCGGACGGTGGACGTACTGCTCGGGGTATCCCACAATGCAGTCCTCCGGCAGCCAGGTGGTGCGGAAGGCTCCGCCGGCGTCCATGGCGCGGGTGAACAGCAGCATGGGGCCGTCGGCCGGCACGAACACCAGCTGCGGTGTGTAGAAGGACCACGCGTTGTACCCGGTCAGGTAGTAGATATTGGCCGGGTCGGTCACGAGCAGGGCGGAAAGACCCTGCTTGGCCATGCGCATGCGGACACCGGCGAGCCGGGCGTCGTACTCCTCTTGGCTGAACAGCAAAAAGACACCTCCGATTGGGGATAGTAGATTGTTTGCAATTTATAGCCCATGTGGTGCGCCTCACACAAAACTACTGCATGCGGCGGATCTGCGCCGGGCTGGCTGATGGGTTGCGGTTGGATTGGGTCCGGGCGGGACGACGGTGGCCAGCCCGGCGACGGCGACTGTCGCCGCCGGGGTCATGGCCGTGTCAGCTGACGCTGACGTAGCCGCGTTCCTTGTTCACCACGTTGTTCAGCTGGCCGCCGGAGATCCAGCGCTCCAGGTTGTCCTGGAACTGCCGGGCGAGCGCATCGCGCCAGCCGATGACGTCGCCGCACATGTGCGCGGACATGTGGACGTTCTCCATGCCCCAGAAGGGATGCGATGCCGGAACGGGTTCCTCGCTGAACACGTCCAGGGAGGCGGCGGCGATCTGCCCGTTGCGCAGGGCCTGAATCAGGGCCTGTTCGTCCACCAGGGCGCCGCGCCCAACGTTGATGAGGTGGGCGGAGGGCTTCATGGCGGCAAGGACGCCGGCGTCCAGCATGTGCCGGGTCTGCTCCGTGAGCGGGGCGATCAGCACCACGTGGTCTGCCCGGCCCGCATGCTCGGCCAGGTCCGCGCTCTGATAGACGGTGCCGAAGTCCTCATCGTCCTGCCGGGCGGTGCGGCCCACGCCGCGGACCTCCATCCCCACGGCCCGCAGGAGCCGGGCGGTGGCGCGGCCAATGCCGCCGGTACCCACCACCAGGGCGCTCGAACCTTCGGTGCGGGTGAGCTCGCGGTGCTGCCACACGGACTGCTGCTGCAGTTTCTTGCTCAGGTGCAGCTGCTTGTCGTGGGCCAGGATGGAGGCCAGGACAAACTCGGCGATGGGGCGGTCGAACGTGCCGTGCGCGTTGGTGACCAGCACGCCGGAGTCGCGCAGCTCATCGAACATCATGGCGTCCACCCCCGCGGCCGCCACATGCGCCCACTTAAGCGAGTCGGCGTGCGGCCAGGCCTCCCGCAGGGCCGAAGAGAAGAAATCCCAGAGGAACAGGATGTCTGCGCCGCGGGCTGCATGGGGGAGCCCGGCGGCGTCGGTGACGGTGACGTCGGCCAGGGCTTCGATTTCGGCGAGGTTGTAGGGCCGGGGCTGGCCTTCGGTGGCGAGGATCACCACACGCGGCGGCTGGCTGTTTTCAGTGTTACTCACACCACAACCGTACCCCCATTGCAGGATTGTTGACAATAGACAGATGTGGCCCGCATCATGGTTGGCATGACTTCCCTCAGCCCCGCACTCAAGCAAGCAACCCCCGTCGTCGTGGAACACGCCCTTGGCAGCTGGATCCACGGGACGGACGGCAAGGACTACCTCGACTTCACCACCGGCATCGGCGTGACCAGCACCGGCCACTGCCACCCGACGGTGGTGGCGGCCGCCCGCGAGCAGGTGGGCAAGATCATCCACGCGCAGTACACCACCGTGATGCACAAGCCACTGCTGGAACTGACCGAAAAGCTCGGCGAAGTCCTTCCTGCCGGCCTGGACTCAGTCTTCTACGCCAACTCCGGATCCGAGGCCGTTGAAGCCGCGATCCGCCTGGCCCGCATGGCCACCGGCCGCCCCAACATCGTCGTCTTCCAGGGCGGCTTCCACGGCCGCACCGTGGCCGCCGCGTCACTGACGACGGCCGGCACCAAGTTCTCCGCCGGCTTCTCCCCGCTGATGTCCGGCGTCCACATGTCCGCCTTCCCGTACGCCTACCGCTACGGCTGGGACGAGGCCCTTGCCGTGGAGTTCGCGCTGCAGGAGCTTGACTACCTGCTGCAGACCCGCACCGCCCCCAACGACACTGCCGCGTTCCTGATCGAACCCGCGCTGGGCGACGGCGGCTACCTGCCCACCCCGCCGGCTTTCATGGAGGGCCTGCGCGAACGCGCGGACAAGTACGGCATCCAGCTGATCTTCGACGAGGTCCAGGCCGGCGTGGGCCGCACCGGCAAGTTCTGGGGCCACCAGTACTCCGCCGCAACCCCGGACATCATCGTCACCGCCAAGGGCATCGCCTCCGGCTTCCCGATTTCCGCGATCGCCGCCTCCACCGAAACCATGTCCAAGGCCTGGCCAGGATCCCAGGGCGGCACCTACGGCGGCAACGCCGTGTCCGCTGCCGCCGGCGTGGCCACCCTCGAGGTGGTCCAGGAGGAGGGCCTCGTGGAGAACTCCCGCGTCCGCGGCGAGCAGCTGCAAGCGGGCCTGAAGGAGATCCAGGAGCGCTTCCCGGTGATCGGGGACGTCCGCGGCCGCGGCCTCATGCAGGGTATCGAATTCACCGGCGAGGACGGCAAGTCGGACGCCACCACGGCCGCCGCGATCCAGCAGGCCACCACGGAGCAGGGCCTGCTGACCCTGACCTGCGGCCCGGCCGGCAACGTGGTCCGCCTGATCCCGGCCCTGGTGGTTACGGCCGAGGAGATCGCCACCGGCCTGGAGCGCTTCGAGGCAGCGGTCGGCGCCGTCGTCGGAGCCGTCCCCGCAACCGCCGGAGCCTGAGCCTCTCAATGACTGACGCTTCGCTGCCTCTCACCCCGCCGGCCCCGGCCGCCCCGCCGACCGCCGCAGCACCGGCCGGGACTACGCTGACCGACATGAAGCAACCTGACGCTACCCCCGCAACGGACGCCGCCGCCGTCGTGCCTTCCACCGTGCCAAACCCGCAGCAGCAGGCGGTGCTGGAGCGGCTGTCCGCAGCCGGGATCAGCGCCGATGCTTCGCCGCGGCGGCTGGCCGAGTACTCCTACGACGCGTCCAACTACCGGGTGCCTCCGCTGGCCGTGGTGTTCCCCCGGTCAACGGAGGACGTGGTGGCAGTGCTGGCGGCGTGCCGGGAAACCAGGACACCGCTGGTCAGCCGCGGCGGCGGCACGTCCATGGCGGGCAACGCGATCGGGCCCGGCGTGGTGCTGGACTTCTCCCGGCATATGAACCGGATCCACGGGATCGACGAGGCGGCCGGCACCGTGGCCGTGGACCCGGGCGTGGTGCTCGCCGTCCTGTCCCGCGAGGTGGAACAGGCCACCGGCAACCGGTTCACGTTCGCCCCGGACCCGTCGTCCAAGAACCGCGCCACAGTGGGAGGTTCGCTGGGCAACGACGCGTGCGGCAACCACTCCGTCCGCTACGGCCGCACCTCGGACCACGTGGTGGAGCTCGACGTCGTCACGTCCGACGGCGCCCGGCTCACCGCCACTGCCACCGGGCTGCGCGCCACGCGCCCGGAGGACACGGCCGCGGCGGCGCGCGCGGCGGCGCTGACCGACTCGCTGAAGGAGCTGGCCCACAGCAACCTGGCCGGTTTCCGCACGGAGCTGGGCCGGATCCAGCGGCAGGTTTCGGGTTACCACCTGGCCAACCTGCTGCCGGAGAAGGGGTACAACGTGGCCCGGGCCCTGGTGGGCTCGGAGGGCACCTGCGTGATCGTCACGGGTGCCCGGATGAAGCTGGTGCCCAAGCCGGCCAGCGCGCTGCTGGTGTGCCTGGGCTACGCGGACGTGGTGGACGCGGCGCGGGACATCAACACCATCCTGGAGTTCTCGCCGGCCGCCGTGGAGGGCATCGACCAGGCCATCGTGGACACCATGCGCTTCCGTCGCGGCGCGGGCGCGGTGCTCGGCCTGCCTGAAGGCAAGGCTTGGCTGTACGTGGACCTCGACGGCGACAACCCCGCCGAAGTCGAAGCCGAGGCTAACCGCCTGGTGGCCCGTCTTCAGGAGAACGGGCGCCTCATGGCCGGCCGCCCGGTCCCGGATGCCGCCGAGCGGGCCTCGCTGTGGCGCGTCCGCGAGGACGGCGCCGGGCTCTCGTCCCGGCTGTCCACCGGCGGCGAGTCCTGGCCCGGGTGGGAGGACTCCGCCGTCGCACCCGAAAACCTGGCCGACTACCTGTCCGATTTCCGCGAGCTGCTGGACCGCTTCGGCCTGCAGGGCGTCATGTACGGGCACTTCGGTGCCGGCTGCATGCACATCCGCATCACCTACGACCTGCGCACCGAGGACGGCCGGGAGGTCTTCCGGACGTTCTCCGGCGAGGCGGCCAGGCTGGTGGTCCGGCATGGCGGCTCTCTCTCCGGTGAGCACGGCGACGGCCGGGCCCGGTCCCAGCTGCTGCCGCTCATGTACTCGCCGCCCATGCTGGAGGCGTTCGCCGCCTACCGCCGCCTGTGGGACCCGGCCGGCATCCTGAACCCGGGCTCGCTCACGGACCCGGACCCGCTGGACGAGAACCTGGCGCTGGACGGCGTACCGCAGCGCGAGTGGCGCACCAGCTTCGACCTCCGGCCGCTGCACGGCGGCGGCGGATCGCCCGACGGCGGATCCACAACCGAGACGGACAACCCGGAGCACGCCGCCGGAAGCGGCATCGACCCCTGGATCCATGCCGTCCAGGGCTGCATCGGCGTGGGCCGGTGCCGAACCGACGCCGGCGGTGTGATGTGCCCCAGCTACCGAGCCACCGGCGACGAGAAGGACTCCACCCGCGGCCGTTCCCGCGTGCTGCAGGACATGGTCCGCGGCGCCCGCACCGTGGAGGAGGGCTGGAAGTCCGAGGAGGTCCGCGAGGCCCTGGACCTCTGCCTCTCCTGCAAGGCCTGCTCCAGCGACTGCCCCACGGGCGTGGACATGGCCAGCTACAAATCCGAATTCTTCGACCACTACTACAGGGGCCGTATACGTCCGCTGTCGCACTTCTCGCTGGGGTGGCTGCCGCGCTGGCTCAAGATCACTGGCCGCGTTTCGCCGCTGGTCAACGCCGTCCTGGCCACCCCGCTCGGCAAGGTGGCGGCCCTGCTGGGCGGCCTCACCACCGAGCGCTCGCTGCCCCGGTTCGCCGGCGGCAATGAGTGGCGCAGGGAGGTTGCTGCGGCGGGCGTGGTGATGCCTGGTCAGAACGGACGCAAGGGGCGCAGCGTCAGGAAGCACGACGGCGGGACCGGTCCGGGTGCCCCCGGATCCGGTGCCTCCGGTGCCGCCGGAGCCGTCAAGACCGACGAGGGCGTCGTCCTGTTCGTGGACACGTTCACCAGGGGCTTCCGCCCCGAGGTGGCGGGCGCCGCGGCACGCGTGCTGACCGGCGCGGGGGAGCGGACCGAATGCTCGGCCGATGCCTGCTGCGGGCTGACCTGGATCTCCACCGGCCAGCTGGACACCGCCAAGAAGCTGCTGGGCAACGCTGCCGAGGTGCTGGACGACGGCACCGATAGGCCCATCGTGGTGGTGGAACCCAGCTGCGCGGCCGCGCTCCGCAAGGACCTGCCCGAGCTGGTCCACACGGACCAGGCCAAGCGTGTGGCGGCCCGGGTGCGCAGCTTCGCCGCGCACGTGGACCAGTTGGCGCGCGGAGGCTGGACCCCCGCCCCGGCGGAACCGCTGCCGGAACAGGTGGTGCTGCAGACGCACTGCCACGAGTACTCCGTCTTCGGCGCCGGAACCCAGAAGGCCGCGCTGGCCGCCGTCGGAATTAGGGACGTCACGGACGCCTCCGGGTGCTGCGGCGTGGCAGGCAACTTCGGCTTCGAGAAGGAGCATTACGAGGTGAGCATGCAGGTGGCCGAGCAGGCGCTCGCACCGGCGCTGCGCAACACGGACAGCGACTCGGTGGTGCTCACCGACGGCTTCTCCTGCGCCATGCAGGTCAAACAGCTCGACACCGGGCGCGCCGGACGCCACCTGGCCCAGCTGCTCGATCCCGGCTCCGGCAATCCCCGGTCCAACGATCCCGGCACTTAGACCAACCCCGGCCGCCCCGCGGCGCCCCGCGAACTTCCGAATACCAACCGAAAAGGATTCCGACCATGACCACCCAGACCTCCACCTACCGCACCTCGCAGAAGGCGCTCGACGCGATCGCCAAGGTCAGCACCGGCCTGTTCATCGACGGCGAGTGGGCGGACGCAGCCTCCGGCAACCGGTTCGACGTCGTCAATCCCGCCACCGAGGAGGTCATCGCCACGGTGGCCGACGGCGGACCGGAGGACGCCCGGCGCGCCATCGAATCCGCCGGCCGCGTGCAGAAGGAGTGGGCCGGGACGTCACCGCGGGAGCGGAGCGAAATCCTGCGCCGCGCCTACGACCTGATCATGGCCCGCCAGGACGAACTCGCGCTCATCATGACCACCGAAATGGGCAAGCCGTTCGCCGAGGCCAAGGGTGAGGTGGCCTACGCGGCCGAGTTCTTCCGCTGGTTCTCCGAGGAGGCCGTGCGCATCGGCGGCGACCTCACCACCACCGGGGACGGCAAGAACCGCATCCTGGTGTCCAAGGAGCCGGTAGGCCCGTGCGTGCTGGTCACGCCGTGGAACTTCCCGTTGGCCATGGGCACCCGCAAGATCGGCCCGGCCATCGCCGCCGGATGCACCATGGTGTTCAAACCGGCCAACCTCACCCCGCTGTCCTCGCTGGCACTGGTGGACATCTTGGTGGAGGCCGGCCTGCCCAAGGGCGTGCTCAACGTCGTCTGCACCACCAAGGCGTCGGACGTGGTGTCGCCCTGGATGGCCAGCGGCATTGCCCGCAAGGTCAGTTTCACCGGGTCCACCGAGGTGGGCGTCCGGCTGCTGCAGCAGGCGTCGCAGCACGTGATGCGCTCCTCGATGGAACTGGGCGGCAACGCGCCGTTCATCGTGTTCGAGGACGCGGACTTGGACCGCGCCGTGGAAGGCGCCGTGGCCGCGAAGATGCGGAACATGGGCGAGGCCTGCACGGCAGCCAACCGGCTGTTTGTCCAGCGCCCCATTGCCGACGAATTCGCGCGCCGGCTGGCCGCCCGCCTGGGCGCCCTTTCGGTGGGCGACGGCGCGGAGTCCGGGACCGACGTCGGGCCTCTCGTGGAGGAGAAGGCGCTCACCAAGGTGCAGGAGCTCGTGGACGACGCCGTGTCCAAGGGCGCCACGGTGGTGTGCGGCGGCTCCCGCCCGGACCGTCCGGGCTACTTCTACACGCCCACCGTGCTGTCCGGGGTCAACCCGGAGTCGGACCTGATGAGCCAGGAGATCTTCGGCCCGGTGGCCCCCGTGATTCCGTTCGACACCGAAGAGGAAGTCACGCGGCTGGCCAACGACACCCCGTGGGGGCTGGTGGGCTACCTGTTCACCCGGGACGTGGACCGCGGCTTCCGCATGGGCGACGCCCTCGAGGTGGGCATGGTGGGCCTGAACACCGGCATCGTGTCCAACCCGGCGGCACCGTTCGGCGGCGTCAAGGCCTCCGGCCTGGGCCGCGAAGGCGGGCGGCTGGGCATCGAGGAATTCCTCGAGACCAAGTACATGGCCGTACCGCGCGGCTGATCCCGGCGGCTGAACACCCAGGCGGCCACGCAATGACAACCTCTTTCCTGAAGGACGAACCAATGATGACCAGTCCCCAGCCCGTGCATGACGTGCACCCGGAACCCCTCACCGCGCCGGGCGCCGAGCCCTGCACCGCGGAGGGTAAGCGCACGCTCCACCGATCCATCCTGGGGTCCGCCCTGGGCAACGCCGTCGAGTGGTTCGACTACGGCGTGTACGGATACCTGACCATTTACATGGCCACCAACTTCTTCGGATCAAAGGAGGGCGACGGCGGCCTGGGAGTCACACTGACCCTCGCCACCCTGGCACTGTCCTTCCTGGTGCGGCCGCTGGGCGGCCTGATCCTCGGGCCGCTGGGTGACCGGGTGGGCCGGCAGAAAGTCATGGTGCTCACGGTGACGCTGATGACGCTGGCCACCGGTGCGATCGGCCTGCTGCCCACGCTGGACACGGTCGGTCTGCTTGCCCCGGTGCTGCTGCTGGTCTGCCGTCTGCTCCAGGGCTTCTCCGCCGGCGGCGAATACGGCGGCGCGGCGGTGTACATGGCGGAGTCCGCGCCGGACCGGCGCCGCGGCTTCCTCGGCTCGTTCCTGGAGTTCGGCACCACGGTCGGGTTCATGCTGGCTGCGATTGTGTGCACGTCGCTGATTGCCGTGGTGGGCGAGGCCGGGATGGCGGCGGGCTGGTGGCGGCTGCCCTTCCTGCTGACCATTCCGCTGGGCCTCACTGCACTGTGGATCCGGACCCGGCTGGTGGAGGCGCCGGTGTTCTCCGAGGCCTCGCAGCACCAGGAGACCACCAAGTCGCCACTGCGGCACGTGCTGAAGAACAACTGGCGGCAGCTGCTGGTCCTGGCCGGCTTTGTGGTGCTGCTGAACGTGGCGTTCTACCTGATCCTGGGCTACATGCCCACGTACCTCAGCGGCCAGCTGGGCCACAGCCCGGCGCAGGGCAACTGGATGCTGGTGGCCATCATGGCGCTGATGCTGGTGGCCATTCCGCCGGTGGGTGCACTGTCCGACCGTGTGGGCCGCAAGCCGCTGCTGCTGGTGGCCGCCGCCGGCTACGCGGTGTTTTCTGTGCCGGCCGTGATGCTGCTGGGCATGCCCAACCTGGTCCTGCAGTTCCTCGGCCTGGCAGTGCTGGGGCTCCTGCTGGTGGTCCTGGTGGCCTCGGTGTCCTCGACCCTCCCGGCGCTGTTCCCCACCGCGGTGCGGTACACGGGCTTCGCGATCGCCTACAACTTCTCCACGGCGTTCTTTGCCGGTCCGTCGCAGACGGTCGCCAACCAGCTGATCGAGAGCACCGGTAACCAGCTGGTGCCGGGCTGGTACATGGCCCTCGCCGGGGTGATCGGCCTGGTGAGCGTGCTGTGCATGCGGGAAACCGCGCAGGCGACGCTCCGTGGCGAGGAGCTTCCGGGCGTCCCCGGTTCCGCGGGCCTGCCAAAGCGCAGCCACGTGGAGCTGAACCGCCGGGACGCGGAGGCGCGGAGGGCGCGCGTCTAGGTCTCGCCGTCGTTGTCGGGTGAGGGCCCAACTGGGTAGCAGCAGATGGCGTTCCCAGCGCTGAGAACGCCATCTGCTGCTACCTAGTTGGGTTTCACAAAAATAAGATTCTGTACTCATATGAGAAATTATTCTTGTTTTAAGGCGGCGTGGCGCATAGGCTGGGAAGGAACCAATTTCCGCCGCTGCAGAGAAGCGCGGCGCCTCACCAGGCAGGGATGAAGGAAGCGCTGATGAACACCCCCACACCCTTTGATCTAACGGGGCGTCGTGCCCTGGTCACCGGCTCCTCGCGGGGAATCGGACACGCCCTGGCGGACGGCTTGGCCTCCGCCGGCGCGAGCGTGGTGCTGCACGGGCTCGACCCGCACCGCCTGGAACTGACCCGCAAGGTGTTCGCCGAGCGCTTTGGTGAGGAGCGGGTCGAGGCCATAGCCTTCGACGTCACCGACGAGGATTCCGTGGCGCGGGGCATCGCGCACATCGAGGAGAAGCTGGGCGAGCTGGACATCCTGGTCAACAATGCCGGGATCCAGCACCGCGTCCCGCTGCTGGACCTCGCCGTCGAGGACTGGAACCGGGTGATCTCCACCGACCTGACGAGCGCCTTCCTGGTTGGCCGGGAAGTCGCGCGGAGGATGCTGCCGCGGGGCCGGGGAAAGATCGTCAACATCGGCTCCGTGCAGTCCGACCTCGCACGTCCCACCATCGGCGCCTACACCGCGGCCAAGGGTGGCCTGCGGAACCTGACCCGCGCCATGACGGCCGAATGGGCCGCGGCCGGACTCCAGATCAACGCCGTCGCGCCGGGCTACATCCATACCGAAATGACCCAGGCCCTGGTGGACGACCCCGAATTCAACACCTGGATCTGCAAGCGGACCCCCGCCGCCCGGTGGGGGACCGTGCAGGATCTCATGGGTCCCGTGCAGTGGCTCGCCTCGGACGCCTCAGCGTATGTCAACGGCCAGACCATCTTCATTGATGGCGGAATGACGGCGGTGGTCTGACGTGAACGATCACAGCATGACGGCGGGCGCCGCACTGGTGGTACACGGCGTGGAGGACCTGCGCCTCGACCCGGTGAAGCCCGCGGAGCCGCGGAACGACGAGGCCGTCGTCGAAATCGCCTACGGCGGCATTTGCGGGTCCGACCTGCACTACTGGCTGCACGGTGCCGCCGGCGAATCGATCCTTCGCGAACCGCTCGTCCTCGGACATGAAGTGGTGGGCACGGTAACGCAGGCTGCGGCAGACGGTTCCGGACCGGCAGAAGGCACCCGCGTGGCGGTCCACCCGGCCACGCCCGGCGGCAACGGCGCCCGCTACCCGGGGGACCGCCCCAACCTGTCGCCTGGATGCACCTATCTCGGCAGCGCCGCCCGGTATCCGCACACGCAGGGCGCATTTAGCCAGTACGCCGCACTGCCCACCAGAATGCTCCGGCCCCTGCCCGAAGGGCTGACGCTGCGGGCGGCCGCCCTGGCCGAACCGGCCAGCGTCGCCTGGCATGCCGTCGCCCGCGCCGGGGACGTCCGGGGCAAGCGGGCCCTGGTGATCGGCAGCGGACCCATTGGCTGCCTTGCGATCGCCGTCCTCAAGCGTGCGGGCGCGTCGGAAGTTGTCGCCGTCGACGTGCATGATGAGCCGCTGCAGCGCGCACGGCTGGTGGGTGCCACGGGCACCATTCTGGCGTCCGACGCCGATGCTATCGCCGCCGTGGAGGCCGACGTCACCGTGGAGTCCTCAGGGAACCACCGGGGCCTGGAGTCCGCTATCCGTGGAACGATGCGCGGCGGCAAGGTGGTGATGGTGGGCCTGCTCCCGAGCGGGGCGCAGCCGGTGGCCATCTCGCTCGCCATCACCCGCGAACTGGATCTCCTCGGCTCCTTCCGCTTCAACGGTGAAATGGACGAGGTCCTCGCCGCGCTCGCTGACGGGAGCCTGTTCGTGGATCCCGTGATCACACACGAGTATCCCTTCAGCCAGGCCATCGACGCCTTCACCACCGCCAAGGACGCACGCCGCTCCGGCAAAGTCCTCATTTCCTTCAGCCCCGAGACAGCCACAGGAGCAAACTGATGCTGCGCACACCAAGGCAAGCCACTGGCACGCGCGCCCGCGCCGTCACCGCCACGACCGGCAGCCA
This sequence comes from Arthrobacter sp. NPDC056691, assembly GCF_042791415.1. Taxonomy (NCBI): domain Bacteria; kingdom Bacillati; phylum Actinomycetota; class Actinomycetes; order Micrococcales; family Micrococcaceae; genus Arthrobacter; species Arthrobacter sp. NPDC056691. The sequence goes on from NZ_JBHTXX010000003.1 coordinate 140,900, forward strand.
CTGCCCCGTCAGCGGCGAATGGGCGCCCGTCGGCGCGCAGGACACCGTCTGCCGGGTCCTCGAGGGAAGCGTGATGCCCGCCTTCCGGAACCGGGCGGCGGAATGGAAACTGATCGAGGGCCTGCAGCGCCGTGACGTACATTCCTGATGCCCGGCCGCGGCGCCGCGCCGCTCCGCCGCGCATCAACGCGACACCGGAGGTGGAGCGCAGGCTCTCCCAGGAAAAAGCCGCCCGGGCGCACCGTCAAAGCCGGATCCGGGCGCTGCTGAGCAGGCGGAACGAGGCTGTGGCGGCAGCGGTGGCCGGCGGAGTGCCCGCTGCGGCCGTGTCCGCCGCAACCGGCCTGAAGATCACCGAGGTGAAGAAAACAGCCAAGGCCTTTTCCGAGTCTTACGTTCCTGAGCTCTCACGCGAGCAGCATGTTGCCGGGCTTGCCGCCCTGGCGGAGCAGCTGCAGACGGTGATCGAGGCGAAGGAAAGCGCCGAACGGCAGTTGCGGGCCGACGTCGTGGACGTCCTGCGCAGCGGGACAATGGACGTCTTCAGGATCGCTGCGCTGACGGCCGTTACGGCCGACCGGCTGCGTGAACTCACACGCGGAACGGGACTCCGAAGCGAAAACTTCAGTTCGGAAAACTTCCGGCTGGGATCCTAGCTGGCGGCCTTACCGGATGCGGTGCGGTCCTCGCTCCACCCCGTCATGGCGCCCTTGAGCGCGGACACGAGGCGCTCGGTCGCCTGGTCCTTGGTCAGACCGACGGTGTTGATGAGGTCGAGGATTTCACGGGGGTCGAACAGGATGTTCCAGAGGAACATCGCTTCGTCGCCGAGCGGCTCGAGGCCGAGCTCGTCGCAGGTTTCGCGGAGCGGCCGTTCGAGCGCCTCGGCCTGGACGGTCAAATAAAAGGCGCCCTGGCGCAGGCGGGCCAGGTAGCCCTCACCGGAACGGGTGTAGAGCATCGCTCCGCCGTGGCGCGTGACCAGCTCCACCCACTTGCGGCTGACGGACACCAGCAGTTCCAGCCCCGTGGCGTCCTGCTTGAGGCTGAACTCACGCAGCTTTTCGCCCACGCCGAAGCGGTATTCCGCCAGGATGTCCTCGACGGACGGGAAATGGCGGTAGGCGGTGGCGGTGGAAATCTCGGCATGCTTGGCGATGTCGGTCATGCTGATGGGACCCCGCCGGGCAGCGAACAGCTGGCCCGCGGCCTTGATGAGTTGTCGTCGGTTGCGCTGGGTGTCGCTACGCATGTTGGGTCCCCTCTCGGTACTCACCTAGCTTAGGGCCTTCGCGGCGGCCCACCCTTTGAGGGCTGCGGTGAACGTTCGGACCAGCCGTTCCGAGGCCTGGTCCGGCGTCAGGCCGAGGCTCTCGATGAGATCGAAGATTTCGCGCGGATCGAAGAAAACGTTCCACAGGAACATCGCCTCGTCGCCCTGGCCCTCCGCTCCGAGGGCGCGGGTGACCTCCTCCAGCGGCCGCGTCAGCGCGTCGGCCTGCACGGTGAGGTAGTAGGCGCTGTCCCGCATGCGGGCGAGGTAGCCTTGGGCGGACCGCGTGTGGACCATCGAGCCGCCGTGCTGCACCACCAGCTGCACCCATTTCCGGCAGACCAGCTCAAGCAGTTCGTAGCCGTGCGCCTCCTGCAAGGCGCTGAAGGTCAGCAGCTCGCGTCCCACCTCGAAGCGGTACGCGGCCAGCACCTCATCCACAGAGGCGAAGTGGCGGTAGGCGGTGGCGGTGGAAATACCGGCATGGGCGGCCACCTCAGCCATGGACGCCGCCGTGCCCGCTCCGAAGAGCGCGCCGGCGGCGTTGACCAGGAGCGTCCGGCTTCGCAGCGTGTCGGGGCGCAGCCCCGTGGCCGGATCGGAGACCAGCATCCGGGCTACCGGAGGGCTGCCAGGCCGGCGGCCAGGCGTTCGACGCCGGCGGTGATGGCTTCGGCGCTGGCGGCGTACGAGAGCCGGAGGTGGAATTCGCCGTTCCGGCCGAATTCGCTGCCCGGACGGACAGCGACACCGAAGTCGCGCAGGTGCGCCACCATCTGCGCCGCCGGAAGGTCGACGTCGTACTTGGGGAAGAGGTAAAAGGCACCTTCCGGGGAACTGACGGTGAGTCCGGGAATCTTGCGGAGGCCGCTGGCCATCAGTTCGCGGCGCTGTGAGTAGGAAGCGTGCATGCGCTCGATGTCCGGGCCGCAGGTTTTCAGGGCGGTCAGCGCGGCCAGCTGGACGGCAGTGTTCATGGACCCGTTGAATGTGTTGTGGACGCGGGCCGCGGAGGCGATGACCCCGGACGGGCCCCACAGGTATCCCACCCGCCAGCCGGTCATGGCGTAGCTCTTGGAGAAGGTCTGGCAGTAGATGGTCCGGCCGCGGAGGCCTTCGATTTCCAGGGCGGAGACGAAGGGCTCGGGGGTGTAGACGAGGTCGCTGTAGGCCTCGTCGGACAGCACCAGGGTCTCGGTGCCGGCCACCATGTCCGCCAGGGCTTCAAGTTCCCGGCGGGAGTGGACGATGCCCGTGGGGTTGGAGGGGTTGCAGAAGACGAACAGCTTGGCGCCCTCGAGTGCCGTGGCCAGTGCCTCCAGGTCCCAGTGCAGGTCCTCGGCGAGCGGCACCGGTACGACGGTACCGCCGGCCATGCTCACCAGGTCCGCGTACAGGGAGTAGGTGGGGTCCGGGATGACCACCTTGTCGCCGGGGTTGACGATGCCGAGGATCGCGGCGGAGAGGCCGGCGGTTCCGCCCTGGGTGATGAGCACGTCGCCCGGGCTGGCCACTCCGTCGAGGAGCCGGCCGATACGGGCGGCCAGCTCCTCGCGAAGCACCTGCTCGCCGAGCAGCGGCGAGTAGTGGGTGTGGCCCTCTTCCAGGGCCTGTGCTGCCGCGGCGCGCACCTGGGCAGGGGTGTCGAAGTCCGGCTCGCCCATGGCAAGGGACACGAGGTCCCCCTTGGACTGCGGCTGCTGGACGCGCAGGGATGTGCGCTGGACGCGCAGCACTGCCTCCGAGGGCTGGAAGGCGTTGGCGAGGGTGGTGGCTGGTTCGATGGTCATGGTGGTCCTGCCTGAAGTTGATGGATGGCTTGCTGGGGCGACGTTGGCCCTGGTGGCGGCGGCGCCCGTGGTGTTCGAAGAAGCGGTGACGCCTGCGGTGACGAAAGGACGGCGGCGTTTCATCGCTGGGGAACTTCCCCTGCGGGAGCGCCGGTCCAGCGGCTGATTTCGATGTCCCCGGAGGTGTCGCGCTGCACGGTCGGGGCGATGACCAGTTCCTGGACCACGGTGCGCTGCGGCAGCGTGGCCACGAGGTGGATGGCCCGGGCCACGTCCTCGGGCTGGACCATGGCGTCGCGTTCCTCGGCGTGCGGCGGGCGTGCCCTGTTGTCCAGGATGGGGGTGGCGGTTTCACCGGGAAGGATGGTGATGGCGCGCAGCCCCTCGTTGCGGAAGGTGTTGTGCAGGTACGTCATGAAGTTCCGGACGGCTGCCTTGGCCGCGCCGTACGCGGCGCCGCCCAGCAGATTTGGGTTCACGGCGGCCAGTGAGGAGACCGTGATGATGGTGCCGGTGTTGCGGGAGAGCATGTCCGGCAGGACGGCCTGGGTGAGGAGGTAGACGGCGTTGAGGTTGACGTCCAGGACCTCGTTCCATTCCTCCTGGCTGATCCAGCGGACGTTGAGGACCTTGCTGGCGCTGCCGGCGTTGTTGACCAGGATGTCCACCGGGCCAAGCGAGGTGCGGACGTCCTCGATCAGGGCGTCGACCTCCGCTTTCGATGAGATGTCCGCGGCCTTGACGACGGCGTGGCCGCCGTCGGCCGTGATGGCGGAAGCGACGTCGTCCAGCACCTCACTGCGACGGCCCACCAGCACCACGCTCGCGCCCTCGGCGGCCAGTAGTGCGGCGGTGGAACGCCCCATGCCGCTGCCTGCGCCGGTGACTACGGCCACCTTGCCTTCGAGAAGTGCCACTTTACCGCTCCTAATTGCAGTGAGATTTGTGCTTCATATGAGAAAAGTTTCTCATCTTTTGGTTGGCCGGGTCAAGCGGTCTTTTGTCGGGCTCAGGCCGCGGCAGGGGTGGCGGCCGGCACTGATGCGTGGGGCAGCCGGACGGCGGCGAACAGGCTGCGGACCCGGCCCTCGAGGACCGTGAGCAGGCGCTGCTGTTCGCGGTAGCCCTCGACAGCTTCGTCGTTGCTGACCCAGCGGAAGGTCATCCTCTGGCCGGGGCGGGCCTGCCCCAGCATCGGCAGGGACGCCCGCGTGGCGAAGGCGACGATCGGATAGCCCGCCGTGAGCGTCCGGTAGCGTCCCAGGATGATCAGTTCGTCGCCGTGCGGGATCTCGAACGCGCCGATCGGTACGCCGTGGGACACGATTTCGCCGAGTCCCTCCGGGTGGACCACCGGCCCGTCCAGCCGCAGGCCAACGTGGTTTGATTTGGCGGTGACGGTGTATTCGCGGGAGGCCAGCAGTTCCTTGATGCCGGGCGCGGCACCGGTTTCCGGACCCTCCACGATGTCGACGCGCCACGTGCCCGGGCTGAAAGCCGGGATGGGCACGGGAAGCCGGAAGAGGGGCTGGGACAGGTAGGGGTGCTCGAAGCCCGCATAGCTGGTGGCGAGCTGAAGATCCTGCCCGGCGCCGATCTGCTGCGGGAAGCCCATGCGCGCTTCCGGTGCGGCGCTGCCCATGAACAGTCCGGTGGCCAGAGCCCCGCTGAAGGCAAGGTAGTTGCGCATGCCGCCCCGCGCGTTGGCGATGACCACGCGTGCGCCGGCGGGGACGCAGACCGGCTCCCACATCGCGGCGGCCTCCCCGTTGACCGTCACGTCCGCCGGGGCACCGGTGACGGCGACCAGCACGGGAGCATCGGGAGTGAAGCTGAACCGGCCACCCATGATCTCGACGCACGTGGCGGTGCGGAGGTTCCCCACCAGGATGTTGGCCACGGCGGCTGAATGCTGGTCGGCCGCGCCGCCGCAGGGCACGCCCATGTATTCAGAATGTTCCCGTCCAAGGTCCTGGAACGTGGAAAGCCAGCCGGCCTCGCGGATCTTCAGGCCAACGGTCAGATCAGCGGTTGCCATCGGTGAGCCCTCCGGAAATTGTTGGGCGGAGGAAACGGCCCTCGAGGGCGTCCCATTCACTCTCCGGAATCACCCGGAAACGCACGCGGTCGCCGGGGGTGTAGGACGTGGCCGGGTCCTCGCGGATGTCGCAGACGGTGAGCGGCGTGCGGCCGATGACTTTCCAGCCACTCGGGCCGGGGAAAGGCTGGATGATGGCGCTGGTGCCGGCCACCATGACCGATCCGGGGTCCACGTTGGTGCGCGGCTCCCGGCAGCGGCTGACCTGGCCGGGGAAAGGCAGGCTGCCCATCATCGGCGCCATCGCGGAAGCGAGCAGGTTGATGGACAGTTCCGTGCTCTCCAGGATTTCCAGCACGGCCTCCTGGCTGATGCCGAGCTCGTCGGCGACGCCGGGGAGGTCGGGGGAGAAGGCCTCGCTGACCACCACCGGGATCTCGAAGAGTTCGGGGGAGCGTCCGGTGCCGGTCCGCGTCCCGCTGCCCGCAGTGGCAGGCCCGCTGCCCGCAGCGGCCAGCCCGCCGCCCACAGGGGCAAGTCCGCTGCCCGCAGCGGCCAGGCCGCCAACAGTAGCGCCGCCGCCTGCCGCAGCCAGCCGGATGGTCTGGGCGAGCTGGCCGTGGCTGACGGCCAGGCAGTCGAACTCCACCAGCACCGAATCCACGCCGGCCACCACGTCCAGCAGCCCGTGCGGCTGCAGCTCGAACACCAGTTCGCGGAGCCGGCGGCTTCCGGCCTGGCGTTCCTCCGCCGTGCCGGCCGCCGCCTTCAGCATCAGGGCCGAGTCGCCAAAGGGTGTCGCCTCGATGTCGAATAATCGTTGCGTCGGCTGCTCGGGCTCTGGCTGGGTGTCCATGATTCCTTGGTTCGTGTCAGGTGACGTGTCAGGTGCAGGTGCAGGTGCAGGTGCAGGGGCAGGTGCTGGCGGTGTCGGCTAAAAACTACGCCGCGGCCCGGCGGGCTTTCTCGGCCAGGACGTCCTGCAGCCCGGTGGCCTTGACGCCGGCGGCCTCCAGGGCCGCACGGAGCGCTGTGCCGTTTTCCAGGACCTGCGGGTGGTCGCCGTGGAGGAGGACCACGTCGGCGTCGTGACCGAGCGGAACCACCTTGCCGGTGACCGCGCGGACGGTGCCTTCGGTGACCACCCGGACCACGCGGCGGCCGATTTCTTCGGGGTCGTGCAGGAGGGCGCCCTCGGTGTTGCGGGAGACGGGCATGCCGTCCTCGCCATAGCCGCGGTCGGCCAGGAACACGTAGCCCACCTCGAGGCCGCGCTTGCGGGACTCGTCGGCGAGCAGCCCGTTCTGGCAGATCACGATGAAGGAGGGGTCGTAGGCCTTGATGGCGTCGGTGATGGCGCGGGCGTGCTTGGCGTCGGTCTGGGCGATGCTGCCCATCCGGCCGTGCGGGGCCACGTGGCTGATCTTGCCGCCGTGGATGCGGGCGAAGGCGTCGAGGGCGCCGATCTGGTAGAGCACGTCGGTGCGGATTTCCACTTCGCTGGCCTCGATCAGGCGCCGGCCGAAGCCCACCAGGTCCGGGTAGCCGGGGTGGGCGCCGAGTTCGATGCCGCGCTCCACGCAGGACTTCACCGTGGCGTCCATGACGCGCGGGTCGCCGGCGTGGAAGCCGCACGCGATGTTGGAGGCGGTGACCAGGCCCAGGAGGGCGTCGTCGTCGCCGATGGTGTAGTTGCCGTAGCTTTCGCCGAGGTCTGCGACGACGGCCACTGAATTGATGCTCAAGGTTTGCTCCCGGTGGTTCAGGTTGTGGTGCTGATGGTCCGACGGCGGCCGGCCGGCGAGGGCGGCAGGCCGCCGTCGTGGTTTGCTTAGTGGGTCTGCAGCGGCAGTCCCTTGGTTTCTTTCAGGAAGGACACGGACACCAGCGTGATGATGGCGGTGCCGATGGCGGCGTAGGCGGGGACCATGCTGTTGCCCGTTGCCTTGATGAGCTCGGTCATGACCAGCGGGGCACTGCCGCCGAAGATGATGGTGCTGATGCTGAACCCGATGCTGTAGGCGCTGTAGCGGACGGTGGTCGGGAACATTTCGGTCAGGACGGTGTGGACGACGGCGGCGTGGCCGGAGAAGGCGATGGCCATGACCACGGTGGCGATGCAGGCCAGGACCATGTTGCCGGTGGTGATCATGGCGAACATCGGGTACGACACCACGGCCATGAGGACGGCGGACACGGCGAGCACGGGCTTGCGGCCGATGCGGTCGGACAGGCGGGCCATGAGCGGGATGGAGATGATGATGGCCACCAGGCTGAAGGCGGTCACGGTCAGAGCCTGGACCATGGAGAAGTTGTTGCCAGTGCCCAGCTGGGTCTTCAGGTAGGTGGGCATGTAGGCGAAGAGCAGGTAGTAGCCGGGGCCGTTGACTGCCGGGAGGAAGATGGTCAGCGCGATGGCCTTCAGGTGGCGCTTGGACGTCAGGGCGGCGCGCAGCGGGTTGCGTTCCACCTGCTTGCGGTCGCGGAGGGCGGCGAAGTGCGGGGTGTCCTCCATCTTGGAGCGGATGTAGTAGCCCACGTAGCCCAGCGGCAGGGCGAACAGGAACGGCACGCGCCAGGCCCAGGCTTCCATGGTGGCGTCGCCGAGGGTGGTGATGAGCGACGCGGACAGTGCGCTGCCGAAGAGGAGGGCGCAGAAGGATCCGACGGCGATGAAGCTCATGCTGTAGTTGCGGTGCCGGTTGTGGGCGTATTCGCCCACGAAGGCCATGGCGCCGGCCACTTCACCGCCGGCGGAGAAGCCCTGCAGGATGCGGAAGAGGATCAGCAGTGCCGGTGCGGCCCAGCCGATGACGGACGACGACGGGATGAGGCCGATGCAGGCCGTGGCGCCGGAGATGAGCAGCAGGAGCACGGCGAGCAGGTTCTTGCGTCCCAGCTTGTCGCCGAGGTAGCCGCAGATCACGCTGCCGAACGGGCGGGCCAGGAAGCTCACCAGGAAGCCGACGTTGGTCAGCAGCAGGGAGCCGAGGTCCTTCGAGCCCATGATGTTGATGGCCAGGTAGGTGGTGAGGAGGCCGTAGATGCCGTAGTCGTACCACTCCACGAAGGAGCCCATGGTGCCGGCGAAGGTCGCCTTGCGCACCATCTTGCCGTCGGCTGTGACGACCTGTACTTGAGCGGTGTTGAGGTCCACTGATTCCGTCGATGAATTAGTCATTGGAGTTCTCTCAGTCTAGGAGGGTCCCTGTTGCGGGAGAAGCTTGGATTAGCTGTATTCGCGGGTGACTTCGGCCGTCATTTCGGCCTCGTGCGCGGCGACTTCGATAACGCGTTCCAGGATTTCCGCGGCGCGGGCCTGGGGGATGATGACGACGCCGTCGTCGTCGGCGGCGACGATGTCGCCGGGGGAGCAGACAATGCCGCCGATGGCCACCGGTTCGCCGATGACACCGGGGCCGTTCTTGAACGGGCCAGCCGGGGTGGTGCCCCGGGCAAAGACCGGGAACTTGATTTCCGTGATGGTGGCGCGGTCGCGGATGTAGCCGTCAATCACTGCGCCGGTGGCGCCGGCGGCCTCGAAGCGCTGGGACAGCTGCTCGCCCACCAGTGCACGGTGCTCGTGGCCGAAGCCGTTGATGACCACCACGTCGCCGGGCTCGATGTAGTTCAGTGCCTCGATGACGGCCGCGTTGTCCCCGGCTGCACCGAGGACGGTGAGTGCGGAACCGACGCAGTGCGCGCCGGCCCAGACGGGGTTGATGTTGCCGTCCACCAGGCCCAGCCGCTCCATTGCGTCGCCGATGTTGGCCACCGGGAACTTCTCGAATGCCTTGACCAGGTCCCGGGAGGGGCGGGTCCACTGTGCGGTGCGGACAGTGAGTTCGAGCGTTGTTGCCATGGGGTTTCACCTTCAGTTTGGAGAGTTGGATGCGGCGGCTGATCCTGAGACCGCAATCACATATGAGAAAAGTTTCGCGTTTCTTTTTCCATCCGTCAAGCCTTTTCTGTTTCCGGGATGTAAAAGGTTCAGTTCCGCCTGCGCGGGCTTGGTGCCGCCCTTGTCACGCCGCGGCCCGGATGCGATGATGATCGCATATGAGAAAACTTTCGCACATCTCTTCCTTCGAAAAGGACGCCACTATGCCGTCAATCCGCACCGTCAGCTTTCCCGACCGGGATCTCCTTGCACGCCTGGAGCCGCTTCCCGGGAACCTAAGGGGCGCTGTGTGGGATCTGCGGTCGGACCCGGAGGGCGCTGCCCTCGAGGAGATCGACGCAGTGGTCCTTCCGTACATCGACGCGTCGGCTGTCCTGGGCTCACTCGCGAAGGCGAGCAACCTTCAGCTGGTCCAGACGCAGTCGACAGGGTACGACGGCGTGCCGGAGGCGGCGGGTGCGTCGGCCGCCGTGGCAACTGCAGCGGGTGTGCACGCTGCTGCGACGGCCGAATTCGCCGTCGGGCTTATCCTCGCCAAGCTCCGCGGCATCGACGCGGCGGTCAGGGACCAGCAGACGGGCAGCTGGCGTCCGCAGCGCCGTCCGTCCCTGGCGGACCGCCGGGTGCTGCTCATCGGCGTCGGCGGGATCGGCCATGAGATCGCCAAGCGGCTGGCGCCGTTCGAGGTGGAGCTCACCCGGGTGGGCAGCAGTGCCCGCACGGACGAGCATGGCGAGGTCTACGCCGCCGCCAGCCTGGTTTCCCTGGCCGCCACGCACGACGTTCTGGTTGCGGTGACCCCGCTGAACGAGGCCACGCACAAGCTGGTCAACGCCGAGGTCCTGGCAGCGTTGCCGGACGGCGCCCTGGTGGTGAACGTGGGGCGCGGCCCGGTGGTGGACACCGAGGCCCTGACCGCGGAGGTGCTGTCCGGCCGGCTGCACTGCGCGCTCGACGTCGTCGACCCGGAACCGCTGCCCAGCGACCACCCGCTGTGGTCGTCGGAGAACGCGCTCATCACGCCGCATATCGGCGGCAACGCGTCGGCGTTCGAACCGCGGATCGTTAAACTCCTGGCCCGGCAGCTCGAGGCGCTGGCCGGCGGGAACCGCCCGGCCAACCTCGTGCAGGACGGCCCGTTCGCCGGTTGAGCCTGTACCCCATCCCAACTGACTCGCAGTTGTTGTCGTTTTGACACCCCAAAACGACAACAACTGCGAGTCACTTGGGGAGCCGCCCGCCGCCTGAGCCTGCAGAAACCGCGGCCAAAGTTTTGCGCTCTTTTCCTTTGTTGGGAGTGAGCGCAAAATAACCCTGCGAGCCGCACAATGCCGTGTGGCCCTGAGGGCTGGCGATGGACATGGGCAGGGCACTTTCGAAGGCGTCAGTTTCGACACCCGAGGCAATCACAAACTCTGATGTTGCGCGGCACCGGCTAATTGGAGCCAGGTCGCTGATGTTGGGCGCACTGCCGGCATTGGGCACGCTTTGCCTCACGGCGGTGGTCGGATTCCTTCCAACCAGTGCCGCGGCGAGTCCGACGCCGACAGATGACCTCGGCCGCCTGTGTGCCCAAGCCGCTGACCTGACGCAGGCCGGAAAGCCGGCTGACGCCTTGGCGCTGATCGAAAAAATCCGTGGCCAGGTACGAACCCCCGTGGTCGCCGCCACGACGGCCTGCGAGCAGGAACGGCTGGCGGCCATCCGTGCGGCGGCGCAGCCCGCGCCACCGGCCCCGCCGCAGAACCCGGCCGAGCGGGCTGGCGCCAACTGGGACCGGTTCCAGGCGGAGTGGATAAAACCCCTGCTGGGGGCGGGGCCGGCGCTGCTGGGGGTGGTGGCTTTCTTTCTGCTGCTGGGGCGGCTATTGGTCTTTGTTCCAAGGATGCCCTTCGTCAAGATGCGTCCAGGGTGGCGGGCAGGACTGCTTTTCGGTGGGCTGGGCCTGATACTTCTGGGTTCCGCCGGCACGGTTCTGGCAGTGGGTGCAGCTGCGGCGGCGGCTGGCCTGACCCGTGCCGTCTGGGGCCTCGTCGTTCTTGAGTGGGCATTTGCCGCGCTATGCGGTGCCGTGGCTTTCGCCCTCTATCTGAGCAGCAGGCTGCGTGTGTCGCTGGACGTGCGCGGTCCGGATGGCAAGAGCAACGGAGCTGACACCGAGCACATTGCTGCCCTTCTGCATGAGTTCGGTGCCGCACCGCCGCGGGGAGTCGAGACCACTGTAGGCACCGACGTCGATGACCTCGGCGATACCGCTGTGGCCCTGACGTTCAGCAATAAGTTCTTGGCTGCGGTTCAGAAGGTTGTGACGTCTATTTTTGGCGTCACGCCATGGAGGGTGGCTGCTTCCCCCGCAGGCGAGAACGCGCTGACGATCGCCATCACACGAAACGGCTGGACTGTAGCGGCAGCCAACATCGACAGGACGATCCTCGGTCTGGCAGGGGAGCAGGCCGCCGCAGACGGAAAAGCAACTGCCTCGAAGGCCGGCCCCACTGCGCAGGCAGAACTGCATAAGATGGCGGCAGCCTTTGTCCTGGCTACCCTCGCGCGGAACCATCACGGGTTCGAGGGGCTGTGTGGTGCCACCGACTGGCGCAGCCTCGGGCTGCACTGCATCGCCACAACCGGCTCCGGGATCGCAGCGGAACAGGAAACGAAGCTGCTGGGCGCCGCCCTTGACTACGACGCGGGAAACCTGCCCGCCGAGGTGGCATTGCAACACTCGCTGTTGCGGGAAAGCACTGACGCGGAGGCGCTTCGGAACTACGCGGACTGGCTGTGGCGCAGGGCCACGGCGGTCCGGCGAGATATCGGGCGGGGAGCGAAATCGGCGGCTGGCTACCTGGCTCTCCTGTATCGGGTTGAACTGACATTCGTAAACGTTGCTCTCAACTTGCCAGTCAAGCCATCAAAGTCCGACGACGAGTGGCGCCGGCTTGCACGGGACATCGCTGGGAACATGGTTCAGGAACTGGCGCCGACGGAACGGCTACAGATCCCCGGACCTTGGGCGCACGCAATGCGTCTCTACGCGGCGCTCGCCTACAAGGACCTCAGTCCCTCCCTTTCTGAGCAGGCCGCTCCGCACTCTGAGTTGTGCCAGCAGGCGCTCGACTCCGTCGCACCCCAGACGGCCTATAACGCGGCATGCAGCATCGCCAGAAACAAGGGCGTCGCAGCCGAACCAGAGATAGCCCGCCGGCTCAAGCTTGCATTTGCGGATCCGCGACTCAAGGCGTGGGCGCGGAAGGACCCCGAGCTTGCGGAGCTGCGGAAGAAGGAGGAATTCCTGAAGTTCCTGGGGATAGAGCCGCGGCAGGACTTCTGGAAGCTGGAGGCGTTCGAGCCTTACGAAAAGCAGTTGCCTAAGGCAGGGATAGCAAGACCACGCGATCTGTACGCTCATGAGGTGGGGCAGAGCGACATCAGCGCGTACCTCCAAGTCAACCCGTTGGTGATCAAGCGCCTTGCCCGGCTGGCCACCTTAGTCCGTCGGGCCGAGGCAGTGCCGGCCCACGGTGAGGCCGGGCCTGTCCAGAAGTTCCGCGTGGAAGTGATCGGAGCGCTCATACAGGCGGGTATCGAGTCTCCTGCCGACATAGAACCCGGCTGGCTCAATGAAGAAGCCGTGGAAACAGCCGCAGCGGGACAGCAGGACTCCTTCATCGCCAAACTGCAGAAAAGCATCGAGCAGCGGGTCCTGATCGCGCCCGATGCCCGGCACCTGACGGAGTGGCTGCGCCAGCTGAAGGATACGCCGCCAGAGGACCCATCCACGGTGTGACATGCACGGTCCGGCTTCCACGTGATAGGCGTAGAAGTTCGGCCGGATCCCCGTCACCGGGACGGACAAGACCAAACGGACGCTGAGGGTCTGATCACCATGCATGTGCGAAGAACAACCGTCGCGGCGCTCACCGCACCGCTTTTGCTTCTGACGACGGCGGGTGTCGCGGGAGCGCAGGAAACGAAACCACCGGAAACCACCACCACCATCAAATGCGAGCAGGCCGCCACCGGCGGAACGGCACCCCTGTACGACGGCAAGTCCGCCTCGTACATGTACGACTCGCGCTTCAAACCGGGGCCGGAGCTGACCGGCAACGAGCTCAGCGACCACACGCCGCAGGGTGTCGCCTGGTGGAAGAACTGGGACGGCAAGGGCAACGATCTGCTGCCCGTGTCGACCTACGGAAAGGGCAAGGCGCACATCGTCGGCCTCGATCCGAAGGCGGGGAACAGAACTGTGGGCACCGTTGACATCGAGCCGAGGGATAGCGACAAGCACCAGACCCACGCCGGTGCCATCGCACTGAACGGCAAGTGGGCCTTCGTGGACGGCCCCAAGAAAGATGGCTGGCACACAATCCGCAAGTACAGCCTGACCGATCTCAGGGAGGCGATGACGGCCAAAGGCGGATCCGTCAGTCCGGACGGCGAGGACCGCAAGGTCTACGGCGCGTCATTCATGACCATCGACGGGCACCATCTGTACGCGGGCAAGTTCAGCGACAAGCACCGTGACTGGATGTACAGCTACACGATCGCCGGCGACGGATCCCTGACTTTGGACCGGAAAGCGGACGGAAACGGCCTGCGCTGGGAGGTGCCCCAGTGGACGCAGGGCGTGGCGGTCGCGGACGGACGCTTCCTCTTCAGCACGTCCAGCGGGCGCAAGTACCGCAGCAACGTGTACATCACCAACAAGGGCGAAACTAACCTCGACAGGGCATCCGTACGCTGCTTCCGCGCGCCCAGCATGGCGGAAGGAATCACCGCCACGCCGAATGGCGAGGCGTACCTATTGTTCGAATCCGGTTCGTACAAGTACAACGGTGCCACTGGGAACCCGGCGATCAACGTGATCAGTGGCGTGCACCGGGCCAAACTCAGCACGCTAACATCCGTACCGGGCGGCAAAATCCATCTCGGAACCCTGCACTGCGTTGAGCAGGAGGACTTCGTCGGCGATGACGAGATCCGGATCCGGGTGGAGGATCAGAACCTGGGGAAGTCCGTGCAGATCAGCGAGGGCGACAAGAAGAAAATCGACAGGACCGTCCAGTTCACCGGCAAGGTTTCCGTGAAGCTCTATGAAAACGACGTCGAGGGGGACGACTACCTCGGTCAGCAGGTCCTCGAACGCGGGGCCAAGGACGGGATCATGGAGTTTACGAAGGACGGCGCCAGGTACCGGTTGAGCTACAAAGTTTCCTGAGCCCCCGGTTCAGGGCAGGTTGACCAGCACCACGTAGGCGGTTGTGCCGACGCCGACACTGAGCAATGTGCGCCGCCCGCCAAGCAGGTGGGTCGCCGCTGTGATGGCCACCGCGGCGAGGGCGGGAGCTGCCTTGGCCGGTTCGGCCTGAAGGGTGTGCTGCAGGGTGGAGGCGGCCAGGATTCCAAGAATGCCCGCCGGCATCCACAGGGCGAGGACCTGAACCAGGCGCGAGCCCCGGAGCTTGTTCAGGGCCGCGAACGGCAGTGCGCGCAGGCTCAGGGTGATCACGAAAACGATCGCGCAAACGGCGAGGATGTAGCCGGTTTCAGGCATCGACTGTCTCCTTCACAAGGCGGCTGTCCTTCTTTGCATTGCGGCGCAGCAGCGCGTAGCGGGCCAGCAGCAGGAGAAGGAACAACAGCAGTGCTCCGAAGAGTGCCTGGCCTGGGAGAACCAGCGTGGTCAGGGCGAAGCTTAGTCCGGCCAGCAGGACGGAAGGTACCTGTTTGCGGGTGCGGGCGGCGTCGAGCGTGAGCGTGACGAACAGGGCACACAGCGCGAAGTCCAAACCACGAATTGGACCGGGCAGCAGGGCCGCCACCGCAACGCCGGTCAGGCCTCCGCCTACCCAGTAGCTGTGGAATGCCAGCTGCATGGTGAGCAGCCGCCAGGAAGTCCAGGTGTCACGGGAGGCGGCCGTGACGGCATAGGCTTCGTCGATCAGTGCGTAGACCGAATATGCCTTGGCTGCCGGGTGCTTCACTACCCCCAGCGGAAACGAGAAGGCGTAGAAGACGTGCCGGAAGTTCACCAGGAAGGTGGTCAGGGCGATGGCCGCCAGCGGCGTGGCGGCCACGATCAGTCCCACGAGCAGGAGCTCCAGCGAGCCGGCGAAGCCCGCAATGGATAAGGCCGGAGCCACCCACCAGGGCAGGCCTGCCTGAATCACCAGGAGGCCGAAGGCAATGCCGAGCGGGTACATGCCCAGCCCTGCGGCGAAGGAGTCCTTCAGCCCTTGGGCCATCTCCCGCCGCCGGGAAGAGGGAAGGGGCAATTCAGGGGCGTTTTGCATGTCCCAATTTTTTCAGGTTTTCCGAGACACAGGATTGCTAAAATTGCCACTCCATAGGTCGCTGGAGCAATCTATTCGTATGGATTCATTGGACGCAGCAATAATTGAGGTTTTGGAGCGGGACGGCAGGATTCCCAACGTCGATCTGGCGGCGGAAGTGGGGCTGACGCCGGGCCCGTGCCTGCGGCGCGTCCAGCGGTTGGAGCAGGCCGGAGTGATCCGCGGCTACCGGGCGGTGGTGGATCCGGCCGCGGTGGGGCGGGGCTTCGAGGTGTTGCTCGACGTCGAGCTCACCAACTTCGACCGGAAAAGCGTGGACCGGTTTGAAAGCACCATGGCTGCGTTCAGCGAAGTCACCGAGCTGCACCGGCTGTTCGGTTCGCCGGACTATTTCATCAGGATCAAGGTGAAGGACCTCCCTGCGTACGAGGCGTTCCTCAGCGATCATGTGATGACGATTCCCGGGATTCAGAAGCTCAGCTCCAGGTTCACCATGAAGACCATCAAGGGCTGAGTCGCGTTAACCCGGGCCTGGTCAGTGGCCTCTGCACCAGCCGTCCGGCCCGGCATTTTCCGCGTCTGCCGGGGCTTCCGCACCGCGGTATTTCCTTATTGACGCGGTCCGTAGCCCGGAGCACACTGTCAGCCATAAGGGGGGTTCGTGGGAAAGGAGCCCCGAAATGGCATGGCAAATCGAAGGCACGTACTTCGAAAACTGCAACTGCGACATGGTCTGCCCGTGTACCACCTCCGGCCAAACATTGCCTGCGGATGAGGACCGCTGCACGGTGGCGCTGGCCTTCCACGTCCAGAAGGGCACCGTCAACGGCGTCGACGTCGGCGGCCTGAACGTCTGCGTGGTGACCGACGCGCCTGCCCTGATGAGCGAGGGCGGCTGGAAGGTAGGCGTCCTTATGGACGCAGCCGCCTCACCCGAACAGGCCGAGGCGCTCGGGGCCGTGTTCGGCGGCCAGCTGGGCGGACCGATGGAGGGCATGGCCCCCCTGATCGGCGAGATGCTGGGCATCGAGTCCCGCGACTTCACCTATGAGGATGACGGGCGGGAGCACCGCGTCCGGATCGGCACAGCGGTCGACATGTCGGTGGAGGACTTCGTCTCGCCAATGGACCCGACCGGCGCCGGCGTCAAGGTCAGCGGCGTCGGCTTCCCCGCCGACACGCTGGCCGCCGGACGCGCCACCACGTCCACGGTGGATGTCTTCGGCCTGTCGTGGGACAACGCCGGAAAGAACTCCTTCTCGGCACCGTTCGCCTGGTCGGCCTGACTTGTCGGGGCAGGCACATGTGACAGTCCGCAACCACGCGGCACTGCTGGTTCTGCTTGGCTGCGCGGCTGTCGCTTGGTACTTCACCGTCCTGGGCTTCCGGGAGATGACCCCCGGGCCCGGCACGATGGGCTTCGGGCTTGCCGGCTTCCTGGCGGCCTGGACGCTGATGATGGCGGCAATGATGCTTCCGGCGTTATCGCCCCTCACCACGCTTTATCTGCGGTCCATCCGGGCGACCCGGAGCGCACCCATCCGGGCGACCCGAACCGCCGCGCTCGTCATCGGGTACCTGGCGGCGTGGGCGATCTTCGGCGCCGTCGCCTTCGCGGCCGCGCTGCTGGCGGAACAGTTGGCAACGGGAGCGCCGGACGCCGCACCATGGGTGGGAGCCGGGGTGGTGATGTCCGCAGGCATCTATCAACTGACGCCGCTCAAAGACTTCTGCCTCCGCCATTGCCGCTCACCCGTTGCGTTCCTGCTCCATGTCTCAAGCTACAAGGGCCGGCTCCGCGACCTGCGCGTGGGGCTCTACCACGGTCTGTACTGCATCGGATGCTGCTGGGGGCTGATGGTGGTCCTTATCGCCGTAGGCGTGATGAACCTCGCCTGGATGGCCGTCATCGCGGTCACCGTGCTGCTGGAGAAGTCGTGGAGCCACGGGCGTGCGCTCAGCAGGATCGTTGGAGTGGCGCTGATCATCTTCGCCTTCTTCGCCCTGGGAAATCCCGCCCTGCTGCCCGGTCTGTACATGTCATCAGGGATGTAGGCTCCGGCCACGCGCTTCCCGGACCATCGACTGCTCCGTAACTGCCCTTTTCAGGCCTCAAAACGGCAGTTAGGGAGCAATCGATGGGGGAACGGGAACTCCGTCAGACGGTGTCTGGCCGATACGCCTACCGCCGGTCGCCGCGTTGAGCAGGAGCAGGTCCGGGGTGCCAGGCGCCACGGCCGGCATCCTGGCCGGCGCCGCCGTTGTGGCGCGCCTTGCCCTTGGGGTTCCCGTGGCGCGGCGCCTCCGTTCCGCCAGCCAGCCGATCGTACCCCCGCCTTTCGAACGCCAGCCGATCGTGCCCCCGCCCGTCGAACGCGCCGCGTTCGGTCGGGTGCCGTGGTACGTCAGCCCGGCGGGATGACCCGGTCTCTGCCGGCGTTCCGCCTGGCTGCGTCACCGCGGCTGAACGCCCGGGGCCGGCGTCATCCCGCCCGTGCCGGCCGTGCCGGGGCTTCGGGAAGTCCTCCCGCCGGTCGCCTCCGGATGACTCTGCCCGGGGAGCCGGAACGCTGACGGGGGCTGCAGGGGCAGACTCGGGAAGAGGAAGGACGACGGCGGGTGCCGGCCAGGGTGCCTGGGCGGGCTTGGGTGCCGGTGCCGGTGAGGCCGGAACCGGAGACGTTGGCGCCGGAGATGTTGGCGCCGGCTTGGCTGGGGTGGGCTGGAAGAGGGAGATGATGCCGCTGATGGTTCCCTCGGCCTGGCCGCGCAGCGTGTCATTCCCGGCGGCCGCCCCGCCGGCGATGCCGAGCGAAGCCGCCACAGCCAGGCTGGTGAACATAACGCGCCCCGTTCTCGGGTGCTTCCGGGGCCAGTCCTGCAGACGGATCACATCCGCTGTTTCGCGCTGTCCCATCAAGGCGGCTACTTCCGCCGACGGCTCCGGCACGTCTGCAACCCGAAGGTTCCTCATCTCCAGCAGCAGGGCGCGCATCTCGTCGTCGTCCGGAAGGCCCGCCTCGGCGAGCAGTCCGTCCACGCAACGCTCGTCGTCGAGCCGGCGCTCTTCCTGCCCGCTGTCCGAATTCGTCATTACGCACCTTCTCTCAATAGGTGACGGAGTTTCCTGAGCCGGCACAGGGCCCGGCGCTGCAGCTGCTTGATGGCGCCGGGAGTTTTGCCCATGATTTCCGCCGTCGTTTCCAGGGACAGGTCCGCGACGATCCTCAGCGCGAGGACCTCCTGCTGGTCCTGCTGCAGTGTCCCGAGCAGCGCCTTGACGTTCGCGGTGCTCTCCGATGCCAGCACCTGGTCTTCGGCGGACGGATCGCTGCGCGGGTCGGCTTCCGGATCGTAGCCGGTGGTTTGCGGGGCCTTGCTGCGGTGCCGCTGCTCGTCCACGTAGCGCGCATGGGCGATGGAGAAGACCAAGGACTTGATCCCCTTCGGCCCGCCGCGCACCTGCCCAAGCTGCGGGTGCAGGGCCAGGAACACCTCCTGCGTGGTTCCCTCCGGGTCCTCCAGGCCGCGTGCCCGGAGGTAGCTCAGCACGGCAGGCGAGAACTCGCGGTAGACAGCGCAAAAGACGCCCTCGTCGGATTGATCAGGCGTCGTGGGATCACCTTTGACCGGTTGCATGCGCCCCCTGTGCAGATGCCCCATCGCGGGCATCCTTCGGATGTGGCGCCGGGCGGGATGAACTGTGCGTCCCCCCCGCCCGACGTTCCTCCTGCTGACAGGCTACCGGTGTCCGCCGGAATGCGAATGCGAGTTGCCGGAACGCTCGTGCGAGTTGCCACGTGAGTGTGAATCGCCGGAGCGCTTGTGCGAGTCATCAGAGTGGTGGCGTGCACCGTCCCACGAGCCACGTGCCGGGGCCTGGCGCGGCTGCTCCACGCGCTGTTCCACCCGCTGCTCCACGGGGCGCTCGACCTTGCGCTCCGCCCGCCGCTCGGTCTGCTCCTCGCCGGACCGGCGTGTCTCAGACTTGGTGGACTTGCGGGCATCATCGTCATCCGAGTGGCGCTTGGCAAAGTCCACGCAGTA
Organism: Arthrobacter sp. NPDC056691; assembly: GCF_042791415.1. Classification (NCBI taxonomy): domain Bacteria; kingdom Bacillati; phylum Actinomycetota; class Actinomycetes; order Micrococcales; family Micrococcaceae; genus Arthrobacter; species Arthrobacter sp. NPDC056691. The sequence goes on from NZ_JBHTXX010000003.1 coordinate 160,245, forward strand.
AGAGACGATCTTGCTTTCGCCGCCGGCCGCCCGCACAAGCGCCGCACGCGCGGTGGACTTGTGGCCCAGGCCGCCGTGGATGAAGGCGTTGCAGAGGCCGAAGGCCGCCGGACCCGTGGCGTCCGGTCCCTTGGGGGCAGAGGTCGGCGCGGGGGCCGGTTTGTCGGTCTCGGTGGGGGACGGGCTCGGCGTGGCCGTTTCCGTTGGCGTGGGCGACGGCGACTCAGTTTCGGTGGCCGTGGGGGCCGGGGCCGGCGTTTCCGTCTCCGTGGCCGTGGGGCTCGGGGAGGGTGATTCCGTCTCCGTAGCCGTTGGGGCGGGTGACGGCGATTCTGTTTCCGTGGGCGTGGGCGTGGGCGTGGGCGATGGCGTTTCCGCGTCCACGGCGGTGGAACTGTCCTGCAGCAACGCGGTTACGGCACTGCAGCCGGTCCCGGTTACCACCAAAGCCCCCGCCGCGAGCACGGTTGCCGCCAGCCTGCTTCCAGTAAGAGTGAACAAAGACATGAGATGAGACCCTCCGTTGACGAAAATAGTTGCGTTCAACTTTGCGGTTTTCTCTCCGCACTCTGTGGATCCTAAATTCAGTCACAAAGGTTACGGGTTTGGTAAAAAAACTTTTGGCAGACGACATGCGTGGCTCGACGGCGGGCAGAAACGGCGGGCCGCCCCCGAAAAGGGGACGGCCCGCCGTCGTACGTTCTGGATGTGGCGTGGGGCCCGGCCCGGTCAGTGGCTGGCGTAGGCCTTCGGCAGCTTCAGCCCGCGCTGGTCCATGAGCGTGCGCAGGCGGGTGGGGTAGTCGGTGATGATGCCGTCCACGCCGAGGTCCATCAGGCGGGCCATGTCCGCGGTGGTGTTCACGGTCCACGGGATGACGGGCAGGCCGAACTCGTGCGCCTCGGCGATCATTTTCGGCGTGACGGATGCGAACGCGGGGGAGATGACGTCGTAGCCGAGGGCCTTGGCGGCCTTGGGGAGGGAGCCGTCGTAGTCGTCGATGTCGATGCCGCCGAGCTCCGGAGCTGCGCCGGGCTTGCCCACCTGCAGCCAGGCGTCGCCGCTGGAGAGTGCCACGACGGGCAGCTGCGGGGCGATCTTCTTGGTGTAGTTCAGCGTGGACCAGTCGAACGACTGCACGGTGGTGCGGCGGGACATCCCCGCCATGTAGATCTCGGTGACCACGGCCTTGGTCAGCGCCACGGAACCCGCGCCGCCGGCCTGGCCGTCCTCCACCTTGGTCTCCACGTTGAAACGGACCTTTTTGGCGCCGGACTCCGTGACCAATGCGAACACGTCCTTGAGCTCGGCGATGCGGTTGCCCTCGATCACCTGCTGCTCCGGGTAGCCCGGCAGCTGCCTGAAGCCACAGTTGAGGGTCTTGATCTGGGCCAGCGACAGCTCTGCCACCCGGCGGCCCACGTACGGGTACTCGGGGTCGTTGGCGGTGGCGGGCGCGGTGTCCACGCACTTGTTGGCCTGGATTGTGTCGTCGTGCCAGACGATCACCTTGCCGTCATCGGTCAGGTGCGTGTCCAGCTCCAGCGTGCTCACGCCCAGCTTCAGCGAGTTCGCGAACGCGGCCAGAGACTCCTCGGTCCACTCGCCGCGGCCGCCGCGGTGCGACTGCAGGTCGAAGGAACCGTTGCGCTCAATCGTCTTGATAGCGGACGTTTCGCTGCCGGCAGCGTTCGACGACGGCGACCCGGCGTCCGCTGTCGGAGCGGCGACGGCGGTTCCCGCCGTTGAGGCAAACGCTGTGGTGAAAAGCGCGACGGCGGCCGCTGCGGTAAGGACTTTGCGCATGGTTTTTGGTTCCTCCGGGAGTCGGTGGCCGGCGCTGAGCCGCCGACCCGTTCACCCTAGGGAGGCCAGGTTGCCTTCCGTCTGCGGGGAGGTGGCGCTGAGGTTAACGACGTTGCCCGGACCAGTTTCCAGACGGCACGGGTTCCCTCAGACTGGAGAAAGAAAACGCAGGAGGCTCAACCATGACTGTTCTTGTTGCCTATGCAAGTGCGCTGGGTTCCACCCGCGAGATAGCCCAGCATGTGGCGTCACGCATGGCGGCTGCACTGGGCGAGGTGGAGTGCCGGTCCGTGGACGAGGTCGAGTCGGTCGCCGGTTACGAGGCGGTGCTGGTGGGCAGCGCCATCCACAACCAGGCGTGGCTGCCCCCGGCTGTGCAGTTCCTCAGCCAGCATGCGCCCGGGCTGGCCGAACGGCCCGTCTGGGCCTTCAGCGTGGGGATGGCCGACGGCCTGCCAAAGCTGTTTCGGAACCGCGGTGCGGTACTGCAGCAGCAACGTCTGGAGCAAACGCAGTTCCAGGACGTTCAGCTTCGCGGCCACGCTGTCTTTTCCGGCGTCTACCAGGCCAGCCAGTTGCCGGCGGTGCTCCGGGCGCTGTTCCGGCTCACCGGCGGACGCTTCGGGGATCTGCGGGACTGGGCGGCTGTGGACGCCTGGACGGACCAGGTCACCGCCGAACTAACAAAATCCGATCTACCGTAGCCAGGCGGTGACGAAGCCTCCCCGGGACTCGCCGGGAGCTGGCTGAGGCTCCCGTGTGGACTCATCCTTTTCGGGTTCGGGTTCGGGTTCGGGTTCGGGTTCGGTTTCGGGGCCGGCGGCCAGGGACAGGACCCGGCCGTACGTCGAACACAGCTCCTCAACGCTGTGCCCGCTGCAGCGCCAGCCGGCTGCCTCGAGCAGCTCCACCGGGTCCGGCGGATCGGCCCGCGCCAGCAGCTCGCTCATGGGCAGGCCCGTCTGCTGGCTGAACTCCAGCAGCTTGGCTTCGATGTCGTCAGTCTTCGGCAGTGGCACCGCCCGCTCGATCACCGCCCGGGATCCGGGTGCCGACAGTGCTGCAATTTCCCCCAGCACCGCGTGCTGCGAAGCGGCATCGAGGTACGGCAGCAGGCCCTCGAGGACCCACGTGGTGGGCTGCGCCGGGTCAAAGCCGGCGGCGAGGAGCGGCTCCCGCCAGGGCAGGGACAGGTCCGCGGGCAGGGTGATCAGTTCGCACCCGGGCTTCGCGGCAAGCCGGCTCAGCACATGGGACTTGAACTCCAGGACGTTGGCGCTGTCGATCTCAATGACCTTGGCCCCGGCCGGCCACGGCAGCCGGAAGGCCCGGGTGTCGAGTCCTGCGCCGAGAACCACTGTCTGCGTTGTGGGAGGCTCGGACTGCAGGAAGTCGTCGATGAACCTGGTCCGCATGCCGATGTAGATGGAGGCAAGCAGGAGAGGCTGCTGGAGGGGAGGGGCTTCCGCTGGTTCTGCCGGCCACACTGTCGGCAGGTCCAGGTGGGAGCGCGCCGCCACCACCAGTGCTGAGGCGAAGGGATCCGCCACGAGCGGGTCGGCCCGTGACGTCTCGACGGCCCGGCCGGCCGCGACGGCCAAGGCTGTCAGCGGAAGTCCCCGGTCCTTGAATCCGCTGCTGCCCTCCAGTTCGGCACTGCGTCCCTGTTCTGTCACGCCCCTCGCCCTCCCCGCCGTCGTGGATCACTCGTGGCGAGCCTACCCCCGAATGCCTGTGATGCGGGTCATGCCTGCGCGGCGCTGTCCCACCAGCCTTCCCAGGCAGCAGACGTGAGCTGGCCCTGGGGAAAAGTGGAATTCGACGCGGCCTCGCCGAAGTGGGAGTTCCCGTCAGTGCGCGCGGTGAAAAACAGGTTCAAGGTATTCCAAAGCATGGCTATTTCCTTCCAAATGACCTGCGGATGAACCGCTCTTAGGTAGGAATTAGCGTAGCCATGGCATGTTTCACGGCGTCGACCCAACGTTTCGTTCTTGTATCCGTCTGCTCACATGGTGGCGGGGGATTTCACCGCTGAACCAGGCAGAACTGTCAGGCGAGAAGCATCCGGACGGTGTTGCGCAATGTCGAGGCGACGAGGACGTCGTCGAGCTCGGCCACCTTGTCGCAGAAGGTCTCCGGGCAGTACCAGCCGTCGTAGCCGGTGGCTTTGCAGGCGTCGGTCCACTCCTGCAGCGGGATGTTGCCCGCGCCGGTCCAGACGTTGCGGGAAACCGACTGGTCGGGGACCTCGCCGGGCGGAACATGCAGGCCGTCGCACACATGGACGGCGGCGATCAGGTCCGCGGGGAGGGCCGCGATGTCCTCGGGGGTGTCGCCGGAGGCCCAGAAGTGCCAGAAGTCCACGCACAGTTTGGCGTTGGGCCGGTCGATGGTCTCGAAGATCTGCAGCGCCTGGCTGACGCGGTTCACGGGGGACCAGGCCAGCGGCTCCAGGTACAGGCTCACGCCGTGGTCGGCGGCGATGTCCGCGGCCAGGGCCACCCGGCGTGCGGTGTCGGCGAGAGCCTCCTTATCGCCCATGCCCAGCGCGCCGCGGAACCGCAGGTCGTCGTCGCCCAGGGAGCCGGCGCGGAACTCCTTGACCACCCGCACGTCCACCGGGCCGGTGCACATCTGCACGAACGGCGCCCCGACGATGCTTGCCACCTCGGAGAGCCGGGCGGCATCCCGCTTGAGCTCCTCGTCCGGGGCCTCCTGGATGGCGCCCACACCGGAGACTGGAAATCCGTCCAGCAGCGGCACCAGATCGTGCCCCGTGTAGCCGGCATCGAGGAAGCGGAACAACTTGGGCGTCTGGAGTTCCACGGCGTCATAGCCGGCCGCCTTGGCCACCGCGATGTCCCGGACGGTGGTGCCGTGGAACGCCGCCGTCGAATTCATTGAGATCTTCATGTTTTCCCTTGGAAGAGCGTGACCGAGTGCCAGTGTGGCGCATTTGTCAGTTTGTCAGGACATATTTCGGGATGTCAATGCTCTAACGTAGCCGAACCTACGGAGTGCCGGCTTCGCGGGACCGGCGGTGCCGGTGGTGCGTGGAATAGTGCTCGAAAACTTCGGTGGACGTTGTGCCGGCGTGCCCGAACCTGCCCCGGAGAACCTTGGCGAGATCGTCCAATGCCGCCTCAAGCATCCGCCCTGCGAACTGCAGGTCGGTGTTGTCGCTGGCCTTGGCTTCGGACGCGAGCTGCTGGGCGTACGTGACTGTGGCCGGCAGGGAGCCCCTCTGCTCGACCTCCTGGAAATAGTACGTTTCGTGGAAGGCGAGCAGGTCTATGCTGACGGCCGCGACGCTGCCGGCCAGTGACTCGAGCAGCGCGGCGGCATGGCCTGGACTGATGGTGAGCGGACCGCCGGGACTTGCCGCTTCCCGGAAAAGGTTCAGTTGATGGGCAAGGGCACGGCGGCGGTTCAGGGCAGGGTACATCTGAAGGATCCACGAGACCGTGGCCGTCAGCAAACCAAAGCCCATGACTGCCTGGGCGGCCGAGACGAGCCTGAGCAAAGGATGGCCTGCCACCACCTCGCCGAATCCGACGGTGGAAAGAGTGACCATGGAGATGTAGACGGCTTCGGGGAAATCCGCCTGCCGGGGAACCCTGTCACCGTAGATGAAACCCTCGGGCAGGTGCGGCAGGTAGAGAAATGCCCAGCCCAGGACAGCCATGGTTGCCCAGGCGCCGATGACGGCAGCCATGGCCGCGGGAGCCGCGATCGACGAGGATCCGTTCCTGGACAGTCTGGAGAGGCGCCAGAATCCGTGCATTATTGTCCTGCACACGGGACCGGAGCCGTGCGGGTAAAGCAGGGTGTGGAAGACGTCGACGAGCATCAGCAGAATCAGCCCGGCTCCGGTCGCAGTCCACAAGACGTCCCAGAAGTCCATGCCTCATCTTAGGATCCCGCCATCCCTTGGTGCCCTACGGGCATGGCCATGTGTTGGCGCTCGCGGTCAGAGACTTTCGACGGCGGGGCTGCCGCCGCCGTCGCCCTGTTCCGGACGCGCCGACCGCCCCGGCGCCCACGAACTGAGCAGTGCGAGGCCGGCCGCCACCGCCGCGCTCAGCACCACCGAGCCCAGCCAGAGCGAGACCGGCCAGCGGATCGCGTCCGTCACCGTGAACGCCACCAGCTGTCCCGTCCACAGCAGCGCCGCGATGCCGGCGGTGACGGCGGGCAGCCGCCGGCCCAGCCAGGTGTCCGGAATCCGGGTCAGCAGCAGGTCGGCAACAATGGCGGCAATGGTCGCGCCCGCGGCTCCGGCAATCGAATAGGGGTGCAGGCCGATCATCGCCACGGGAAGCCAGGCGGCGACCAGCACCAGCAGGGTGACGATGCCACGGGCGGGGCGCTGAGCGGTGGAGAGTGTGAAGAGGAACGGGGCGATGATCAGCGCTGTGGTCAGCAGGTAGCTCGCCAGGGTGACGACTACCGGCAGCTCCGATTGGTTGCGTCCGGGGCTGCCGAACGGCGTCGGGGTGAAGAGGGCTGTCGGTCCCGGCCGGACGAAGGCGGAGACGTAGATGAGGAAGAACGCTCCCAGCCCGGTCATGAGGACGACGGCGAAAATCGCCGCCGGGGTCAGCCGGAGATTCCCGGTGTGGCCGGCTGCGCGAACCGCCGCGCGGGCACTCCGCACGGCGGTGCCCAGGATGAGGAAGAGGCTGAAGCCGAGGAGCAGGTGCGTGGGGCTGACCAGAGCGTCCAGTGAAACCTCGATGCCCAGGAGTTCGTGCCACAGCAGGTCCAGGCCGCCGGCCGTGGCGAAGAGGACCACGCCAGCCGCGGTCCCGCGGTAGCCCGGCGGTATTGCCTGCAGCAGTGGCTGCCCGGGTGTCCGGTTGCGCCAGATCACGACGGCGGTCCACGCCGCCGTGGCCAGCATGCCGGAGTAGAGGGCCGCGTGCCACGGGGTAAAGAACGTCTCCAGGCTCGGCAGGTTAATGTGCGCCCAGCCGTCGAGGAAGACGGCCAGCACCAGCCACAGGCCCAGGAGTTCGGTGACCAGGTCGCGGCGGCTGTCCGTTCTGGTGTTGCGCGCAGTCTCGAGCATCGTTGCCCACTTCCACGGAACCGTCAGGTGAGGGGATCGTACTGCCGCTCCGGCTGGGCCCACAAGGGAAGCGCAAAGCCGCCCTCCGCCGTCGTCATCGCGTTACCGTCCCTTGCGTCCGCGGTTCCTGGTTCGCTGCGGCCCGGTTGCGTGGCAGCAGGAAGCCGGCGGCGATCAGCCAGAGGAGCCCGCCGAAGCGGCCGATCGGCAGGAGGAACTGGAGCGGCTCGACCGCCATGGACAGGAAGCTCAGCTCGGACAGGGCGGCGATGACGAGGCCGGTCCAGGCCAGCCACCGCGGCATGAACCGCAGGATCAGCGACGGGACGGCGATCCCCGCCACGAGTAGGCCGAGTCCGACGACGAAGCCGACGCCGCCCGTAATGAACGCGAGAAAGGAGAGCGCGTGCGTGAGCGTGGCGTCCGTGGTGACCTCGGGCCGGCTCAGCAGCCAGGTCACGGAACCCGAGAACATGAGGAAGATGGCTGCGCTGATGCCGCCGAAGAAGCCGATCGCCGGCCCGGGAACGCGCACCCCAAGCCGGAGCTGCCTCGCGTAGACGGTGGCCGCATAGATTCCCAACGGCACGGCGGAGCCGAATTGGAGCATGCCGCCCACCCTCGCTGCGGCAATGTTCTGCCGGAAGAACGCGGCCACCTGGTCGGCGGGCGCGAACGGGGAAACGAACGTCTGGCCACCCGTGAGCGCCGCGGATGTGATGAGGCCGGCAAGGAAAATGCCCAGGCTGGCACTGGCCAGAACCCCCGGGTGCGGGCCGCCCGAACGGGCCCGGTGTGGTTCATTCGGAACTGAACGGTTACTCATGGCTGAACCCTTTCCGCCCGGCCCGGGCCCTCATGGCCGGACCGTTATTGCATCACTACTAAAATGGTTCACCTACAGAATTATTCTGTCAAGGATGTATTCTGGAGTCATGAACTCAGCCACCCCCGGCCGGTCGAAACGGACAGCATTTCTCCTGTCGCAGCTCGGTGCCGTGGCGTCGTCCCGTTTTGCCGACCGCACGCGCGAGATCGGCCTCACGCCGGGCGACGCCGGTGTCCTCCGCCTGCTGGGCCGCGCGCCCGGACTGAGCCAGCGCTCCCTCGCGGACAGGCTGGGTGCCGTCCCCAGCCGGGTGGTGTCCCTCATCGACTCCCTCCAGGAACGCGGGCTGGTGGAAAGGGTCCGCAGTAACACCGACCGGCGGAACTACGAACTTCACCTCACCGACGCGGGCCAGCGGGTGCTGCGTGACCTGCGCGGGATCGCCGAACAGCATGAGGCGGAGCTTCTGGCCCCGCTTTCCGGGGAACAGGTCGCGCAGCTTGAGCTGCTGCTCGCGCAGCTCGCCGACGGCCACGGGCTGGACCGCGACCTCCACCGCGACGTCCACCGCGGCTCAGCCCCCGACGGCGGACGGAACGCCGGGCGGAAGGGCTGACCGCACGCCGGGCGCCGGCCCGCCGTCGTGCCTTAGAGCCGACGACGGCGGCAACCGCCGCGGTCCCCACCGCGCCTTTGGATGCTGGGGCAGGGCTATGTGGCTGCGAGGTCCATGGTGGTCACCCGCAGCCACAGCCAGAGCCGTTTCTGCGGGTCCGCCAGGTCCAGGTTGAAGTCCTCGGCGAGGCGGGTCACGCGGTACCGGACGGTGTTGTTGTGCACGTGCAATTGCGCGGCCATGGCGGAGATGTTTCCGTTGGTGGCCAGGTACGTCCGCAGGGTGTTGAGGTAATCGGTTTGCTGCGCGGCGTCGTGGGCTTGGATTTTGGCGATCTGGTCCGCGCCGGCCAGTCCGTTGTCCGCAATGAACTCACCGATTTTCAGCAGGTTCAGCGGGATCTGGAAGTCCTCGTAGAGCGCGACGCGGGGCGCGCTGGCGCCGCGGGCCTGCTGGTTGAGCAGGTGCTGGAGGGTTTGCGTGGCCTGGGACCTGGAGCGGGGGAGACCGTCGATGCTTTGGGCGATTCCTCCCACGGTGGCGATGACCGGGAAGGAGCTGATGGTGTGCGCGTAGGCCTCGATTTCGTGCAGGATCCGCCCGTGCGCGGCCCTGGGCGAGGACCCCTGGCACGGCAGCAGCGCGTACACCACTGAGCCGATCAGTGCGCTGTGGCTGGTGGTGAACTGGACGTTGCACACAGTGGTCACCAAATGCAGCAGACGATGGATCTCACGCACCGACTCCAGGCTCACGGTCTCCGGCCGCACGATGGAAAACGCTGCTACCGCGAGACCGCTGGCGGCATCGAGCCCGAGCTGCGCGGCCGCAAAGGAGGCATGCGGCGTATCGTCCATGAGCGTCCGGATGAGGTCCGCGTTGCGCCGTTCGCCAAAGTCCGAGGCCGAGCGGGCGTGGAGCATGTGCAGCCCGGCCAGAGGTGCCATCCGGTCCAGCGCGTTCAGGGCCGTCGCGCGTTTTTCGTCCCCGGGGTCGATGATCCAGATGGAGCCCAGCAGCTCGCCGCCGGCGCGGACGGCCAGGGCGAGCCGGGCCATGCCGTCGTCCGCGGCGGGAACCACGACCGCCCCGGGTGCCGCATAGACCACCTTGAAGTCCTGGTCAAACGCCGGCTGGGTGGTTTCCTGCAGGGTGAGCGTGGTGATCCTGCGGAGCTCGTCGATGGGCTGCCCGGGAAGCGTGGAGTAGCCGAGGATCCGGCCGAGCGGATCCACGATGCTGGCCGCGCCGTTGGTGATGGAGGCCGCGGCGTTGGCGAAGGCATAGAGATCACCCAGCCGGACCCCGGAGACCGAGTCCGCGGCCGCTCCCATCACCGATGCCCTGGCCAGGGCCACCAGGCGCGTCCAGTCGGCATGGTCCGGGGCCACCAGCACGGCCAGGCTGTGCAGGACCGCGGCGGAACGAAGCTCCTCCATCCTGGCGCCGTGCGCCTTGACGATCACGGCTGCCGCGTTGCTGTTGGCTGCCCGGTGCAGGAGCTGGTTGAAATCCGGTGAGCCGTAAGTGCACCCGACGGCCAGGATGATCCGGTCATCCACGCTGGACCAGCTGTCCAAGGGGTCGTACATCAGGACGTCCGAGACGGGGTGCCCGAGGTTCTCGGGCGTGGGGTTGGCGTGGACCAGATCTGCCTGCATGAGCTGGATGCAATCGGACAACCGCACTACAGCCTGCTGCATGCCCGGCTGGGATCGGTCGGGCTGGGATCTGTCCTGGGATCGCCCTGCCTGTGACCGCTCTGCCTGAAGGTGGTCCGGTAACCGCGCTGCGTCCATCTATGGAAGTTATCACAAGTGAAGTCCATATCTTATGGAGGAACTTACATATAGACCGGGAGAGATCTGCGTCACTATTGGGGAAGCCGCTGGACGGGTTATCCCAGCAGGAACGTAAAGGACACATCATGAAATTGAAGGACATCAGGGCGCTGGCCTCGGTGCAGGGACCGGCCCGGTCGGTCTCCGAGCGCCTCGCCAGGAGCTGCTACAGCGTTGAGGACATGCGGAAGCTGGCGGCCAGGCGCCTGCCCAAGAGCATCTTCGAATACATCGAGGGCGGGGGTGAGGACGAGGTATCGCTGCGCCGCAACCTGTCCTCATTCGACGACTGGTCCTTCCTGCCCAAATGGGGATCGGTGGAGGACCTTGACCTCGGGTCAACCCTGTTGGGTGGCCCAGTGGCGATGCCGGTAACACTCTCGCCCACCGGCGGAACCAGGCTGTTCCACCCCGGTGGTGAATCCGCCGTCGCCCGGGCCGCCTCCGCCGCCGGCATCCCGTACGGCCTGGCGCACCTGAGCACCACCCCCATGGAGGACGTCAGCGCCGCCGCGCCGGGGCTTCGGCGCTGGTTCAACCTGGAGCCCACCCCGGACCGGGGCCTGCTGCAGGCCGTCTTGGACAGGGTCTCCGCCGCCGGCTACGAAGCCCTTTTGGTCAACGTCGACTGCCGGGCCATCGGACACCGCGAACGCGATTACCGCAACGGGTTCACCGCGCCGCCGTCCATCAAGCCCAAGACGGTTCTGGAGGGAGCGCTGCACCCGGCCTGGGCACTCGGGTTCCTAGCGAACGACGCCATTGCCTTCCCCAACCTGGACGCGGAAATTCCCGAGGGTCCGCTCGCCAGCTCGCCGGACATGTGGCGGACGCTCCTCGCGGGATCCTACGAGCCCACTGACTGGGACGACATCCGTGAGCTGCGGGAACGCTGGAACGGGCCAATCGTGCTGAAGGGTGTCGTCAACCCGAACGACGCCGGACTGGCGGCTGCCATGGGAATCGACGCCATCCAGGTCAGTAACCACGGCGGACGGCAGCTGGACCACATGGCCGCACCGCTGGACGTCCTTCAGGACATCGTCGGCAGGACTGGCCAGCGCATGGAAATCATCGTCGACGGCGGCATCCGCAGGGGTTCCGACGTGGTCAAGGCGCTGGCCCTCGGTGCCGATGCCTGCTCGATCGGGCGGCCCTACCTTTACGGGCTGGCTGCAGCCGGCCAGGCGGGCGTGGCCCACGTCCTGAACCTGTTCCACGCCGAAATCACCCGGACCATGATGCTCCTCGGAGTGTCCAGCGTCGAGGAACTGCGGGCAGAAGGCCGTGACCTGATCCGGCACCGCAGCGAAGCCTTTGCCCGTACCCAACCCACCGTAATCCCGGAGGCCCGCCTGGGCCTTGCAGAAATGAGGACCCCCTGATGAGGAAGCCCGCATCAATCCAACGCATCAAACCAGGCCTGCCGGCCGTCGTCGTCACTGCAGCGCTGATGCTGACGGTGACGGCATGCAGCCCGGCCGGCAACGCATCGCCGTCGGACCCGTCCGGCAGCCCTGCCACGGCGGGAACCGGCGTCCCTGCGCTGGAAGCCAACCCGGCCGCCGTCGAACTTTTGCCTGCGTCCATCAAGGCATCAAAGGTGCTGCGCGTGGCCATTCCCACCAACGAACCGCCCACGCAGTTTTACCGCGAGGGCACGCAGGAGATGACTGGAACCAACCCGGACGTGGCCCGCCTCATCGGCGAGGCTTTGGGCGTCAAAGTGGAGATCCAGGTGGCCAATTTCGACTCCATCATTCCCGGTCTGGCCGCCAACCGTTACGACATGACCGTTTCCTCCATGACGCCCACCACCAAGCGCATGGAAGTCCTGGATTTTGTCGACTACATGCAGATCGGCACCGCCATTGCCGTCCCCAAGGGCAATCCCGGCGGAATTAAGGACCAGCACGCCCTGTGCGGCAGGAAGGTGGGGCTCCTCACCGGCTCCTACCAGCTGACCGTGGACGTGCCTGGTTACGACAAGGAATGCGCCGCGGCCGGCAAGGAAGGCATCCAGCGCAGTGAATTCCAGGACACCCGGCAGGCCATCTCCGCCCTCACCAGCGGACGCCTGGACACCGTGCTGGCTGACTCGCCCATCCTGAACTACGCCGCCACCCAGAACCCGCAGATCGAGGTGGCCGCGACGTACGAGTTCGCCCCGGTGGGCGTGGGCGTGCCGAAGGAATCCGGCCTGGTGAAGTCCGTCTCCAAGGCACTGGATGCAGTGATCAGGAGCGGGTCATACGCCAAGGTGCTGGGGAAGTACGGCCTGGAGTCCAGCGCCATCACCGACGCCCGCGTCAACTTCGCCCAGTAATGAATGCGCTGACAAAGAAGGTGACAACCATGCAAAAGCTTGTACCTGACACCCGGGAGCCTGCCACAGCGGCGGCCGGTGACGACATTCCGGTGGTGCCCCTGAAGCACCCGGTCCGGCTGGCCCTGGCAATTATCCTCATCCTGGTGGCGCTCAGTGCAGCATGGGATGTGGCAGTGAACGAACGGTACCGCTGGGACGTGGTGGTGCAGTATGTGTTCGCCCCGCAGATCCTGGCCGGTGCCGGACTGACACTCCTGCTGACCGTGGTGTCCATGACCGTCGGCATTGCCCTGGGCACGCTGCTCGCCATCATGCGGCTCTCGGACAATCCGATCCTGAGCACCATCAGCCGTGGCTACATCTGGTTTTTCCGCGGCACTCCGCTGCTGGTCCAGCTGATCTTTTGGTACAATATTGCGGCCCTGTACCCGGTGATCGCGTTCGGGCTTCCGTTCGGCGGCCCGTCCATGGTCCTGGGATCCGCGAATGTGCTGATCTCGCCGGTGGGTGCAGCGCTGCTGGGGCTGTCCCTGAATGAAGCCGCCTACATGGCCGAGATCATCCGCGGCGGCATCGGCTCCGTGGACAAGGGCCAATACGATGCAGCCCGCGCCGTGGGGATGAGCGGCGGCAAGCTCATGAACCGGGTGATCCTGCCCCAGGCCATGCGGGTGGTGCTGCCTCCCACCGGAAACCAGGTCATTTCGATGCTGAAAGGCACGTCCCTGGTGAGCGTCCTGGCAATCTCGGACCTGCTGTATTCGGCCCAGATCATCTACGCGAACAACTACCAGACCATTCCGCTGCTTATTGTGGCCAGCCTCTGGTACCTGCTCATGACCACCGTCCTGAGCTTCTTCCAGGACAAACTTGAACGCCGTTACGGCCGCGGCTTCGACGCAGCGCCGCGACGGATCCGCAAACCCAAGACGAGGACAGCATAATGACTACCGCCATGGTGGAGGCCCGGGGAGTCCGGAAGAACTTCGGCGCTATCGAAATCCTGAAGGGCATCGACCTCAGGGTTGAAAAGGGATCCGTGACCTGCCTGATCGGCCCGTCCGGTTCCGGCAAGACCACGTTCCTGCGCTGCATCAACCACCTTGAGAAAGTCGATGCCGGCCGACTGTACGTGGATGAGCACATGGTGGGCTACGCAGAGCGGAACGGGAAGCTCTACGAAATGAAGGAACACCAGACGGCGCGCTCGCGGCTCAACGCCGGCATGGTGTTCCAGCGCTTCAACCTCTTCCCGCACATGACCGTGCTGGAGAACATCATCGAAGCCCCCGTGCACGTGCTGGGCCGCCCCCGCAGGGACGTGGTGGTGGAAGCCCAGGCCCTCCTGGACCGGGTGGGACTGGGCAACCGCGGGCACTCCTACCCCCAGGAGCTCTCCGGCGGGCAGCAGCAGCGGATCGCGATCGCCAGGGCACTGGCCATGAAGCCGAAGCTGATGCTCTTCGACGAGCCCACGTCCGCGCTGGACCCCGAGCTGGTGGGCGAAGTCCTGGACGTCATGAAGTCCCTGGCTGAAGCCGGCATGACCATGGTGGTGGTCACGCACGAGCTGGGCTTCGCCCGGCAGGTGGCCGACCAGGTGGTGTTCATGGACGGCGGCGTGGTGGTGGAAAGCGGTCCGCCGGAGGAAGTGCTGGACAACCCCCGGCACCAGCGCACCAAGGCGTTCCTCTCCAAAGTTCTCTAGGCACAACCGAAAGGCCCACATCATGACACGGCACCAAGTCACCACCCGCCTCGCACCCAGCCCGGCCGGCCCCTACTCCCAGGCCATCGAAGCCAACGGATTCCTCTACACGGCGGGCCAGACACCACATGACCCCGTCACCGATGAGCGGGTGGGGAGCACCATCGAGGAACAGACCGTCCAGGCTATGAAGAACCTGGGCGAAGTCCTGGGCGCCCACGGACTCGACTTCTCCCACGTGGTCAAGGCCACCGTGCACCTGCACCATCCCGGGCGGGACTTCGACGTTTTCAACGCCGTCTACGAAAAGTACGTTGTTGCCCCCTACCCGGCGCGGACCACGGTGGGTTCGTTCCTGGGCGACTTCCTGGTGGAGATCGACGCGGTTGCGGTTATCCCGTAACTAGCAAATTCCGACGGCGGGGTCCCGGCCCGTGCGCCCGGCGCACCGCCGGGACCCTTCTGGAAAGCAAAAAGGCAGGGCGGCTGTGAAAGCCGCCCTGCCTTTGGTGCGCGTACGGGTTCGGTCCTGCGCCCGGCTTTCGGGCTACCTGTTGCGATGGAGTGCAGGGCCGTCCCGTCCGCTTGCCGGAGGTGAATCCGGCAATCCTGCCCGTCAGCGGTCACCGACAGGCAGCAACCTTTGAGTGCTCTGCCTTGGGTGGATTACATGATGCCGGTGGGTACCAGCAGGGCCCACGCCAGGGCGGGAGCCGCGAGGACCACTCCGCCGGCGTACAACATCAGCTGCTTGTACACGCGCTGGCGGTCGTTTTCGCGGGCGTTGGCCACCACCAGTGCGCCGTCCGTGGAGAAGGGGGAGACGTCCACGACGGTGGCCGCGATGGCCAGAGCCGCGACGGTCCCGGAGGCGCTCAATGAGCTGGTGGCCAGCAGTGGACCCGCCATGGGTATGAATGCCGTCAGCAGGGCGGTGGAGGAGGCGAAGGCGGAGCCGACGCCGATGACGTAGCAGAGGACCAGAGCGATCAGCAGCGGGGCACCGAGAGCGAGGGCCTGCTCGGCGAGGGTGTCGATGACGCCGACGTGCTGGAGCAGGGAGACATAGGTGATCATGCCCGCCACCAGCAGGACGGTGGACCAGGACACGCCGCCGACGAAGGACTTGTGCTCCTTGATGTTGACGAATGCCAGGAGGAGGCCGGCCGAGAGGGCGACGAAGCCGATGGGCATGTGGAAGCCCAGGGTGCACACGAGGATCACAGCGATCAGCGCCAGCGTAAAGATCTGCTGGCCGCGGGGACGTCCGGTGCGGGTTGCGTCCAGGCCTGCGTATTCGTTGGCGTGGTTGTCGCGCAGCTTGCCCAGTAGGGCGAACAGCGCGATGGTCAGGGCCGAGAGGATGAGGTTGAGGGCGAAGCTGGCCGTGAACAGCGCGCCCTGCGAGATGGGGAAGCCGTTTTTCAGTGCGATGTCGTGCACCAGCACGCCGGCCACGGACAGCGGGGAGAAGCCGCCGGCGTGGGCGCCGTTGATGACGAAGGCGCCCATGAGGACCGGGTGGATGCGTGACTCGTAGGCAAGTCCGAGGGCTGCCGGAGCCAGCAGTGCGACGGCGGCGGGGGAGAAGGTGCCCAGTGCCGTCAGCGCGGCAGCCATGAGGAAGAACACCCAGGGGAGGAGCGCAGTTTTACCCCTGACCAGGCGGACGCAGGTCTGGACGATGATGTCGATGGTCCCGTTGCGTTGGGCCATGCTGAAGAAGTAGGTGACGCCGATGATCGTCAGGACGATGCTGGCCGGGAACTCCTCAAGGATCTGCTTGTCGGTCATTCCGAGCATGAAGTAGCCGACGCCGAAGGATGCCACCAGCCCCATGATGCCGATGTTCAGCGGCCATTTGGTGGCGACGACGAACATCACCACCAAGATGACTAGCGGGATGATCTGGGTGGCGGTCATGGTCGGCTCCGATTCCGAGGCGGCCGCGGGGTTGAAGAGGGCACCTCCGAACAGGAGGGCGGCCAGACCCAGAATAGTCGCGGCGGCTACCGTCAGCAGCAGGATACGGCGGCGGCGGTTGGGACGTTGGGAGCGGTCGTCGCGGGTGTCGCTGTCCAGGGGTGCGGTTTGTTCTGCGGTCTTAGTCATGGTGCTGTCTCCTCATTGAGTGGCGCTGGTCATTAAGAGGCGCTGGCGAGGGAGGCATCGACGGCGCTGCCGAGGGCCTCCGGGAGGTGGATGACGGTGGTGGCGAGAGTGCGGGCTGTCCGGTCGACGCCGACGAGCAGCGATCCGTCCCGTTCCTCGCTCCAGGTTTCGATGACCCCGGCCGGTGTGCGCAGCCGCAGGGCGGGCTGAACCGTGTCGCCGGTGATGTCGTTGAGTACGGTGCCCGGGGTGCGGGCGGCGAGGGTCAGGGCGATGCTTCCGGTGATGGCCAGCGCCGGGTGGGGCCTGCCCATCGAGAGCATCATGACGCTGACGTCGCTTTCCGGGTCGGCCTGGGCCGGTGGAGCCACGATCGCCACCTTGGGGACGGCGCGCGCCGCTTCGCTGGTGGTGGCTGCGAGCCCCATGCGCACTGCTGCCTGGCGGCGGATGTGCTCCATGGTCTCGAGTTGCAGCTCCACCCCGGCGGACCAGTTCTGGTGGCGCTCGGGGTCAAGGCCAAGGTCTTCGGCGCGGAGAATTACGACCGGTGCTCCGGCGTCGACCATGGAGACGGTCCAGCGGGTTCCGCCTGCGGTGATCGTGTCCGTGGCTGATCCCGTGGGAAGCAGTTGGCCGGTGGTTTTGCCGGCCGGGTCCTGGAAGCCGAGGCCCACCTGGTATCCGGGGAACGGCACGCCCGGCATCTCCGCCTGCGGGACGATCGGCAGGGCACCGGACGGCGTGGACACCCGCTGGATGATGATCTGGCCGGTGTTGGTGTTGCGGGTGACGATCCGCGTGACGTCGCCGGTGGGCACCACCCAGCCCTTTTCGATGGCGTACAACCCCACCACCGCCGAGCAGTTGCCGCAGTTGCTGCCCCAGTCCACGGCGGCCTCTTCGATGCCCACCTGGGCGAAGGTGAACTCGACGTCCACATCGTCGCCTGCGGGACGGTTGAGGATCATCGCCTTGCTCGTCGTCGACGTAGCCCCGCCAACGCCGTCGATCTGCCGGTGGTCGGGACTGCCGAACAGCCGGGGAAGCAGCACATCCGGGCTGGCTCCGGTCTGGCCCAACTGTCCGGTTTCGAAGACCCAGCATTTGCTGGTGCCTCCGCGCATCCATTCCGCTTCGATCTTCATGGTCGGTTCCTTAGCTTCTCTGCGCCCAATGTGTTCGCGGGCCTGGTTCGAGATTGAGCCAGATCACAAATGAAGACAATGTTGGATTTCCTTTGGGTGGTGTAGTGTTCCTTCATTCATTGATTTGGAGGAGGATAATGTCGGTCCGAACCGCCTCCCGGACCCTCTGACCGTCTGCATTTTCCCGCGCCGGAGCTGGCGGCTGCATAGAATGAACCATTGCAGAAGAAGGGTGAACCATTGCTTAACGATGAAGGCCAGGATTTATTTGATATCCGGCGGCTTGCCCTGCTGGTGGAGGTCGTGGAGCAGGGATCGATCACTGCCGCGGCCGAGCTGATGATGTACACGCCCTCCGCGGTCTCCCAGCAGCTGCGAAAGCTTGAACAGGAAGTCGGCCAGCCCCTCCTCAACCGCCGCTCCCGTGGTGTGGTGCCCACCGAGGCAGGCCAGGTGCTCGCCGGCCACGCCCGCAAGATCGTCGGGCAAATGCGGGCCGCCCAGTCGGACCTGGACCAAATCGCCGGGCTCAAACGCGGTTCCCTGACCGTGGGGACGTTTCCCACTCTCGCCGGGTCATTCCTGCCCACAGTTATCCGTGCCTTCAAGAAGAGGTACCCGGCCATTGGCCTCTCCCTGCGAAGTGCACGCTTCGATGAACTTGTGGCGGACCTGCAGTCCGGAGTTACCGGTCTGTGCCTGCTCTGGGACTACCCCTGGAATCGCTTTCACGACGATTCCATCCGGATCACGGAAGTCTTCCAGGAAAGCACCGTCCTCCTGATGGCCCGCGGGCACCCGCTCGCCGGCCGCGACGAGATCCGGATGGAGGAGCTGCGGAAGGAATCGTGGATCGTGCGGGCCGAGGCCCACCCGGTGGTGGAAGTGCTGCAGCGCTCCGCCCACGAGGCCGGGTTCGAGCCAGCCATCGGCTTCCTGGCCAACGACTACCAGGAAGCCCAGGCGATGGTGAGCGTCGGAATGGGCGTGGCCATGGTGCCCAAGACCGCCGTCGCCCTGCAGCACCCCGATGTCAGGGTCATCAGCCTCGGCTCCGCCGCACCCCTGCGGCGGGTGCTGCTGGCCCAACGCCAGGACAAGGTCTATGCCCCGGCGGAGGTGGCTTTTCAGTCCACCTTGCTGGAAATCGCCCGCGAACATGCCGGCGACTATTTGTAGCAACGGCGGGTTGTGGCGGTGGGGTGAGGGTGGAGTTTTTGTACAGATAATGGCCGGAAAAGGGCCTCCAGCCCGCGACAGCTGTACAAAAACTCCACCCTCAGGTCGGTTGGGCAGTTGAGGTTGTTGGTCAGTCGGCCAGGAGCCCCATGAGGACGATGCTGATTGTCCGCTCCAGGGACGAGGCGAAGCCGGCGGGCAAGAATATGAGGGACGGGTCCGCGGCGTAGGCGTCCTGGACGGCCTGGGGTGGGTGGGCATGGGTCCAGAGGGCGCCGGCCAACAGCGTGATGGTTCTCGTTGCTTCTGCTGCATCCTCCT
Organism: Arthrobacter sp. NPDC056691; assembly: GCF_042791415.1. Classification (NCBI taxonomy): domain Bacteria; kingdom Bacillati; phylum Actinomycetota; class Actinomycetes; order Micrococcales; family Micrococcaceae; genus Arthrobacter; species Arthrobacter sp. NPDC056691. Next base: position 179,205 of record NZ_JBHTXX010000003.1, read on the forward strand.
CGCTGAGCTCGGGGAGGGCCTGGCGGAGTGCGGCGGTGAACCCGGCAAGGCTGGCGTAGCCGTCCCGCTTGTACTTCGCCACCGTCTCTGCGGAGACGTTGTGCTCGAGGACGCCCGCCTGAACGCTGAGCAGTTCGCACAGCATCGGGTTTGCCGCGATCTCGCTCGCCAGGGCCGTGGCGACCCCTCCCGCTCTGGCGCGGATCGACGCATCGGCTTTGACGACGTGGGGCAACTGTTTCCCGATCTGGGTGAAGAACTCCTCAGCGAGCTGGATGAGCAGGTCGAGCAGCACCGCCTCGCGCGAATCGAAATAGCGCAGCACGTTCGACTTCGCCAGTCCGACGCGGCGGCTGAGCTCGTTGAGGCTGACAGCGGAGACCGGCATCTCCTCAAGCATCGTCGCTGCCGTCTGCAGGATGACCTGGCGCCTCGCCTCCCGCTGGTCCTCGCTTCTGGCGCGCTGAAAAGTACTCATGCGTCCATTTTACAGACCAGAGGTCTCTTGACTAAAGACTGCCGGTCTCTTAGATTAGAGACCAGTGGTCCTTTATTGGACTGAAGCAGAACGAGAGAACGGAAAACCCGACATGGACAAGAAGGTTGCACTGGTCACCGGCGGCTCCTCCGGCATCGGAGAGGTCGCCGCCCGCGACCTCAAGGACGCCGGTTTCACGGTGTACGCCGCGGCGCGGCGGACTGACAGGATGGCCGCCCTCGAGCAGGCCGGCATTCGGACGATCGCCCTCGACGTCACGGATGAAGAGTCGGCACGCGCCGCCGTCGAGCGCATCATCGCGGACGAGGGGCGCATCGATGTCCTCGTGAACAACGCCGGCTACGGCTCCTACGGCTCCCTGGAAGAAGTACCTCTCACCGAGGCGCAGGCCCAGCTCGACGTCAACGTGCTCGGCCTGGCCCGGCTGACGCAGCTGGTGCTGCCATACATGCGGACCCAGGGGAGTGGCAGGATCATCAACATCAGCTCGATGGGCGGGCGCTTCGCGACACCGCTGGGCTCCTGGTACCACGCCAGTAAGTACGCGGTCGAGGGCCTCAGTGATGCGATGCGCCTGGAGCTCGAGCCGTTCGGCATCGACGTCGTCCTCATTGAACCGGGCGGGATCCGCACCGAGTGGGGTGCTATCGCCGCCGACAATCTGCGCGCCACCTCCGGCCAGGGCGCCTACCGCATGCAGGCGGAGGCCATGACCAGGACGCTCGCCGCGAGCTCCGAGCCGGGCTACCGGCTGGCTTCGCCGCCCGAGGTCGTGGGCCGCGCCATCACGAAGGCGGCCACGGCCCGCAAGCCCCGCACCCGCTACAGCGTCGGCATCGGGGCGACCCCGATGATCTGGCTCAGCCGGGTCCTGCCCGACCGCACATTCGACTCCGTCATCAAGCGTTTCGCCGGCGTGCCCGCCTGACAATAACGGCGCCCACGCGGGCCGCACTCAGCTCAATTGCTGCTCGCTTTCAGCTGCTGAGGATCTGTTCGCGGAGGATGTCCGCGTGCCCGCAGTGCTGCGCGAGTTCGCGCAGCATGTGCAGGTACACCCAGTGCAGCGGCAGCGGGCCGCGCCGGTTGCCGTGGACCAGGTCGTCGAGGAGCAGTGAAGCCGCCGCATGCCGCGATGCCTCGCAGGCGTCGCGGTGGGCGGCCTGGATGCCGGCGACTGTGTCCCCGTCCTCGAGGATGAAGGACTCGTCCGGTGTTGCCGGGATGCCGATGTCCGCGCGGGAACGGCAGGTGATGGCTTCGTCGAACCAGACCTTCTCAACGAAGGTCGCGTGCTTGACCAGTCCCAGCAGCGTGGTCCGGGAAGGCACCAAAGACCGGCGTGCCTGTTCCTCCGTCAGCCCGTCAAGGGAGGCATTGAGCCTGCTGCGGTGCTCGTCAAGGAAGGCGTCGAACTGGATCCGCGCCGGCTGGTTGATGACGTCCTCGGCGGAAGCAATGGGAAGAGAAGGCATGCAGGCAGTATTCCAAGGGCACGGCGCGGGAGCAATGAAGAGGCCCGGATTGCATCCGGGCCTCTTCGATACCGACGCCGGTGGGATCGGTAACGTTGTTACTTCCGGACCGTCGCTACTTCCACTCGAACAGGCGGCCTTCGGACTTGCCGTCGGCCACCTGGTACTCGAACAGGACGGCGATCCCGTTGAGGCTGCTCAACTCGTCCGACGTGGTTTCGTAGAACAGGGCACCGCGCCAGGTGAGTTGACCCGGACCGGTGAAACGGCCCACCCCGTGGCCGGTGAACGTGGCCGTCTGCCCGCTTGAGGTGACGACGAAACCGTTTCCGTTGCCGGCGACGGTGCCGGTGGGACGGATCGTGCCCATGTAGGTGACCGTCACGTCAACCTGGGCACCGCAGAGGGTGCCGACCTGGTGGTCGGTCACTTCGGTGCGCGGACCGCGGCCGGTGTCTTCCAGAACCCGCGTGCTGATGGTTTGGCCGGTGAGTTCCCCGATTTGTTCTCCGAGCATCACGATCTCCTTTGATCAGTGGCTGGACCGAAAAAGCGATCCCAGGTCAGGATCGCGCAACTGACAATGACGGAGGCCGCCCCCAGAGCAGGTTTCCCGCCCGGGGGACGGCCGCCGTCGTCGGTTTGTAGCGAAACGCGGATGGCGCTATGGGGTAGCGCTTCCCCTCGTCCTCTCCATGGCATCCCTGCCGAGCCAGAGGCCCAGCCCGATCATGGCGACGCCGAGGACCAGGTGCAGCCAGTTGTCGGCAGTGTTAAACGGGACAAAGTTGGCGCCCCCGTCCATGTCGATCAGCAGGCCGTAGATCCACAGGACCACGTACACAGCGCCGCCGCCAAGCAGGAACCAGCGGGCCATCTGGTTTGTCCGGGCCATTGCAATGCCGGCCACGCCGAACAGCATATGCACGATGTTGTGCAGCACTGATACCTGGAATACTCCAAGCAGCATTGCCCCGGACCCATAGCCGGCAAAGCTCATGGCGCCGTAATTGCTGGTGATTCCCGGGATGAACCCGAGTACGCCAACCAGCAGGAAAACCGCACCCAGACCCAAGGCGGTGTTGTGAAGGGACAACCCCAACGCGTGGTGGTGGGCGGGGTGTGAAGCGGTAGTCATTAGTCTCCCTTTCACGCTGGTTACCGGCTCTTCAGATGGAGAGCCGGCCTCGCGGCAAGGAGTCGCAGGACTTCCTGCCGACGGCCATAGCTTACTCCTGAAAACCGCGCGTATACAGGGGAAACAGCGGTTCCCGGCGCGTGACCGCGCGCTGGTTCGGTGTGCTCGAAGCTTGGGTACGCCCTGACCATCGTCGCCGTGCCGCGGCCAGGCGCGGCACCGGTGCGGCGGAAGTAGCCCAAGGCTAACGGGACCCCGGCCTGTTACCCGGCGGCAGCACCGCCGTCGGCCGTCACGGGTTCGTCTGGGGCCGGAACCGTTCGGGTAAGGGAGGTGCGCCCTCCCGGGCGCTGTCCGCTGTCCTGCCGTCCGCCGTCGGGGGTTCTTCCCGGAAGCCGAATCGTGCCGCGAGCGGCCTGATTCCGGTGCCGGTAAAGCAAAATGTCCACAGCGCTACGGACAACGCATACACGGCGAGCCAGAACGGACTGGGCCGGAGAAGAGCCACGGGAACCGCGACGGCAAGAACGAAAGCCGTGACCAGGTACACGGCTACTTTCACCCAGGGATTACCGGCGGCCCGGCCGACCCGCTCGTCCGTGTTCTCCGTGACCTGCCGACCCCGCATCTGATCCAGCAGCCCCCGAAGGTGGGCGGCCCTGTCATCGATCCGCCGGCGCGGCGGCCGACGGCGGCGCTCCAGCAGGCCGTGGAGGATCCCCCAGACGGGACCGTTGAGAAAGCTGATCAGCGCACCGGCAAGCAGCAGTGACACGAGGCCCAGGATCCACCAGTCCGGCGACGGGGCGGCCGTCCAGTCGTAGCGGCCCCCTGAGCACAGCCACGACGACCACCACGGATCAAGGCCGGCGCCGGGAGGCCCGCACTGCACGAGTGTCCTTGCCCAGGGCTGGGCCCCCAGCCAGGACAGCATGGCCGGGGCTGCCAAAAGACCGCTGATGGCTCCAAGGAGCCTGGTCACGCCGAGGCTTTTGACCATGACCCGGTGCGGCCGGAGGCGCCTGTCGCCTGGATCGGGCCCGAACTGGACCTCTCCCTGGGGCCTGGCGGGAAGCAGGACCAGCGAAGCGAGCGGGTCGATCACCTCGATGCGGTTCTTCGAATACGTGATGTGGTCCTTGATCAAAGCGGACCGGTTGTAGACAGGATGTTCCTCCGGGCCGGGACCGCCGGTGCCGGCGCTCTTCCGGTCGTAGATCTTCCTGAAAACCGGGTCGTCTCCCAAGGCCTTTGTGCCAATGGGGCCGGCCGGAACGAAGTCGAACTTTCCCCACACGTTGATCCACCGGGTCCCGGGTGCGTTGGCGAGCCAGTCAGCCACCGGATCCTCGCTGCGGCCGCCCCATTCGGCGTAGCCCAGCAGGCTCAGGCCGCTGCCGACGCTGACGAAGTTGGTTGCCCGGGCCCTGCCCGCGTTCTGGAAAAGCAGCTGCCCCGTGATGGCAGCACCCTGGCTGTGCGCCACGACGGTCACATCGACGCCGGATGAATGGTCCCAGCGCAGCAACGTGTCGCTCACCCTCTGCCGCATGGCAGCCGCCTGCAGGGGCTTGCGCTTCCAGACCTCGGGGTCGCCGAGGAAATCCGCGAACAGGGTCACGAGCTTGCCCAGCCACCGCCGGGCGCCGGGCACCTGGGCCAGGATGACGAGGACCAGCAGCACCAGCAGCGCGGCAACCAGGAGAAAGATGCCCACTACCGCAACGGCCGCGTACAGGCCCACCTGGATGACCCGCTTCGCCAGCCACTTCAGGCTGCCCCAATTGCGCCCGCCGGGGTAGAGGTTCCAGAAGACCAGTTCCAGGAACCGGTCATAGACGAGCCAGGCGGTGGCGAACGCCCACCAGTAGGTTGATGTTGCATTGGCGGGCGTGAAGTCGGATGCCCACGAGGCCTCGGTCATGAGGATGCGGACGTAGTCCGGCTGCCGGTCGCTGGTGTAGTCGCGGAGAACGCTGACCACGACTTCAGGCGCCTCGCCCACGGCGTGGGCCTGATCGATGGTGAGCGGCGGGTCCTCGTTGTCCCCGGCCACGTCGACGGAGAGGTCGTACAGGCTCTGCATGAGCGGCTGCGCCCATTCCTGAAGCGTGCCGCCCTTCAGAGCCTTCCCCATGCCGTGCACGAAGACCACCACGTGGTCCGGCGGCCGCTCCGCGTCCGGGTGCTCGGGTGTCTCCCCGTTGCCGCTGAAGTCGAAGGGCACTGTCCCCGTAGCCATAGCTAATGATCCGCCCAGGGGTCCGGCCGGAAAAGGGGTCAGCCGCCGTCGCCCGGAACCGATGCCGCCGCGCCGGGAGCCGCGACCATGGCAACCGTAATGCCGCTGGCAATGCTGCCCGCTTTCACTGTGATCACCTCCGGCGGGCCGCCCGGGCCCTGGTCGCTGTACCACTGGGCAGAGGTGCCGCTGGTGCCGCCGAGGAACTTGACCGTGTAGCCGCCCGGCGGCAGACCTGTCAGTTCGTAGAAACCCTCAGGCCGCACCCGGGTTTCCCGCACCACCCGATGGTCCGCGTTGAATGCCTGCACGCGGATGAGGCTGTACAGGGTGCCGGAGGGAGCCCCGATGCCTCCGATGATCGACGCCGGGCCAACTCCGGGGCTGAGCCCGAGCGGCGGAACATAGGCCGGCTTCTCGCCGCAGGTACCCGCGTCTGTTGTGTCGATAAGCGTTTTTAGCGCCTCGTATTCTGCGGGATCTGTCGTGAGGTTCCAGCGGGCCTTGATCCATACCCATTCGGCGGCGTAGTTGCAGTTGCCCCCGTCATAGGGCGGCAACCAGTGGGCCGGGTCTGACGAGCCGCGCTCGGCATTCGTGGTGGCCGTCAGGACCCTTAACGCCAGGCCGTTGGACAGATCGTTCGCGAAGTCTCTGCGCTGCTTCGCGGTCCATGCCCAGGCGCCCGAGTGCCAGGCTTCCTCCAGCGGGACCAGATGGACGACGTCCACCTCGGCGGGGTCCACCAGGACATTGCGGTCCCAGACGGACACCCACTGAGGATGGAGCACCGTGCAGGGCGAGGCCAATGTCCGGTCGCTGGCGAAAGCGATCAGGACGCGCTCGCGGGTGGTGCACCCCTGCTCATCGACCACGGGGTATTCGAATGCGGACTCCTGGAATTCAGGGCCCGACGGCGCCTTCCGGACCAAGGTGTTCAGCAGGGCCCGGTTGGTGGCGTCTCCCGGGAATGGATACCCGCTCATCGGTGAAGCAACGCTTTGGCTCGTTCTGCCAGTGGGGTCCGGTAGAGGTTCGGCGGAGTTGGCAATCCCGCTCCCGCAAAGGGCCAGAAGGCTGGCCGCCACCAATATTGTCCAGTGCTTCGCAGATCGCTTCATTGCAGTGCCCGACCCTTTGCACGTCGTGATGGTGCCCGGATCCTACTCCGACGCAGGGGACTGCAACAGTGTCCCGGGATGGGGACTAGCCTGATGCGGACCGGGACCGGGAGCGGCGGCGGATGACGTATTCGGCCACCGCCAGGTTGATCATCCAGGCTGCCCCCATGAGGACGGCCCGGGTTGTCACGTCGGGCGGCCCGGTCAGGAGTTCCGGGATGATGAGGATGATGCCCTGTGTTCCGGCCGCGACTCCGATGGCGTAGGCGCGGGTCATCCAGGCGCCGTGCCTGGCGAAGTCCCGGCGCGTGATGGCAAGGACTCCGAGGACCAGGCTCACCAGCATTGCGCTGCCGAAGACCAGCCGGAGGATGAGCAACAGGAGCCCGTCGCTGGGTGGAAGTTTGTAGAAGAGGGCCATCCACAGTCCGGAGAGTGCCACCAGGAAACCGGCGGGCATCAGGATGCGTCCCGCTGCCCGGTGCCAGCTGCGCCTGCCCCGGTGAAGGGAAGGGCTGAACTGGAAGGCTCCCAGGAGGGAGTAGACGGTGACGCTGACGATGTGCGTGACCACCGGGATGGGCGAGGCGAAGAACCTCTCGTTCCTCGGGGTGATGGCGGCACCGCCGGTCAGTTCGGTGAGGCGTGCCGCTCCGGCGAGCACGGGGATGAGGGTGAGGAAGATCAGGCCGGCTGGCACCAGCCAGCCGTATCGCCGTCGTTGTCGGGTGAGGGGCCGGCGGTTGCCGGTGTGACCCGGGGTTTGGGCGGTGGTATTTCCGATGGTGTTCACGGGAACCTCCTATTCGCCGGCGATGCGGACGACGACGTTTCCCTTTTTGCGTCCGGCATCGACAAAGCGGTGCGCCTGGACGATCTCGGAAAGGGGATAGGCCCGGTCAATGACGGCCCTGTACCGGCCCGCGTCCGCGAGGCGGACGAGCCATGCGAGGTCCTCGGCGGTGTACCCGAGCTTCAGGTCCCCGGCCGTGACCAGTTTTCCGCTTCTGCGGCTGTTGGCAGACGCCCGCAGTATCCCCTTCAGATCGGCGACGACGAGAAGCAGTTTCCCGCCCGGGTTCAGGCTGCTGGCGACCCGGCTGAAGGGGGCGTTGCCGACGCAGTCCATGATCACGTCGTAGGTGCGGTCCCCGGCGGCGAAGTCCTCAGCGGTGTAGTCGATCACCCGGTCGGCGCCCAGCGAGGCCACCGGGTCCCGGCTTCCGTTGCTGCAGACGGCGGTGACATGGGCACCCAGGTTCTTGGCGAGCTGTAGCGCGGCTGTGCCCACCGCGCCGGAGGCGCCGTTGATGAGGACGGTGTCGCCCGGCTTGACGTCGGCGCGGGCCAGGAAGCCGCGGGCGGTGAGGCCGCCGAAAACGATCGTGACGGCTTCCTCGAAACCCATGGTGCGTGGTTTGGCCGTGATGGCTGCGTCCTGTGGAACCGTCACGTATTCGGCATGGCCGCCGAACCTGGCGCCGAGCATGGCGACCACCTCGTCACCGATCCGGAACTTGGTCACGGCGGAGCCCGTGGCCTCGACCACGCCGGCGACGTCCATCCCCAGAACCCGGTTCCGTGGCCGGAAGATGCCGAGTCCAAGGGCTGTCAGGATTTTCAGGCCCGCGGGGACGGAGCGGCTGCGGGCGCGGTGGTCGGCGGCGCTGACCGTGCTGGCGTGGACTTTGATGAGGACCTCGTCCGGACGCGGTGCCGGCTTGGCGATGTCCTCGATTCGGACCACCTCGGGTGCGCCGAACCGGCGGTAGGAAGCCGCCTTCATCGTCCTGCCCGGGTGGCCGCTGCTGCCCGAGTCAGTGGGACGCGGGTCGATCTCCGCGCCTGCTTGCTTTGCCTTCATGGGAAGCTCCTCGTACCCATTGGTGTACGGCGTACACCTCATGGAAGGAGGTTAAGGTGTACGCAGTACACCTGTCAATGGCGTAAATTTGAATCAGCGAAAGGAGGGTTCGTGACCCAGCAGATTGACGGGCAGCGGCGGGTGCGGCTGAACCGGGACCGTGTGCTGCAGGCCGCCGTTTCGCTGGCGGATGAGGCCGGCATCGACGAGCTCAGCATGCGCAGGCTCGGACAGGAGCTGGGCGTCGTGCCGATGGCGCTCTACAAGCATGTGGCCAACAAGGAGGAGCTCCTCGACGGCATGGTCGAAGCGATCATCTCCGAGATCGACCCGGCGGCGGGCGGCGCGGACTGGAAGAACGCCGTCAGGCTGAGGGTGCTTTCGGCCAGGGCCGTGCTCCAGCGGCACAGGTGGGCCCGGCAGGTCCTGGAATCGCGAACCACCCAGACCCCCGCCGTCCTCGGGTACATGGATTCCTTCATCGCCATGTTCCTGGCCGGCGGCTTCTCAGTGGACCTCACCCATCACGTCATGCACGCCATGGGCAGCCGCATCTGGGGATTCACGCAGGAGTTGTTCGACGATTCTGCCGGCCCGGGCAGGGGAGAATCCATTGAGCTGTCACCCGAGGCGCAGGCCGCAGTCTTCGAGGAGATGGCGGCACGCTACCCGAACATCCTTCAGGTGGCCACCGCCGCGAGCCATGACGGAGGCTCCGTGGTGGGGCATGGCTGCGACGACCAGTTCGAGTTTGAGTTTGCGCTCGACCTGCTCCTGGACGGCTTCGAGCGGCTCCACCGGCAGGGATGGACGTCACGGCAGGCCAAAAAGGCCCAGGTTAAGGGAAGCTGATCATGCGGGCGTAGGTCCCGATCCGCCGTCGGCCAGTCCCATGAACATGGTGCGGTGCAGGATGTCAACGTGCTTGCGTGAAATTTCGACGGCGGCCGGAACGTCGTGCGCCCGCAGCGCCGCCACCAGCTCCACATGGTCACAGTTTGACTTGTGCAGCAGCTCGATGGGGTAGGGGATGAAGTAGGCGTAGAGCTCGGCCAGCGTCTCGTGATAAACCCCGACGGCGGTCCCCAAGCATGACGCCGTGCCCACCAGTTGGTGGAACTGCTCGTCCGCCTGGTGATAGGCCGACCAGTCCGTGGATACGGCCATGTCCCGGGTCAGCCGCTCGAGTTCGTCCAGCTGGTCGGCGGTGGCATTAACTGCCGCGTAGTGGGTTACCGCGCACTCGAACAGCAGCCGCCGGTCCACCAGTCGGTTCACGGCCTGGGACTCTGCCGGTGACGCGGTGAGTTCCGCGAGCACGGAACGCGGTGGCTCGTCCGCCACGAACGTTCCGCCGGCCCGGCCGCGGCGGCGCACCACCACGCCCTGATCGGCAAGGCTCGCCAGCGCGCGGCGGGCCGTGATCGGGCTGACGGACAGGCCCAGCGCCACGTCCTCCTGGTCGGGGAGGCGCTCGCCGGGCTTCAGCAGCCCCAGCGAAATGGCCATGCCGATGCGCAGCCGGACGGCGTCGATGGCGCTGCGGCGGTCGATTCCGGCCAGGGCTCCGGCGCCGATGGGGGAAGCGCCGGCGGGGGAGGAGGTGTCCTCCAACTGACGGGTCATACCCGCTACTCTACGGCCCACCCGCGGCCCCTTCCCATAATTCGATCATTCTGATCTAATATAGTGCAGATCACACCCCAACGCGGAGACAAACCCATGCAACGCATCCTTCCCCTCATCGCTGCCCAGGCCGCGCCACGGCTCATCGGCGACCCCGTTTCGGCCTTCGCGGACGAGATCACAGCTGCCCTGGAAACCAAACCGGACAGCAAACTCGTGGTGTTCCCGGAGCTCCACCTCTTCGGCGACGGAAACCCGGACCGGCAGCGCACCGAAGCACTGCAGGACGCGGCCGAGCCGCTCGACGGACCAAGAACCAAGGAACTGAAAGAGCTCGCCGCGGACCTGGGTATCTGGCTGGTGCCGGGCAGCGTCTGCGAGCGCGGCCCCGAAGGCCAGCTGTTCAACACGCAGCTGGTGCTGTCCCCGGAGGGCGAGCTGGCCGGCTACTACCGGAAGATCTTCCCCTGGCGCCCGTTCGAGCCGTACGACCCCGGCGACCGGTTCACCACCGTGGACCTGCCGGGCGTCGGCCGGGTGGGCCTGAACATCTGCTACGACGCCTGGTACCCGGAGGTGTCCCGCCAGCTCGCCTGGATGGGCGCCGAGGTGATCCTCAACGTCGTCAAGACCACCACGCCGGACCGCCGGCAGGAGCTGGTGCTGGCCAAGGCGAACGCCATCGTGAACCAGGTGTTCGTGGTCAGCGTCAACTGCGCCGGCCCCACCGGCAAGGGCCACAGCATCATCGTCGATCCCGAGGGCAACACCATCACGGAAGCCGACGGCGACGCCCCGGTGCTGCTCACAGCGGACCTGGACCTGGCCGCCGTCGAACACGTCCGCACGCACGGGACGGAGAACCTCAACCGTCCCTGGTCCCAGTTCCGGGACGGCGAGGCCGCCGTCGAACTGCCCGTCTACCAGGGCCGGATCAATCCGGCGACCTGGACGCCCCCGTCCTTCAACGCCTAAGGAAAACCACGTGACCACACCAACCCTGACCCGCACGCTGAAGCTGCCCTCGCTGGTGCTGTTCGGCCTGGCGTACCTGACCCCGCTGATTGTCCTGGCCATCTTCGGCCTCATCGCCGAGACCACGGGCGGGGCGGCGCCGTCGGCCTACCTCGTGGCGATGGTGGCCATGCTGTTCACGGCCCACAGCTACGGCCGGATGGCGGTGGCGTACCCGGTGGCCGGTTCTGCCTACACGTACGTGCGCCGGTCCATCGATCCCCGGGTGGGCTTCCTGGTGGGCTGGGCGATCCTGCTGGACTACCTCTTCCTGCCCATGGTGATCTGGCTGATCGGCGCCTCCTACCTGAGCGCGCAGTTCCCGGGCGTGCCGATGTGGCTGTGGATCGTGGGCTTCATTCTTGTCACGACGGTGCTGAACATCCTGGGCATCAAGGTGGCGGACAAGGCGAACTACCTGCTGATGGCGTTCCAGCTGCTGGTGATCGTGATCTTCGTGGCGCTGGCCGTCGGCAGCGTGGTGTCCGCCTCCGGCGGGGGCGGCCTGGTGAGCACGGAGCCGTTCGTCAACGGCACGTCCAGCTTCGCCACCATCTCTGCCGGCGCGGCCATCGCGGCGTATTCGTTCCTGGGGTTCGACGCCGTCACCACCCTCACCGAGGAAACCGTGGACCCGCGCCGGAACGTGCCCCGCGCCATCATGCTCATCGCGCTGATCGGCGGCGGCATCTTCGTGGCCGTCTCCTACGTCACGCAGCTGGTGCACCCGGGCGGCGTGTTCGAGGACTCGGCCTCCGCGGCCAGCGCCATTGCGCTGCAGATCGGCGGGCAGGTGTTCGGCGCGGTGTTCCTCGCGGGCCTGGTGGTGGCGCAGTTTGCCTCCGGCCTCGCCGCGCAGGCCAGCGCCTCGCGCCTGATCTACGCCATGGGCCGCGACTCGGTGCTGCCGAAGGCGGTCTTCGGCCGGCTCAACGCGAAGTACCACACGCCCGTGGTGAACCTGGTGGTCACCGGCATCGTCGGCCTGATTGCGATCTTCCTGGATGTGGCCACCTCGACGTCGTTCATCAATTTCGGCGCCTTCACCGCCTTCACGCTGGTCAACGTGTCCGTGGTGTTCCACTACGTGCGCCGCCGCCGTGCCGGGGAGCAGCTGAACGCCGTCTCCTACGTGGCGGTCCCGGCGGTGGGCGCCATCGTCTGTGCCTACCTGCTTTCCCAGCTGGACAGCAACGCTATTACGCTGGGACTGTCCTGGCTGGCGCTGGGCATCGTGGTCCTGGCGCTGATAACGCGCGGCTTCCGGGCCGCGCCGCCGGAAATGACGACGACGGAGAAGGCGAACGTGGAGGCCGCCGCCTAGGGTTTTCTGGGAGCTCACGGGAGGAAACTGAGGTGAGAATAGCGCTCGGGCAGCTGGAGTCCGGAACAGACATCGGGGAGAACCTGGCCGCGATCGACCGGTCCGCCGCAGCGGCCGCCGCCGACGGCGCCACGCTGGTGGCCTTCCCGGAGTACGCCACGTACGAGAAGAAGATCGTGGACGCCTCGTTCCCGGCTATGGCCGAGCCGCTGGACGGGCCCATTTGCCGGGAACTTGCGGCCACCGCGGCCCGCCACGGCATCACGCTGGTGGCTGGCGTGGTGGAAAGGTCCGACGAGGAGGGGCGGGCGTACAACACGCTGGTGGCGTTTAGCCCTTCCGGTGAGCGGCTGGCCGTGTACCGGAAGATCCACCTGTTCGACGCACAGGGCTTCGGGGAGTCGACGTACATTAAGCCGGGCCCGTCCACCCAGCCCGTGGTGTTCGAGGCCGGGGGAGCGGTGTTCGGCCTGATGACCTGCTACGACCTGCGGTTCCCGGAGCTGGCCAGGTCGCTGGCCGACGCCGGTGCCCAGGTGCTGCTGGTCTGCTCGTCGTGGGTGCCGGGCACGCACAAGACGGAGCAGTGGCTTTCTTTGAATGCTGCGCGGGCGATCGAGAACAGCGTGTACGTGGCCGGCGTGTGCCAGGCCCCGCCGGTTTCGGTGGGACGAAGCCTGCTGATGGATCCGATGGGGTACCTGGAGGCGGATCTTGGGCTGGAGCCGGGGGTACGGGCGGTGGAGGTTTCGCTGTCCACCGTGGCGCGGGTGCGGGAACAGTTTCCTATGTTCCGGCAGCGGCGGCTGGGGTAGGGAGCCTCACCTCAGAGCAGCAAATTTTTTCTCATCGAAAGGTGAAAGGCCCAGCTGAGAGCGTATGTCAGCCAGGTCTTGGGTGTTGCGGGCGATCTGCCGAGCCTGCCTCCTTTTGATCGCCCGTCCAATGAAGTGAAGGGCAATCACCAGCGGCAAGAGTAGCTGCAGCCCCCAGCCTGCCAACACAATGAAGTCAGGGATGGTGAACAGCGCATTCTTGATCGAAATTGCATTATTCAGACTTCCAGTCACGGTACCAAGGACGTCATTCAAGGTGTTGGTGATCGGCTCAAAAAATGGTCCAGCAGACAGTTTCGGACTGTCGATTTTCGGATCTTTCCCGATCGACCAGCGCGGGTCGGTGAGGTGCGCCAGAATATAGAACACCACTGCCAGATTAAGGGCAACGAATGAGACTGCCGCGGCCAAGATCGCACTAACCGTCCTCGAAGCAATGTGTAGCCCAGAGATTGTGGGGCGACCAATGACAAACAATCCGCCAATGACAGCGGCCGCGACCCAAACAAGGGTTTTGAATGTGTCGACGCTGAGCTGACTCAGTACTTCCATGGCAGGGCTGCCCTTTCGTGACGCGATAAAGACCGGGTCCATATAACCACGGCCTCATGACCGTTACTGACGGAGCACCATGTCGAACTCATCGGTCTCGTAGAGCCGTGACGGTAAGGGGATCAGGCTCCTTATCCTTCAGCTTTCGCGGGCGGACAAGACTTCCTTGACCCGTTTCAGATATGGCCCTATTTGCGACTGCCACCATTCGTCGGCACCACCTGCAATTTCTGCGTTTATCGGGAGCTCGACAACGGCGCTTACAGTCAGAGTGCAGCCGGAGGCTGTCGGTTCGATCCGGTAGGTGGAACGGCTATTCGTCTCACCCGGCGTGATCGATCGGGTAGTTGACCACCATGGGCTCTCCTCACCGATGACTTCCATGATGGACACCGAACCGTCCCGCCGAATGAAGCACTGTTGTTCCCCAACGCCGAGGGGCGTGCCCGGAACCGTGAATGCCTTTTGCGCATCGGACAGCAGCACCGCGCTCTCGGCCGGCCGGATTAGTGACCAGACGGTATGGGCATCGTGCTCAAACGTTTCGGAGGCATGAGCACTATAAGTTTTCATGCGACCGGAAGCAGCGGCAGCGTCGACGGCCTTTGCTGAATGAAGCGCCCTCTTGTGTCGGTGATTCACGACGGCCGAGGTAACACCCAGCGTTACCCACATCAGCGTGGCGCTCAGGATAATGCCCAGCCCCAATTCGGGCTTGCCGTAGTAGCTGATAACGGAGGCGAGCACAGCGATGGCGAGGTAACCGGCTACAAATAGAATGCCGTGGAGGACCCTGATAAATTTGATCACCTGGTCATTATGAACATCAACTGCGTTCGCAGGTGTGCACGGCGCGGCAGACCTAGAGTTCGGCGAGCAACCGAACGATGCGGAAGACTGTTGCCGTGAGCAACTCTCCCCGCACCGGCCAGCAAACCAACCAGCGCACCGGCCTCGCCGTCGCCGGCCTCAGCCTGGGTACGGCGCTGAACCCGCTGAACTCCTCGATGATTGCGGTCGCTCTGGTTGTGCTGCGCGAAGACTTCCGTCTCGATGTCGCCACGGTTACCTGGGTGATCACGGCCTTCTACATCACCTCGGCCGCCGGCCAGCCGCTGATGGGGCGCCTCGCCGACCGCTTTGGGCCGCGGAAACTCTTCATGCTGGGTATGGCACTGGTGGTCGTGTCCTGCGCGTTGGCGCCGTTCTCACCCAATTTTGTGTTCGTCTGCATCGCCCGGGCGCTCATGGCCCTTGGGACGGCGACGGCGTACCCGAGCGCCCTCGTCATGGTCGGCACCCTGGCACGGCTGGCCGACACGACCTCCACCAGGCCGCTCGGGCGCATCCAGATGGCCACCACCTCCGGGGCGGCGGTGGGCCCGGTGGTCGGCGGGCTGCTCGTGAGCCTGGTCGGCTGGCAGGCGCTGTTCCTGATCAACGTGCCCCTGGCGCTGGCCGCCCTGCTCATCGTCCGGAAGGCCGCCCCATGGGACGAGCACAAGGAGCAGGGCAGCATCGCCACCCTGCTCCGCGACTCCGACATCCCCGGCATCCTCGCCTTCACTGGCGGCATGGTGCTGCTGCTCATGGGACTGCTGAATGCGCTGCCCGGCTACCGCTGGTGGCTGCTTGGCGGCGCCATGGTCCTGGCAGTGCTGTTCGCCTGGCGCGAGCTGCGCTTCGACCGGCCGTTCCTGGACCTGCGGCTGCTCGGCAGGAACCGGCCGCTGCTGCTGGTGTACCTGGGCTTCACGGTGTTCAGCGGCGTCTACTACTTCGCATTCTTCGGCCTGCCGCAGCTGCTGCAGGAGGCCGCCGGCTACAACCCCGGGGTGGTGGGTCTGCTGATGCTGCCGCTGGCGGCAATGTCCGTCGTCGTCACCCCGCTTGCCGTCCGCGGGATCGACCGGTTCGGCGTCCGGCGGGTGCTGATCGCCGGCGTCGTACTTCTTGCCATTGCGGCAGCGTCACTCTGGCTCCTGACCCTGTCGTTCGTCCCACCGCTGGTGCTGCTGCTGACCGCCCTGATGGGCATCCCGTACGGGTCGGTCAGCATCGCCTCCAACCAGGGCCTGTACGTCTCCGCCGCGGCGGAGGACAGGGGAGTGGCTGCCGGGATCTTCCAGACCTGCCGGTATGTCGGCGCCATCAGCGCCACCGTGATGATCGGCATCTTCTACGGCACCGGCGTGAACCAGCAGAACTGGGGCCGCGTGGTGCTGGTGATGCTGGCC
The DNA here is from genome assembly GCF_042791415.1 of Arthrobacter sp. NPDC056691. NCBI lineage: Bacteria > Bacillati > Actinomycetota > Actinomycetes > Micrococcales > Micrococcaceae > Arthrobacter > Arthrobacter sp. NPDC056691. The sequence goes on from NZ_JBHTXX010000003.1 coordinate 195,133, forward strand.
CTGAGCGCCGTGACGTTCGTGGTGTCGCTGCTGTGGCGGGAGCGGAAGGCGGCGTAGGGGAACGACGGCGGCAATCGCCGTGGGTGCGGAGCTGGACTGAGGCGCTGGTGCCGCTATTGGGCCGGGACGTCGGCGCTTCCTGCTCCAAGCGTTAAGCACTGAAGACCCATTGCGACGCGCACCCTCAAGATTGGCTCAAGACCGGATCAGCGTTGTCCCAAGATCGACGCAGTTTTCGTTTTTCCGCGATGCCGAGAAATAGGCTTTTCATTAGCAACATTTCGGCTTTAGACAAAAGGCCCGGCTATATGCCGGGCCTTTCTTAATGGGGATACCAATGTCGAGCTATGAGACTCTTTTCCGGCCAGGGCCAAGCGGTGCGGCACCGGGCCCGCGACCGCCCAAAAAGCCACGCGTTTCCACCTTCATTGTCGGGGGCATCACTGCACTATTCGTGATCATGGGGGCGTTCAGCGGCGGCCTCGGCGGCGCACTGGTCTTCCTGGCCATCACGGCCTGCCTTACCGGCCTCTATGTCCTGGTGACCGGCCGCCGTTCATGGGCGTGGCTCCCGGCCAAGCGGAAGGCGGGGGCCATCGCCCTTGCCGTCTCCTTTGCCCTCTTTATCGGCGGTGCCGTCGCGTTGCCGCGGACAACCACCGGGACGCCTCAGGCCGCCCCCTCGGGGACCGCTGCCTCGCCAGCGTCCGCCGAAGCGAGCGTAACTGCCAAAGCGGCACCGGCGCCGTCGTCCGCTCTAACTGTGCAGGCGACGGGCGCACCGCTGGATCCTGACAGCCCCTACGTCGTGGCGCAGGGCACCAGCGTGGCGGCGCCGAAGTCGCAGCCTGCCTACGCCACCAAGGCCATCGACCTGCTGGCCAACCTTCCCGTCAAGGGTCGGGCGCCGAAGACGGGTTATGACCGGGGCCTGTTCGGGCAGGCGTGGGCCGACGTTGACCGCAACGGCTGCGACACACGCAATGACATGCTCAAGCGCGACCTGACGGGCATCAGCTACACCAACAGCGTGCCCTGTAAGGTGCGCTCCGGGACACTGGCGGACCCGTACACCGGCACCTCCATCAGCTTCCTGCGGGGGAGCGCCACCAGCAGCGCCGTGCAGATCGACCACGTTGTTGCCCTCAGCGACGCCTGGCAGAAGGGCGCACAGCAGCTGACCGCGGAACAGCGGACTGCGTTCGCCAACGACCCACTGAACCTCCAGTCGACGGACGGCCCCACCAACATGCAAAAGGGCGACGGCGACGCCGCCACCTGGCTGCCGCCGAACAAGGGCTTTCGGTGCGAATACGTTGCCCGGCAGATCTCGGTGAAGGCGACCTACAGCCTGTGGGTCACCCAGGCGGAACACGACGCGATGGCGCGGATCCTCGCCAACTGCTCGGGGCAGCTGGCGCCAACAAATGCGAAGGCGCCAGTCGTCGCGGCACCGGCACCTGCCGCCGCCCAACCTGCACCCGTGGTGGCCGCGCCTGCCCCGGCAGCGCCCGCTCCGGCTGCCGCTGCGCCGGCCCCGGCTCCTGTTGCTCCCGCACCTGTGGTGCCGGCACCGGTTCCCGCTATGCCGGCACCGGCAGCTGCCTACTACGCCAACTGCTCGGAGGCGAGGGCCGCAGGAGCCGCGCCGCTGTACGCGGGGTCACCGGGTTACCGGCCGGCTCTGGACCGCGACTCCGACGGCGTGGCCTGCGAACGCTAGACCCATTCCATCACTCCACAGTTTCAAACTTTCCAAGGGGGAAAAATGAAAAAGACATTGACACTACTTGTGCTGGCTGGCCTCATGCTGACTGGGTGCGGTGGCGGCAAACAGGCGGCCAGCCAGGTGGCACCGCAGCCGATAGAAACGGCCACGGCCACTCCAGAGACGGTCACTGTTCCAGGCGTGGTGAGCCTGACCCTGGACGAGGCCACGGATCAATTGGAAAATCTCGGGTTCGAGGTCGACTCCGTGGACATCGTTGACGGCAAAACGATCGTCCTGAAGAAGAACTGGCAGGTGATGTCCCAGGACGCCGGGGAAGGTGCACAGGTGGCAAAGGGCTCCATCGTTCACCTCGGCGTCAAGTCCCTGGAAAAGCTGGCGGCGGAAAAGGCGGCAGCCGACAAGGCCGCGGCGGACAAAGCTGCGGCCGTCAAGGCTGCGGCTGTCAAGGCGGCAGCAGAAAAGAAGGCCGCCGCGGACAAAGCAGCTGCAGCCAAGAAGGCTGCCGCCGATAAAGCAGCTGCAGCCAAGAAGGCTGCCGCCGATAAGGCCGCGGCGGACAAAGCTGCGGCGGACAAAGCTGCGGCGGACAAGGCCGCAGCAGATGCGCTGGCCGCACAGCAGGCGGCCGTACAGCAGGCGCCTGCGGCTCCTGCCGCCGCTTACTACGCCAATTGCGCTGCCGCCCGGGCAGCAGGTGCCGCCCCGCTGTACTCCGGGTCAGCGGGCTACCGTGCAGGACTGGACCGCGATCACGACGGCGTGGCCTGCGAGTAGCCGTCGCTGACGTCAAAGCCGTGGATACCCTCGTTGTCGAAGGTATCCACGGCTTTCTCGTTGCCCCCGTGCGACCCAACGGCGGGGCGGCCCACCGCGTCCCGTTAGTGGCTGACCACCCGCCCGTTCTGGACCAGGACGTCCAAGTGGTCGGCAATGTCGGCCAGCACCGCGATATCGGCAAGCGGGTCAGCGGAGAGCACCAGCATGTCGGCGTCCGCGCCGGGTGCGACGACGCCGATCTGGCCTTCGCGCCTCAGCAGCCGGGCCGCCGTCGTGGTTGCCGAGCGGATGGCGTCGATAGCCGGCTGGACCTTCCCCAGAAGCCGGAACTGTTCGTTCTGGTGGCGGTGCATGCCGCCGAGGAGATCGGATCCGAAAGCCATCTTGACGCCGGCTTCGTGCGCACGGGCGATGGCTTCGAGGCCGCTGCTGAGCACTGAATCCACCTTGCCCCACATTTCTTCCGTGAGGCCGAAGCTCCTGCCTTCCTCCTTGAGCGCCCAATAGGTGACCAGGGTGGGGACCAGGAAGGCGTCCTTTTCGAGGAACAGACGGAGGCTCTCGTCGTCGAGCAGGTTGCCGTGCTCGATTGAACGGACGCCGGCCTCGAGGGCCCGGTTGATGGCACGCGCGGTGTAGGCGTGGGCAGCGACGTAGCGGTTGGCGGCCTCGGCCTCCTCCACCGCCGCCCGCATCTCCTCCATCGAGTACTGGGTGGAGTCGATGCGGTCCGTGGGTGACGAAACTCCGCCGGAGGCCATGATCTTGATGTGGTGGGCGCCCTTGCGCAGTTCATCCCTCGCCGCCGCCCGGACGGCGTCCACGCCGTCGGCCACGCGGCCGATGCCGCAGCACCCGCGGCCGTTGGGCTCATGGTCTTCGCCGGGGAGGCGCATGTCGCCGTGGCCGCCGGTCTGGCTCAGTGCGTGTCCGCAAAAGTGGATCTTGGGGCCTTCCAGCAGGCCTTCCTGCTGCGCCATCGCCAGGCCGAAGTCGGCCCCGGAGAGGTCCCGGACGGTGGTGAAACCGCGGCGCAGCATCTGGCCCATGATCCGGGCCGTCTGCGCGTACACGTACGACGCCGGTGTCCATGTTAGCGAGCGGAAATCCGCACTGGAGGCGACCACGTGGACGTGGCAGTCGATAAGCCCGGGAATGACGAACTTTCCGGTGCCGTCCAGCACGCGGGCTCCCGAGGGCGCTTCGGCGTCAGGATCGATGCGGCTTATTTTTCCGTCAACGCTGACGACGTCGGCAACGGAGTAGGTGCCTGCCTCGACATCCAATACGCTGGCGTTGCGGATCACCAGCCCGGCGCTGCCGGCCGCTTCTTCGGTGGGACTCAGGGTGTTCGGGGTGGGGCTCATTTAGATGGTGTCCTTCCCGTGGACTTCGGTGGGATGGGCTGCAAAGGCTTCGGTGAGGCCGGTCAGGTTCCGGGTGACGACGGCGACGGCGGTTTCCACGCTCTGCTGCGTGTAGCGGCCTTCGGCGTCCAGCATGGCAAGGACGCCCACCACGTTGCGGTCCTCGTCGAGGACAGGAGCGTTGATGACCGCGCCGCAGCCGAGCCGCTGGATGAGTTCGGAATCGGCGAAGACTTCACGCAGGGCGTTCAGGTCAGCGGCCAGGAACGGCTCCTTGTCCTGGATAACCGTTCCCAACCAGCCCGGCGAGATTTCCACGGTTTTCTCCCCGCCCACCGGGTAGTCGGCCGGGTGGCTGGTGAAGAGCCGCCGAAGGCTGGACCGCTCCGGGATCCACTGGAGGGCCGTGAAAAGGATGACGCCGGGGTCCTTCCGCATTGCATCGAAGGTCTGCTGGAACACTGTGTCTGCTTTCCTGGAGTCCGTCATTGCGCTCATCGCCGTCCTGTCGCTGCGGGTGCCGGATCATGCTCGGCCCGGGCATTGATGTCCTCCAGGGATTTGCCCGCGGTGGAGGCGCCGAAGATGACCACGCCAAGGACGCCGATGGTCAGCACCACCGTTGTCATCACGAATACTCCGCCGAAGCCCAGGGCCACCGAGAAGATGCCGATGATGGACGGTGCCAGGATGCTGCCGATGCGGCCCACGGCACTGGCCAGTCCGACGCCGGTGGCGCGCATCCAGGTGGGGAACAGTTCCGGCGTGTAGGCGTAGACCCCGGCGTAGGTGCCGTTCAGGAAGAAGGACAAGGTTGCCGCGGCCACCAGGATCATCCCCGAGTCGTTGGACTGGCTCAGCCAGAACGCGCTGAGCGCCGATCCGGCCAGGTAAAGGGCGATGGTGTTCTTGCGGTCAATCCGGTCACACAGCCATGCCGCGGAGAAATACCCGGGAATCTGGGCGAGGTAAATGATGATTGAGTACTCGAAGCTCTTGGTGACGGTGATGCCGCGGCCCACCAGCAGGGTGGGGATCCACGAGAAGAAGCCGTAGTACGAGAACGTGATCACGAACCAGATCAGCCAGATGACAGCGGTCCGCCGGCGCATTGCCCTGGACCACATGAACTTGAGTGCGTTCCAGATGCTGATCTTTTGCCCGTGCTTGGTGATCTCTTCGCTTCCCGGAGTCAGCGGTGTGAGTTGCCTGCCGGTTGCCTTCACGACGCTCTGCTCAAAACGCTCAACCACCTCTGTTGCTTCAGCCATGCGGCCACGGCTGATGAGGAAGCGGGGCGATTCAGGCAGGCTTCGGCGCCACCACAGCAGGAGGAGGATCGGGATGGCCGTCATCACCTGGGCCCAGCGCCAGCCGTCCTCGCCCATGGGGACTACAAAGCGGCCAATCAGGGCCGCCCCAACGAAGCCGAAGGAGAAGAAACCTGCCAGCGTTCCGATGAACCAGCCGCGACGCTTCGGCGGAATGAACTCGGACAGGAACGGCGCGATGATGACGCTTTCGGCGCCGGCACCCAGGCCCGCAAAGATCCGTGCAATCAGGAAGACCTCGAAGTTGGGGGCCATGGCGGCAACCACGGACATCAGGCAGTAGAAGGCAAGCGCCCAGAGCATCACCTTCTTGCGGCCGAACCGGTCGCCCATCCATCCGGAGAGGATGGCGCCGAAGAAGAAGCCAAGCGGCGCGGCGGAGCCGACCAAGCCCAGGCTTGCGTTGCTGAGGCCCCACAGTTCCTGGATGCGCGGGAGCAGGAAGGCGACCACGGCCCCGTCCATGCCGTCAAAGGAGTACCCGAGGCCTCCGATGAGGAGAAGCTTGTAGTGTGGACGACTGAGAGCCAGACGATCCAAGCGTGCGGTGAGAGACATGGTGATTCCTGCCAAAGTGGGCCAAGTTGTACATTTTGAGGAATATGCACAAGTCTGTGCAGATGCGATGTATCGAAGTTAAGGCCAGAGTGTGAGGTAGGTCAATAGGTGAATCAAGAAATTAACTCCTCTTCGGTCACCGAGTGGCTGGACAGCCGCGTTCAGGGACGGAAATTGGCTGCGCGGCAGATGCAGGTCATCGGCATCCTCCGGTCACAGCCACGCCTCGCCTCCTACGGCTCAGTCAGCGACATCGCGGCAGCGGCGGCGTCGAACGCCTCCACCGTGACCAGAACAGCGCAGGCACTCGAATTCAAGGGCTGGGCCGACTTCCAGTTCGAGCTCCGCTCGAGGTTCCTGGCGTCGCTGAGCGCCCTGGAAGTTGCGGCCGAACACAATGGCCACATCAGCAGCCCTGCCCAGGCCGCCGTGTCCACCGACCGGGCCAACCTGGCTCACCTGGAGCGCACTCTCGATCCGGGAACTGTCCGGTCCATCGCAGAAGCGATCGCGGGGGCGCGGCAGACCCTGATTGTCGCCGCCGGAAGCTACGCGATCCCGGGCAAGGCTTTGGAGCACAACGCGGTCATCGCCGGCTACAACGTCCGGCTGCTCGACGCTGACGTGGCAGCACTGACGAACACCCTCGCGCGGGTCAGCTCCGAGGACCTCGTGATCGCGATCAGTCTGTGGAGGGTTTACGACAGCACCGTGCGCGCCATGGAGATCGCCCATAACGCCGGCGCCACGATCGCCTCTATCACTGACAGCGCCGGCTCGCCCGTCGCCGAGCACGCCGAGCAGCGGATGGTAGTCCCCACCGAAGGCGCCGGCTTCTTCCCATCGCTGACGGGCGCCGTCGCTGCGGTGCAGGCCATCGCGGTGGAACTCGCCTCCCTGGACCGTGAGCGCTCAAACAGGAACATCGCCGCGTCCGAACGGACCTGGGACCAGATGCGGATCATGCACCCCCGCTCAAGCTCCTGATTGCAGGGGAAGACGGCGTAGGGAACGGGAACACTGTCACGCCGGCACCGGCGCACTGAGCCTGCCGTCCCGCATCGTGGCCACCGCGTCGGTGAGCGGCACGAACTCGGTGTCGTGGGTGACCATCACCGTCGCCACCCGGAATTCGTCCGTGACCCTGCGCAGCAGCCGGACGACCGATGCGCTGCGCTCGTGGTCCAGGGCCGCCGTCGGCTCATCCACCAGCAGCACGCCGGGATTGCCCATCAGGGCCCTCGCAATGTTCACCCGCTGGCGCTGGCCGCCGGACAGCTGGTGCGGGCGCTTGTCCGCGTCCGGGCCGAGCCCGACCAGGTCCAGCAGGTCCGCGGCCTTCCGGCGGGCGGCCCTGAGCGGCTTCCGGCGCAGATGGTCGCCGATGATGAGCTGTTCGGCGGCAGTCAGGGACGCGAGCAGGTTGGGCTGCTGGAAGATGATGCCCACCCTGTCGCGGCGCAGCGCGGTGAGCTCCCTGTCCGGCATCCCGGCAACGTCGGTGCCGCCGATGGCCACCAGGCCGGCCGTGGGGCGGGTCAGCGTGGCGGCAACGGCCAGCAGGCTCGACTTGCCGGAACCCGACGGCCCCACGAGCGAGACCATCTGCCCGGCCCGCACCGCCAGGCTGACGCCGTCGAGGGCTTTGATGGTGCCGCTGCCGTCGGGGTACTCGAGCGTGACATTGGCCAGATTCAGGGGGAGGGGATCGGAGGGGGAAGGTACGACGGCGGGGGCCGGGGAGGCGGGGGACGTGAAGGTCATGCTGTGGTTTCCTTTGTCGAGTGCTGGGGATGGGCGGGAGGTGTTAGTTGCCGCCGAGGGCGATCAGCGCGTCCACCCTGGTGACGCGCCGGACGGCCAGCGCGGCGCCGGCCAGGCCCAGGGCGATGATCCCGAGCACCGGGAGCAGCGTGGTGGCGGGCGTCAGCAGGAACGGCGCGGCCTTGGCGGCGGAGGAACCGCCCAGGATGCCGAGTGCGCCGCCGGTGCCGGCCCCGGCCAGCAGGACGATCGCCGCCTGCGTGAGGGCGTCGCGCAGGACGTAGGAGCCGGAGCCGCCCAGGGCCTTCAGCACCGCGACGTCGCGGGTGCGCTGCACGGTCCACACGGTGAGGAAGGCCACGATGACCAGCGCGGAGATGCCGTAGAGGAAGGCCTGCATCAGCAGCAGTGAGCCGTTCTCGCTCTTGAACGAAGCCAGGGCCTGGAAGGATCCGGTGCGGGACGCGGTAACGGTGCGGGCGGCGGTGTTGCCCGCGGACTCGTCCACGCGGGTGCCGTCCCGGTAAGTGACGGCGAGGACGGTGCCCAGCTGCCGCGGGTCGGTGATGTGGGCCAGCCGGGACCAGTCGGGAAGGGCGGTCCACACCACGCTGGTGTGGGAGTACCACTGGTCCTCCACCACGGCGCTGACGGTCAGGTCGGTGCCGCCGACGCTGGCCGTGTCGCCAACGGTGAGCGAGAGGTCCCTGGCCACGGTGCTGCCGATCACCACGGTGCCGGGCGCGGCGGCGGCCGGCGCCAGCCCGCCGTCGGCCGCCACGCCGAACACCGCAACGTTCGCGGTGCCGCCGGGAGCGGAGCCGGAACCGCCGGCCTGCAGGCGGGCCTGGCTGATTCCGACCGCCCCGGCGGCGTCCACGCCGGGGACGCGCTTCCACGCGTCGAGCTGCCCGGCGGTCACCGCACTCTCGGTGTAGGACGCCTTGGGCTCGCCGGCGCCGGGGGCGCCGAAGACGATGGTGTCCACCGGCCGGGATCCGCCGGTGCCGGTGCCCAGTTTGGCAATGGCCGACGTCGACTGGTCGCCGAGGCCGGCGGTCAGCCCGGAAAGCATGACCAGGAGCAGCGTAATCAGGGCGACAACGCCGCCCATCAGGGCGAAGCGGCCCTTGGCAAAGCGGATGTCGCGGAGGGCAAGAAACACAGGAACACTTCTTTCGGTTGGCGGAGGCAGCCGTGTGGAATGGCCGCTGCATCCACTCTCCGGTGTGGGCCTGCCGCCAACATGGGGGAGAAGGATGATTCGCGCGGGACGGGCGGTTGATTCCGGAGTCAACCGATCGGTTGATCCGGCCCGGAAATCCACGGCATATGCTGAAACAATGTCTGCTCCGCCGTCCGGGACCGCGATCCTGCTTTTCCTCAGGGTCACCCTCCATGTCGGCTTCGCCGTCCTGCTCGGGGTGGCCACCCTGGGGCTGCTGGCGGGCGGCGGTGTCAATGGCAGCCGCTACGGCTGGGCGGCGCTCGCGGCGGTGCTGGCGGGTGTTTACCTGGCCGGCACGCTGGTGGAGAAGCGCTTCGCCGCGGGCACGTCCGGCTTCGACCCGCGGCGGTACGCGGTGCTGTGGCTGGGAACCGTCACGGTGCTGTGGGTGATGCTGCTGGCCGGCAGCGCGGACTTCTCCTGGCTGGCGTTCCCGCTGTTCTTCCTGCACCTGCACGTCCTGCCGCGGCCCGTGGCCCTGGTGAACATCGCACTGCTGACGGCGGCGGTGATCGCCTCGCAGTGGGCGGCCAGCGGGCAGGCCGTTCCGCATGTCGCCTTGGTGCTGGGGCCGGTGGTGGGCGCGGCCTTCTCGGTGGTGACGGGCCTGGCGTACCGGGCGCTGTACCGGGATGCGGAGAACCAGCGCCGCGCGGCCGATGAGCTGCGCCGTACCCGCGCGGACCTGGCGAGGACCCAGCACGACGCCGGTGTGCTGGCCGAGCGGGAACGGCTCGCCCGGGAGATCCATGACACCCTCGCCCAGGGGCTGTCCAGCATCCTGCTGGTGGCCCGGGCTGCGGAGAAGTCACTGCGCGATGGAGATTCGGCCACCGCAGGGGAGCGGCTGGCGCTGGTGCAGCAGACCGCCGCGGAAAACCTGGCCGAGGCGCGGCATTTCGTTCGCGGCCTGGCCTCGCCGCAGCTGCAGGAATCGTCGCTGGTGGACGCGCTGCGCCGGCTCTGCGACGAAACCGGGGCGCTCGCCGCCGCCCGGGGTTCCGGGTTGCGGTGCCGGCTGGAGGTGGAGGGCGGGCCGGCTGAGCTGCCGCAGCCGTACACGGTGGCGCTGCTGCGGGCCGCGCAGGCGAGCCTGGCCAACGTGCGGGAGCACGCCGGCGCAGGAACGGCCGTGGTGACCCTGGCATTCCTGGGCAACGAGGTGACGCTGGACATTTTCGACGACGGCGTTGGCTTTGACCCGGCCGGTCTGGATCCCGTCGGGGCCCAGCCGCCCGTGGCCGCGCGGCCCGACGGACGCGGGTTCGGGCTGCGCTCGCTGCAGGATCGCGTGGCCGTGCTGGGCGGCTCACTGGACCTGGAGTCCGCGGCCGGTGAGGGCACGGTGGTGGCGGTCCGGCTGCCGCTCGACGGTTCGGAGAACCAGGCGTGACAGAGGACATCCAGGTGCTGCTGGTGGACGACCACCCCGTGGTCCGCGCAGGCCTGCGGGCGATGCTCACCGAGTTCGACGGGATCTCCGTGGCAGCCGAAGCGGCGCACGGGGAGGCGGCGCTGCAGGAGCTGGCCCGGCTGAGCGCCCTGGGCGGGCGGGTGGACGTGGTGCTGATGGACCTGCAAATGGGCGCCGGCATGGACGGCGTGACGGCGACGTCAAGGATCCGGCTGCTGGACAACGCGCCGCCGGTGCTCATCCTGACCACCTACGACACCGACGCCGACATCCTCGCGGCCGTCGAAGCCGACGCCAGCGGCTACATGCTTAAGGACGCGCCGCCGGAGCAGATCCGGCAGGCGGTGCTTGCCGCCGCGGCCGGGCAGACGGCGCTCGCCCCGAGGGTGGCCGCGCTGCTCATGGGACGGATCAGCAGCCCTGCCCCCGCGCTCACACCGCGGGAGGTCCAGCTGCTGGAGCGGCTGGCCACTGGCTTGTCCAACCGCGCCATCGCCAAGGAAATGTTCATTTCCGAGGCCACGGTGAAGACCCACCTGGTGCACATCTACGAGAAGCTCGGCGTGGACAACCGCACGGCGGCCATCGCCGTGGCCACTGAACGGCGGATCATCCGGGGGCTGGGGCCGCGGTGACCGGTTAGCCCCGGAACGCGGGGTCGGACCCGCTCAGATTCCGGGCCGGAGCGGCACCTATCGGAAGGCCCCGTATTTACCGCGTTGTGATGCCGAGAGTCCCTGCCCTAGGGACAGCAGCCGCGTGGGGATTGCGGCCCCCACGCCGTCACCCGTCATCAGACAGTGCTTGGTCCGATCACCCACCGGGAGGCCGAGGCGCGCGCGGTGTTGAGGTAGTTGGGCTTCTTGAAGGTGACCACGACGCGGATGAACTTGTCCCGGTCGTTTGCGGTCAGCCGGTAGCTCGAGGAGGTCGCTCCTGCGATGGGGCGGCCCTCACGCTGCCACTGCCAACTGACCGACGTCGGGACCGGGGAGGGCAGGGCCGTGGAAGCCCTCAGGATTTGTCCGGGAGTAAACGCTCCGCGGACGATGACGCCCTGAACCACCGGCGTGGGGAGCCTGGTGAACACTGCCAGCGGCCGGATGGCGCGGGACGTCTGGGTGGCATTGACGAAGCCTGCGCGCTTGAACGTCATCCTGTAGGTGATCTGGTGCCACTGGTCTGCTGCGGTGAGCCGGTAGGACGTTCGGGTGGCCCCGGCGATCGGCTTGCCGTCGCGGTACCACTGGTAGGTGACGGAAGTGGCTGTGGGCGTGGTGGGGCTGGTCCGGGCGCTCACGGTGTAGCCGGTCGCTGCCGTGCCGATGATCAGGGGAGTGGCGCCGAGGTAGAAGTAGCCCGGCGGGGCCACCGCCGCGGACGCGGGGCTCAGACCGCCGTCGTAGTTGGCCTTCTCGTACTGGATCCGGGCGGTGATCTTGTGGCCGGCGTCAACAGTGGTGAGCCGGTAGGTGGGGTCCGTGCTGGGGCCGCTGATCTCGCCGCCGTCGCGGTACCAGTAATAGCTCACCGCATCGGGAGCCGGAGTCGGGACCGGTCCGGGGACAGCGGTGAGCAGCTGGCCAGCCAGGGCAGTGCCCTTGATGGTGGGCGCGCTCATGGCGGCGAACTTGCCATAGACCTGAAGACTGCCGCTATCCATTCCTGAGCCGATGAAGTTGGCGGAGACGGGATGGGCGTAGACGCTGATGGGTCTGCCAACGTCCTCGGTGCGGACGGTGTACGTGGATGCGGTGGCTCCCGGGATCATGCTGACGCCGCCGCGGGGGCTCTGAAGCCGCCACTGGTAGGTGTACGTGACTGATCCTGGTGCGGGTGCAAACGGGGTTGAAGCGCTTTTGGTCACCGCCGGAGCAGAGGCCTTCAGTACCTGCCCGGGATATGCGGCGTAGGGCGCTGCGGTGCTGGTGCCCACCGTGATGACGGGGGCCGACGCCGGCTGGATCAGTCCCCGGTATGCCGTGCCGAAGCTTGTGGCCACAGTCGAGGTCCGGTACCCGGGTGCGGAGAGGGTCGTCTCCGCCGTGATCTGGGCGCCCATGTCAGCCTCGGCCACGGTGTAGCGGGCCGGGGCGTCGGGGATAGGTGTCCCGTTCCGGAACCACGCCGTGGCGATGGTGACGTCGGCCTGGCTGAGGACAGGCCGGGTGGACGTCCAAACCTTCACGCCGAGTTCGGTGCCCAGGACAGGCATAGCGTCGGTGGCCAATGTCGCCGAGAGGTAGCCGAGGACAGGTTCCGTCTCCTCGGACGTCAGGACTATGGGCTCAGCGTCGGGACTCGTGGCGGTGACCCGGACGGACATGCGCTTGCCGAAGTCCGCGTCCTGGGGCGCGTAGTACGGCCACGGGTTTGCCGGTATCTGGGCTTCGCCGTCACGCAGGAACTGGTAGCTCAGGGTGCCGGCTGGCTGGGGGCCCGAAAACACGGCCCGAAGCCCGGACCCGACAGTCGGGCTGCCCTCCAGGCTGACCGCCGGAGCAGGGGCAGGCGCTTCAATGACGGGGCTGGCCGCTTCGTCGGCCACCGCCACTGGGACGGGCGCGGAAAAGGACAGCAGGCCCAAGAGTACGCAGAGAGCGGACACTGCCCGGCGGCCTGCACACGGCAGGCCCGATGAAGTTGTGGTCACGTGCTGTTCCCCCAGCTCGGTGTGGGCCAAGCTGTGACCGCACGATTTTTCGCTGAGGATATCCGACGCGGGCACGGTTCGCCAAAAAGCCTGTTCTCAGCCAAGGCGTTGCCGGCCGTACCGCCAACCGGCCGTTGCTCCCGTGCCGGGTAGGGGACTCCGCTACTGGGCGGAGCGCCGGATGCGGGCCAGCCGCACCAGCCGGCTGAACGCAAGGATGAAGACCACCTCGATCAGCACCATCAGCCCGAGCATCAGCCAGTGCCCCTGGGTGATGAATACGACAACGCCGGTGAGGACCAGCACGGTTCCAAGGGCCAGGGCATACACAGCGAATCCGAGGGCCACCTTTGCACTGCGCACGCCGGTGCGGAACCCAAAACCCTGCGGCAGTCCGCCAGGCAATCCCTGGACGCGGTCAGGCCCTGCGGGCGGGAGCCTGTCGAACTCCTGCCACAGATCCTTGTCGTGATCCCGATCGGTCATGCTTCCATTATCCCGCGCAGCGGGGAGGCCGGTGCCCCGGGATCTACGGGAGTACCTGAATCATCCCCTGCGCGTCAGCCCGGGCCGGCTGTTCCCCAGCGGGGAGTGCCGTCCCGAAGGAATTCCCTGACGAGATCTGCCGCTTGACCTGCTCAAGCTCAACTTTGAGCTGGTCAACGGTGGCACGGTATTTTTCGAAGTCCGCCGCCCGGCGCCTGTCCATGACGTAAGTGATGACGGTGGCGAGAATGCCCAGCGGGAACGACACCATCAGGGCCCAGCCGGACGTGCCAAGGAAGCCCAGCGCTATGGGCAGGGCCTGCTTGAATGCCAGGAACGCGTTCACCCCGCCCACCACGGAGTTCAGAGCGGAGTCCAGGGGACCCAGGAACTGCCCCACCATGGGCGTCCCGGAAAATGACGGGGCGCTCAGCGGCGGTTCTCCATCAGACCACCGCGGATCACCGACATGGTTCAGGACGTAGATCCCGGCACCGGCGTTGAGGGCCGCGAAGAGTAGGACGGCGCCAAGCACAGTCCAATGAAGCCTGCGCGGACGCCAAACACCGACCGCAAGCGCGAAGACGGTGGCCGCAACCCAAGAAAAGATGCCGAGTTGGTCGCGGCTCAGGCCGCCCAGTAAATCCAAGGAATTCCCCGCCCCTTACGGTTGATGTCGATGCCTGTTCAGGCCGCATGCGAGCCTATCCCAGTCACTGCCGCGCAGGCGTCAGCGACGCGTAGGTCCCCGTAGGTGCAGGGAGAACGGACGACGGCGGCAGCCGGGCCATGTGAATGTGCTGCGGTTTTCGTTGTTGTGCCAGAACGCCGGTGGGAAGATGGTCGGAGAGTTGGGCACTGATTGGGGGTGCCGGCCGAACGGCGGCGCGTGCCCGGTCCGAAAGACAGGAACGGTGACCGAGCCATGACAGAGCCCCATCTGCAGCAGCGCCGGCTGCGCGTGTCCGACGTCAACGTCGTCAACCACCGCACGCTGCGGAAAGCGCTCGGCGGGACCATCGTGGGCAACACCATGGAGTGGTACGACGTCGGCGTGTTCGGCTACCTGATCACCACCATGGGCCCGGTGTTCCTGCCCGAAGCGGACAGGGCAGTGCAGAATCTGTTCCTGCTGGGAACCTTCGGCGCCACGTTCATCGCCCGTCCCCTGGGCGGCATCTTCTTCGGCTGGCTCGGCGACAAGATCGGCCGCCAGAAGGTCCTGGCCATGACACTCTTGATCATGGCCGCGGCGACGTTCGTCGTCGGCCTGCTTCCCGGCTACGCGGTGCTGGGCATCTGGGCGGCGGTGCTGCTGGTGATCACAAAGCTGATCCAGGGCTTTTCCACCGGCGGTGAGTACTCCGGCGCCACCACGTTCGTGTGCGAGCACGCGCCGGACCACCGCCGCGGGTTCTTCGTCAGCTTCCTGGACATGGGCAGCTACCTCGGCTTCGCGCTGGGTGCCGGGATGGTGTCCGCCCTCCAGCTGATCCTAGGCCAAGGGCAGATGGAGGCGTGGGGCTGGCGCATCCCGTTTCTGATTGCCGGTCCGCTCGGCGCCGTCGCCATCTACTTTCGCATGAAGATCGAGGAATCGCCCGCCTTCAAGGCCACCCAGGAGGCCGAAGCTGTGGCCGCCGCCCACCACGAGACCGGAGACGAACTCCGTCCCGTCGGCCCGGTCGGGATCTTCAAAGACCACTGGCGCCACATCGTGCTGGCCATGATCCTCGTGGCCGCCGGCAACACGGTGGGCTATGCCCTCACGTCCTACATGCCGACGTACCTCACCACCAACAAGGGATACGACGAGATCCACGGGACGCTGCTCACTGTTCCGGTGCTGGTGGTCATGTCCCTCTGCATCCCGCTGACGGGCCGCCTCTCGGACAGGATCGGCCGCCGCCCTGTGCTCTGGATTGGGGCCGTCAGCACGGTGGTGCTTGCGCTCCCCGCGTTCCTGCTGATCGCCGTCGGAACCGTTCCCGCCACGCTCGCCGGCCTGGCGATGATCGCGTTTCCGGTGGCGTTCTTCGTTGCCATTCTCGCGTCGGCGCTGCCGGCTCTGTTCCCCACGGCGCACCGCTACTCCGCGATGGGCATCGCCTACAACTTCGCCGTGGCGATCTTCGGCGGCACCGCCCCGTTCATCATCGCCGCGCTAATCCAGGCGACAGGCAACGACCTGATGCCTGCTTTCTACCTCATGGCGACGTCGGCCATCGCCGCGGTTGCCATCTACTTCCTGCCGGAGTCCGCGAAGCGGCACCTGCCCGGTTCCATGCCCAGCGTGGACTCGGAAGCAGCCGCCCGCGAGCTGGTGGCGACGCAGGACCACAACCCCCTGCTGGAGATGGACACGCTGCCGTTCGACAGCAGCTACGAGGCCGCGCAGGCGGCTCACGGGGAACGTCCCAGCAGGCCGACGGTGATGTGAAGCAGGGCGGGTGACCCGTCCCAACTTGGCCTTAGCAACTGAGCGTTGACTATGGCTCCCGTCGGCCTACGATGAGGCGCATCAGGACATTTCAAGGAGGAGATGTGTGATGTCACGCGCTGAAGTAGAGCAGCTCGACGACCGCGGAATGGCGGCCTGGGACCAGCACGACACGGCGGCGTTCGCCGGCCTGCTGGCCGATGATTTCACCTTTGAGGACGTCATGGCCCCTGCACCCTTCCGCACCCGGGAAGAGGTCCAGGCCTACATGAACGCATGGTTCGAGGCGTTTCCGGACATGCACGCCAGAACCACCAGAAGGGTGATCAGCGACGACGAAGTGGCGGCGGAAATCGAATTCACCGGCACCAACACCGGGCCGCTCCACATGGGCGACAAGGAAATTCCGGCCACGGGCAAGTCGGTGGTGGGGTCCGGGACGTACTTCGCCTCGGTCAGGGACGGAAAGATCGTCTCCTTCCGCGCCCATCCGGACGTCGCATCCATGATGGGGCAGCTCGGGCTGATGCCTGGGATGTGAGCCGAGAAGGAAGGATTTGAGCATAAAAGGAGGCCGGCATTCCGGCCTCCTTTCAGTGCAGTTTAGTGCTGGAGCGCCGGCTCCGCGGGGTCCGGCTCGGACCAGCCGCGCTCCCTGCGGCCGGCCGGGTAGGCGTGCCGCTTGCCGGCCAGCGCGATGACAAAGGCGACGACGACCGGCACCGCAGCGGCAACGGGCACCACGAGCGGGCCGGCCAGAACGAGGGCGGCGGAGCCGTAAAGCGCGCCGATGGTGATGCCCAGCTGGATGGTGAGGACGGTGAGGCCGTTGGCGGCATCCCGGTACTCGCCTCCGGCGCGGAGGATGGCGGCCTGGTTGTAGATGCCGATCGCGCCCAGGCCCGCGCCCCAGACCGTCATGAGAACCATGGCGCCGGGGATGGTTCCGCCGCCGAGCGGGAGGAGGAGCATCGCGACGGCGATGGCCGCCGTCGTGATAAGCAGCGAACGGCGAGGCCGGGAGTCCACGGTGACGCCGGCGATCCAGATTCCGATGAGGCCGGAGGCGCCGAGGACTGTGAGGGAGAGGCTGGTGGCGTAGTCGGGCAGACCGGCCTCGCGGATGAACGGCGCGATGTAGGTGAAGAGCGCGAAGTGGGCCAGGACCAGCAAAGGCCAGGCGATGGCCACGGACTTCACGCCGGGCTGGGCGATGGCCATGCGCATGGAGGGGCGGACGGCGTCGGGGATCCGGCGGACCTGGGGCAGCAGCCAAAGAGCCAGGCCCGTCAGGAGGAGCCCGAAGCCGGCGAGGAAGAGGAACGCCGCGCGCCAGCCGAGGAGTGTGCCGAGGGCCGTGCCGACGGGAGCGCCGATGGCCATGCCCAGGCTGTTGCCGCTGAAGACGATGGCCAGGGCCTTGCCCACCTTGTCGGCCGGGACCACCCGGGAGACGAACGGTGCCATGGTGGTCCAGAGCAGGCCGTGGGCCAGGCCGCCGACGAGCCGGGCGCCCATGGCCGCTGCGAAGTTGGGGGCAAGGCCGACGAGCACGTTGCTCAGGGCGAAGGTGAGGACAAGTGAGACGAGCAGGGTCTTGCGCGGAACCCTGGCCAGCAGCCGTGCGGCCGGGATCACCGTGACCACGATGACGGCGGCGTAGGCGGCGGCGAGGTAGCCTGCCACGGGCTCGGACACGTTCAAGCCAACACTGATCTGCGGCAGCAGGCCGGAGGTCAGGAGTTCAGTGGTGATGGCCATGAAGCCGGTGGTGGCCAAGACCAGCATCGCGGCGAGCGGGAAGCGTTTGGGCGCAGGCAGGGGCAGGGCGGAAGACATGGGGGAGCGGATCCATTCAAAGGGGTGGGTAGGAGGACGGCGCCTATGCCAGAGTCCTTCGTCCAAGTTACCCGATATATTCACCGTGCGGCAGGCCCTCTCAGACCCTGTTTCAGTTGAACATCCAGGCTGGATATGTCGTTCCCAAAGTCAGAGCTCCTGTGGCTCACGAGACCGCCACGAGGTCCGCTCTGTCGGCCCGGTGGGGATCTTCAGGGACCGCCGGCACAGCATCGTGCTGGCTTTCAGCTGGACTGCCAGTCCGCGGCGCCAGGCCCGTCGAACAACGCGCTGTTACTGCTCTGCGGCACCACCACGTGGACAGCGTTGCGCTGGACAGTGAAATCGGCCGGCGTGATGGTCGCGATCTCACCGTCGAGGTTCACCGGCAGCGGCGGCTCAGTGACCAGCCGGACATGCCGGCTGGTCAGGTGGTACACCCGGTCGTGTTCGATGAAGCTTCCGTCCTTGAGTAACCGCGCGATATTCACGTGCTCCCGAAGCGGGCCGGCCAGGATGGCGTAGATGTCCAGGAGGTGGTCATCGATCCCGGCGGTGGGGGAGACCGTGTTGCCGCCGCCGTAGTGACGGCCGTTGCCGACGGCCACCTGCAGCAGGTCTTCCAGCTCCAGCGGCTCGTGGTCCCCGCCCGGGAACTCGAGGCGGGCCCGGAACGGCCTGTGCCGGGCATAGGCCCGAAGCGTGGCGATGCTGTACGCCAATGGCCCGATGAACCGCTTCAGGCGGGGGCTCAGTGCTTCCGTCGCAGCCACCGACAGGCCCACGGACGCTACGTTGAGGAAGGGCTCACCGTTCGCCCGGCCGAGGTCGATGTCCACCACCTTCCCGTCCGCGACGGTGGCGCACGCCTCGGCAAGGTTGTTCGGTATCTCCAGCGTGCGGGCGAAGTCGTTGGCGGTGCCCAGCGGAAGAACGCCGAGCACAACGTTGGTGCCGGCAACGCGGCCGGCAGCGTAGGACACGGTCCCGTCGCCGCCGCCCACAACCACCAGGTCGTGCCCGTCCGCAAGCACCCGGTCAAGCGTCCCGGCCAGCTCGCCCCCGGACAGCACGGGGTGCACGGCGGAGATGGGCACGCCTGCCTGGCGCATCGTGTCCACCGCAAGTTCGTGTGCCGTCCCTCGGCGTGATCCGGCATTGATCACCACGGCGGCAGAGCGGGCGTCCCGGGCAGCTTTCATTGTGGACATGCTAGGCGGTGGACCTGTGAATTCCTCTAGGCGGCCGGAGGTACATCAAAGGCACTAACGCGGCTACCCCGGCGTCGGGGTCGTGGCGTCGACGTTCCGCCAGGGCCCGGACATTGAGGACAGCACCGGCCACCAGCGGTCCCGCACCTTCCTTCGCGTGAACGGAACGGGGCCGGGAAGCGGCTGGGCCGGAGCCCGGCAAGCAGGAGATCAAGGGCCATCTCGACGGTCTTCCGCGACGACTTGGCGCCCTCAGCGCCTTATCCCCGCAGCGCCGGCAGGGATAAGGCGTTGAGGTTAGTTGCTGACCTCCACGAAGATAGGGTTGGTGTAGAACCACAGGTCTTGCCACGGATCTGCATTCCCGATCTCATCCAAGGCAGGGCCGGCCGGGTCGATATCTGCGCCGAGGAAGCCTGGCTGGGACTTCTTCCCGTCCGTACCGCGAAGGCGGATGTAGTAGTGCCCGGCCGGTGTGTCGATTTCCTGCGTCCAGGTCAAACTTCCGCTCCGCAGCGTCAGATCCTTGGTCGGTAGCTGGGTGATGACGCGCGTATCGGGTGCCTGCATGGAGTCGGCGTCCGTGACCGGACCGGTCACGGTGCCGAGGATGACGTCAACCCGGGCCAGTTCAGGAACAAATCCTGCGAAGTTTGGTTTGGATGCCGGGGCGATGGAGACGGTAAGCGTGACTTTCCTGCCGCGCTTCGTCGCAAGCTTCCCGCCGAGGGTAACCGACTTTGCCTGGTCCGACACTGTCACATCGATGGAATCGATCAGGCAGCCGTGGTCCACCCAGACACGGCCCTCACGGAGTCCCTGCATCACTGATGTGTGACTGACTTTCTCGGCGCCGACATGCGTGCGGCTGTAATAGCCGGGCCAGAAGTCGTTTTCTGTGAGGTCCACCGTGCCGCTGTAGACCGGGTCGTCGGTGCGGCCCTTGGCGTCGAAGTTGCTTCCGGGCCCGCGCGTAGTGGTGTCCAGATAGACGTTGTGGCTGTCCGAGGTTGCGGTGATGGAAAACAACTTTCCTTCCGCGAGCAGGCTGTCCCACACCCCGCCGACGGTGGCTGTCATCCAGTCGAACCCACCCCAGGTGCGGTACGACTCGGCAGGGTAGCCCTTGAAGGAGAAGGTGCCGGGTGCGCCGTCGTAAAGGCCGCGTGCACGATCACCGGCGTGTGGGGCGGGCAGTCCGCCGGCCTGGTGCCCGGGAGCACCCTCCATTCCGATGACCACGTCCGGTGCTGCCCGGATCCATGCCCGGATCTCATGTGGTGAGTCGATGCCCTGCCGCGAAGGGTGGTTTGGAATCATGAGAATGTCCTCCACCGTGCCTTTGGCGCGGGCGTCGGCCATGAAACGGATCCCGTCCAGCGCCAGGGCTTCGTTGGCGGCTGTTCCGTCACGCGTGCCCTTTACTCGGGCATCCCAGCGCGATTCGACTTCCTTGAGGACCGCGACGTCGTCACGGCCCGGTGCCACGAAGACTGTGGCGTGCTCGGCCCCGGGGATGTTCCACTCGAGGCCATGGTAGATCAGAATCGAATCCCCAAACTCCCTACGCACCTCATCAATGAGAGGCACAATCTGGTCGGTGCTGAGCTGGGAGTGGGCCACATTGCCGTGGTCGGTGAGGACAAGCCAGTCGACGCCGTAACGGATGGCCTGACGTACATGGTCCACCACGCGGTACTTACCGTCGTTGCTGAAAAGGGTATGTACGTGATGGTCCCCGTTCAGCCAGAAGTACCGGCCCTTTTTCGTGCGTTGGGAACCTTCAGCGAGGGCTTGGGCCGGAGTGACCGCTGCAAGCGAAGCGCCGAGTCCTAGGACCGAACCTGTCTTCAATATTCCGCGGCGGGACATACCTTTTGTCATGAGAGCCTTTACTGCCAATATTTAGGGAGAAGGAAACGGCTCGACGCCTGGCACCAGGGAACCGGCCCCTTCATCTTGCTCCGACAGTCAACACACGGGACATGAACAGTCGGGTAGCGATACTTGTCCGGACTGTGAACGGGTTCTTACTCATGGGGGTGTCACATCCAGTGCCAGCGAGTTCGTGAACGCGGCCCGGGACTCATCGGCCGGCCAGACGGACTACGATGCCCACACGAAGAAGACCCCGGTCCCGTCCTCGAGATACAGGGCGAAGTCCATGGCCTAATCCGCCGGCGGTGGTAGTGCGAAACAACGGGAGGCGGGGGAAGGCCGACGGCGGCACGAGGGTTAACCCGCCACGGCCGCCTTCGCCTCCTGCTTAGCCTGCATCCACTCGCTCAGCCACGGGGCCCGGACGCTCGACGTGATCCGGCAGTCGGCCACGAAGGTCCCCTTCGCGCCGGCGTCGATCCAGTCCTGGAGCGCGGAAAGGTCCGCTAGTGAACGGATGATCGCCGACTCGGCACCGAGCGCGCGGGCGACGCCGCTGAAGTCCACTTCGGGGATCAGCATGGGCTTTTCGGTCAGGCCCTGGGAGCCGTACTGGTGGATTTCGGCGCCGTAGGCGGCATCGTTGTAGATCACGACGACGGCGCTGGCCGCCGCCCCGATCAGCGATTCCAGGTCGGAAAGGCCCATCAGGAAACCGCCGTCGCCGGCGGCCAGCACCAGGGTGCGGCCGTTCTCCACCGCGCGGGCTGCCCCGACGGCGCCGGCAAGGCCCAGCCCGATGGCCTGGTAGGCGGTCCCCACCATCACCAGGTCCTGCGGCCGCGGGATGTGCCAGTACATGGGTGCCCAGCCGATAAAGTGCCCGCCGTCCTGGACCACGGTGCGGCGCTCCGGCAGCACCGCACCCAGTGCCGTGGCAAGGGAGCGCGGGTCCAGCCGGCCGTCCGGCGTCTCGTCGGAGCCGGGGTGGTGGGCCGGCCCCTCGGCCAGGCGTTTGCGGGCTTCCGCGCGCCACGCGTCTGTACGGCTGGCGTCCGGCGAGCCCAGGCCGTCCAGCATCCTCAGGATGTGTCCGGCGGCAGACTTCACGTCCGCGCTGACGAACGTATCCACCCGGGGGTGTGTCGGCTGCAGGGCGGTGTCGATCTGGATGACGGTGCTGTCCGGGCCGAGCAGGTGCCCGAACCGCATGGTGAAGGGGCTCAGGCTTGCCCCGGCCACGAGGACCACGTCGGCCTCGCCCATGAGGCCGGCCGCGGTGTCCGTGCCGAAGCCGCCCGCGACGCCGAGGTATCCCTCGCCGTGCAGGAGGTTGAGCGCCAGGGCGGTGCCGGCGGTCAGCGCGCCCAGGCGGTCGGCGAGCTCGCGGAGCTCAGGGCCGGCGCCGGCGAGATGCGCACCGCGGCCGGCAAGGATCAGCGGCCGCTTCGCCCCGTCGAGCAGGCGGGCCACCTGCGCAAGGCCGCCGTCGACGTCGTCCGTCACCTTTGGTGCCGTTGGCGCCGGAAGTTCCTCGTCCCCGGCCTCCAGTGCCGCGAGGTCGTAGGGGATGGCAATCACGACGGCGGTGCGCTTGGTCAGCGCGTATTCCACAGCCTGCTGGGTGATGGAGCCCGCGGCGTCGAGGGTGACGGTGAAGGTGGCCGCGCCGAGGCCCGCGGCGATGGCCGACTGGTCCACGTCCTGGGGCCGGGCGCCGCTGCTCGGGGCGTCCCCGGTGACCAGCACGACGGGGATCTGCGCCTGGACCGCTTCGGCGAGGGCGGTGAGTGCGTTGGTGTAGCCGGGGCCGTAGGTGGTGGTGCCGGCTGCGAGGCGTCCCGACGTCCGGTAGTAGGCGTCGGCCGCGGCGATGGCGGCGCCTTCATGGCGGACGGGGGAGAAGCGGAGGCCCAGCTTTTCCCCGGCGTCCAGGAAGTAGACGTTTCCGTTGCCCATCACGCCGAAGACATCGCTGAGATAGCTGCTGAGAACCTGCGCCACGCGGCCGGAGACGGTAAGTGAAGTCATGCAGGAATCTTCTGACCTGGTTCACAGGTAGGCAAGAGAGTGGAGTTCGATTGGGATATTTGGCAGGAGATGGCAGCCATGAGTGAAAATATGACCACTTGTGGCCTGCGGCACCCAGTCCTCAGGTGGAAGGGCGGGATTCCTGCTCCGTTAGCCGATTCAGGAGGCCGTCGTAGCGGGGTGGCATGAGTTCGACCACGGATATCGCAGTGCTGGTGCGCTGGATTCCTTCGATGGCAAGGATCTCGTTGGTGATGCGGTAGAGATCGGCCGTGCTGCGTGCCACCACCTTGGCCATCAGGTCCGCGTCCCCGGTGGTGGCGTGCACCTCGATGACCTCCGGGATCGTCGCGAGCCCGTTCTCCACTGAACCCGCCCGCGTCTGGCTGATGGCCAGTGAAAGGAAGGCCATCAGGTCATAGCCGAGCGCGGCGGGGTCCAGCCTGCGGCTGAAGGAGCGCAGGGCACCGCTGCGCTCGAGCCGTGCCAGCCGGGCATGGACAGTGTTCCGTGCGACGCCGAGCGTCCGCGAGAGTGCCAGGGCGCTGGCTTCGGGGTCCTTGTCGAGGGCGAGGATGATCCTGCCGTCGAGGGAATCCAGGGTGCGCGGGTTCGGGATGGTCATATTTTCACCACAGTCAGTTGAAGTTGAGCAGAAGTCCCAATGGGTTGAGGGTAGCTTGCATTGTGGGGCGGGTCACAATCATGATCGTTGCTCATGACCCGTGATCAGCTCCTGACCGCACCGGACTCCGCGCTTCCCACTCTTCGTGGCGCGGTGGCCGGACTTCCGGCCTACGTCCCGGGCCGGCGCAGCGCCGGCATGGACGTTGCGGCCCTCGCCAGCAATGAAAGCCACTACGCGCCGCTGCCCGCGGCCTCCGCTGCGGTGGCCGCAGCGGCCGGTTCCATGAACCGCTACCCTGACAGTGCCGCCGTCGAACTCCGCGAACGGATTGCTCGCCACCTCGGCGTCACGGCCGGAGAGGTGGCGGTGGGACCCGGCAGCGTCGGCGTTCTCCAGCAGATCATCACCGGACTGTGCGACGCCGGGGATGAAGTGATCTTCGCGTGGCGCTCGTTCGAGGCTTACCCCATCCTGGTTGAGCTGGCAGGGGCCCGACCGGTCCGCATTCCGCTGGACAGCGCTGAGGGCCACGACCTCGATGCCATGGCAGCGTCCGTCACTGCCCGCACGAAGGTCATCCTGCTCTGCACCCCCAACAATCCCACCGGCGTGCCGATCAGCCATGAACGCATCGAGGCGTTCCTGCAGTCCGTAGGCTCCGACATCCTCGTGGTGATCGACGAGGCCTACGTGGAATACGCCGAAGCGGGCAGCGGCCCCGATTCACTGGCGCTCTACCGCCAGTACCCGAACGTCTGCATCCTGCGCACCTTCTCCAAGGCCTACGGACTCGCCGGCCTGCGCGTCGGCTACGCCGTGGCGGCTCCGGGCATCGCTGAGGGACTGCGCCGGACTGCCCTTCCCTTCTCCGTGAGCGCGCTGGCCCAGAGGGCGGCCATCGCGTCGCTGGACGCCGGGGAGGAGATGGAAGCCCGGGTGGCCGCCGTCAAGCAGGAGCGCACGCGGATGGCGGAGCAACTGAAAGCCTGGGGCTGGGCAGTGCAGCCAAGCCAGGGCAACTTCCTGTGGATCCGTGCGGATGAACATTTGCTCGCGAGGCTGGTGGCCGCGTTCGACCGCGCGGGCATCCTGGTGCGGGCCTACCAGGGCGACGGCGTGCGGATCACCATTGCCGACGCCGAGTCCAACGACCGCGTGCTCCGGCTCCTCGAAGCCCACGCAGCCTCAGAAATCGACTGACCTGAAAACCCATCCGTTCCACCTACAACCAGAGGACTCCCCATGGAACAACAGACAAAGACGTCTGGCCGCGCACTGGGTGCGGCACTCAAA
The DNA here is from genome assembly GCF_042791415.1 of Arthrobacter sp. NPDC056691. NCBI lineage: Bacteria > Bacillati > Actinomycetota > Actinomycetes > Micrococcales > Micrococcaceae > Arthrobacter > Arthrobacter sp. NPDC056691. The sequence goes on from NZ_JBHTXX010000003.1 coordinate 219,763, forward strand.
CCCCGCCAGCTCACCATGATGGGGCTCGGAAGCGCCATCGGCGCGGGCCTGTTCATCGGCTCCGGCGCCGGTATCCAGGCCGCCGGCCCGGCCGTGCTGATCTCCTACCTCGTGGCCGGCACCCTCATCATCCTGGTGATGTCGGCCCTCGGCGAGATGGCCGCCGCCAATCCGGACAGCGGCGCCTTCTCCGTCTATACCGCCAAGGCCTACGGGCCGGTGGCCGGTGCCACGGTGGGCTGGCTCTGGTGGCTGCAGCTGGTGGTGGTCATCGCGGCCGAAGCGCTTGGTGCGGCAGGGCTGCTGGCCACCATCTTCCCGGCCCTGCCGGTGTGGCTGATGGCCTTCGTGTTCATTGTGGTGCTGACCGCTGTGAACCTCACCAGTGTGAAGAACTTCGGCGAGTTCGAGTTCTGGTTCGCCCTGCTCAAGGTGGCGGCCATCGTCGGATTCCTCCTGGTGGGCGCTGCCCTGCTCTTCGGCTGGCTGCCGGGCGTCCAGTCGCCGGGCCTGTCCAACTTCACCGGAGACGGATTCGCGCCCAGCGGCTTCGCCGGGATTGCCACGGCGCTCTTCGTGGTGGCCTTCGCATTCGGCGGCACCGAGATTGTCTCCGTGGCGGCGGCTGAGACCGCCGAGCCTGCCCGCAGCGTGAAGAAGGCGGTCCGCACGGTGCTGTGGCGCATCCTGGTGTTCTACATCGGTGCCATCTTCGTGATCGCGGCCGTGGTTCCCGTCGGTTCGGCAGGTTTGAAGAGCCCGTTCGCTGCGGTGTTGGATGCGGCCGGCTTGCCCGGTGCGGCCACTACCATCACCCTGGTAGCCGTAGCTGCACTGCTCTCCGCCCTCAACGCCAACCTCTACGGCGCCTCGCGGATGGCGTACTCGCTCGCGGAGCGCGGTGAGGCTCCGCGCCTGTTTGCCTCCGTGTCCAAGGCCCGGGTTCCGGTTATCGCAGTCCTGGCCAGCGTCGCCTTCGGCGTTGTCACTGTTGTGCTGGAGCTGGCCTTCCCCGAGAAGGTCCTTCCCGTCCTGCTGAACATCGTGGGTTCGACCTGTCTGCTGGTGTGGACGTCCGCGCTCCTGGCCCAGCTCGCGCTGCGCCTCCGCGCCGACCGCGAGGGGACGGTGCTTCCGCTGCGGATGCCCGGGTTCCCGTGGCTCACCGGCTTCGGTCTGGTCATCCTCGCCGCGATCTTCACGGTGGGATTCATAGGCGAGGATTCCCGTCCCCAGCTCCTGAGCACGTTCGGGCTCGTGGCGCTTCTGGCTGTGGCGAATTGGGTGAACCACCGGAACCGAAAGGCTGCGCCCGCTGTTGATACTTCGGATGCCTGCAAGCAGCGGGTTCTCGTCGACTGAACCAAGTGCTTGAACTATTTCTGACTTGAGCCAGCAGAGGGCACGTCGGGCAATGGCCGGGCGTGCCTCTCTGTAACTCGTGCCAGCGATGGCCGCGCTGACTGCCTTAATCTCGGGCCTGCCGCGGAGGTGCACTATCGCCAGCCGAAGCGCCGCCCGGTCCGGTGGGGCGACAGGCCGCCCGGGTTGCTGCTGGACTAGAAACCGTGTGGCGGCAGAACCGCTTCGGCCGACGCACATGGGAACGTCCTGAAGCAGCAAGCCGATCTGCGCCTGAATCTCAAGCTTTCAGAGAACTTCGGGGTCGCTCGAGGAACTTTCGGGCCTGTCTCCGCTTTCAGCCATAAATTTGCCGCCGACAAATGCTACGGCTAGGGCTGCTGCAGCACCACCGACGATTGCCATCTTATTCAGAGCATCTGCCAAGAACTGCTTATCTTCAGTGTTCTTTTGGGATGCCATCCTTGCAAGTTCCATGAGTCGGTCGAAAATCTTCTCTCTGTCCTCCGGGCTCAACCCGTCCTTGTCGAGTTCCCCCTTCAGGATTTCTCTGGTGTCCTGAAGTGCCTGATAGACATGGTCCGTGCTCTGCTTGTTGGCTACGAGCGTTTTTTCGTGTGCTTTCCCCATCGCATCCACAATATCTAGGGCAAACCTCGTGAACGCGGGGAATTGCTGAATGATTCTTAGAGCCACCTCCCTGTCCATGTCAGGCATCATGGCTGCGAACTTGATTACGTTGCTTTTGGAGAGATTCCTCCATGACTCGATTCCGAGCTTGCGCTTAATCTGATCTTCGTTCGTATACTTCATGGCGTGTTCCGTCCTCGTCCTGCCTGGGTTCCCAAATCTTATAGCCGCCTCATGCAGGCAGTGGTGCAGGTTCTGCAGCTATGGCGTTCGCACCAACCAACGACTTGAGGTCCTTCGGTGGCAGCCACGGATTGCCGCGGTGGATCATGCGGTGGCAGTTGGCGCAGAGCAGAACGAGATCGGAAAGGCGCGTGGTCGTGGGGCCGGAAGCGTGGAGCGGCAGTACGTGGTGAACTTCGATGTAGTCCCGGCCTCGCTGGCCGTATGTTTCTCCAAAGTTGAACGAGCATACTTCGCAGGCGACAGGTAGGCCTGCTTTTTTAACGCTTTCGACTTTTCGGTTCCGCAAGCCGCGGTTCCGCTCCCGCTTCAGGTGTCGGGCCAGCAGCAGGCGCCCCTCTGATGCCTCTATGTCGGTATCAGGATCGTCCTGGTTGGGGAGTGTAGTATCGCCCCGAAGTATTTCCGCTCGGATCGCAGCGGCCACGGTCTGCATCTTAGCGGGTGCTGAGAGGAAGTCGTTCAATACGATTGCGTCGAGCTTGTTGCCCTTGGTCTTTTGGCCGGTGTAGTCCGGATGCTGGGTTGCGATGTCCCATGTCTTGCGGGCCACTCCGGCAGGGTTGCGAAACTTGTCATCCCGAAGTTCCACCGGATGGAGGGGGCTTTCATTTAACAGTAAGGACAGATCCACTACGCGGCGGTCCTTCTCGTCTAAGCCGTTCCAGTTGTTTGTCCTGGTCAGGTCGCATGCAAGGATTATTTCGTCCCGCGTCCAATTGATGCTCATCCCGCCCCGTTTCGGCATTGCTACTTACAGCGGGCATCAGCCCCCAATGAGTCCCTACTGTACTCAGAACCTTGCTTTATTTGGACGCTAATACTCTTGCCAGAGCCCTGTAGAAGGCATTGACTCCCAGAGGAGGCTACTTCTAGGGGAGTAGCCCTTCCCCAAAAAAGCCCGCAGCCCCCGTCTCCGCCCTGCGTTATTCACCAGGAGTAGACCCGGCCCGTTTTGGGTGGTGTCTGTGGTGTGGCCTGGGCTCCACATGCGAAAGAGAATCGCCAAGCTCCTGCACTCGGATATCCAGGGGCGAATGGTTCGTCTCAGTGACGAAGCGGGACCCTGAGTGCGGGGATCGCTATGTAATATGCGGTTGCTTTGGATACGGCAGTGACTTCGGTCCGTCCTGCCCTCGGTGCCTAAGGCGTGCGTAGGAAAGCGAAAACCTGGCCCAGGCAGTTACTCTGCCCGCGCCATTAGCGTTTCTCAATCGGACTCATCACTATTAACACCCGATGAAGTGCTCATTGGTGCGGACCACCGTCCGGGCTCCGCAGCAGTGCGTCCAGTGCGGCGGCAAGGGCGTGGCCTGGTTTCCTACGCGTACGCCGACGGATTCTGACCCACGGGGCTGGGCGGCGAACGGGAATCCCCATGCCGACCCCGGCTCCCAACAGTCCACGTCGCGGACGCGAGAAGTCCCTCAGGTGGTCCTGCACACCAGGCAACCCGGGATATGACCGGACGGGCCAGACGGGGCAGCCCTCGCCGAAGTGTCCCAGCTACTGGCAAGTCGGCAGAGCAGAATCAACTAGGCGGCTCTCATCGCGGTGAGTCTAGCCAGACGTAGCGAGCAGACATGGAGGGTGCACCTCACGGCATCCGGTCAGGCTCGCCTACGCGGGTCCGCCCCGTCCGAGTCGAGCACGTCGGTATAACGCTTGAACGCTTTGTCGACTTCGCTCTGTATTCGGACCAGCGTGCCCTCTTCCATGCGGTAAGTCCGGTCCGGATCACCCTTAAAGGAGAGCCAGTTGAAGCTTGTAGTGACCCATAAATTGTCGTAGATCAAGATCTTGGCGTGAGTGTTTTCAAGGCGTACGACCCGCAGCTTGTCGAAGCGGGCAGCAAGGTTGTTGAGCTTACGAAGGGCGAAGTCATCGGACCCGCTGTCGTCATGACCATAGCCGTGACCGATATGGACCTCGACGCCAGCGCGTAGGCGCCGCTCAAGGGCAGCGACGAAGTCAGTGTTTACCACTCCACCTTTCACCCACGGCGCGATGATCAGCAGTCGCTTCTTCGCGCCGTTGAGCGCTTCATTGAGTAGCTGCGGATGCTCGTGGACGTCGACACTGCGCACCGCCATGTCCTCCACACGTAGCGGCCTCTGCGCGGATTCTTCGTCGCTCTTGGCACCCTGTTCGCCAGCGACCCTGATAACCTCCACCTGGTCGATCGCTACTCGCTGCTCCTCGAGCTCGGGCGCAAGGGTAGGGCGGGGTTCGGGAGGAGCGACCGAGATGCCGAGCTTCATGATGGCGTCAGTGGCCGCAAGCTCCAGCCCATGCGCAGGCTGGAGATCACCATCGATACAAAGGCCCAGCTGTACCTCGCCAGAATCTGAGTCGCCGTAGATGAGCAGCTGTGCCGGCATGTACAGGTGTTGGTTCTGGGACGCGATTTTCCGGACCCGCAGGACTTCGACATGCCGTGTGCGGTCGTCGCGTGACTCGACGAGCTCGTTAAAGCGCTCGGTGGAGAGATCATTGAGGTCGACCCGTGAGGTCTTCTTGGCAGGGAGGATTTCGAGGCCGGCCTCTTGGGCATCCCGCTTCCTGATCAGGCTTGCTCGTGCATAATCCTGGGCGTTCCAAACGAGTCTATCGAAGGGAACGTTGAGCTGAGTTAGAACGGGCTGGACGGCGGCAAGATTGCGAGCAGCCTCGAGGCCCAGCGCAGTAAGACCGAGGTGCCCGTTGCCCGCTCGCGTAAGGTTGTTCGAACTGATCTGGTCTGCAACCGTCTTCACTACCTGGTCGCGTTGCAGTCCGAGGAGCCCTGCGATCTCGTCGATCTCGCGGACTCCCGCGTGCACAAACCTAAGAATGAACTCTTCGAGAAGGGGAAATGACTTGAGCTCCTGCGCCAAGACATCTACGCGGAGTATCGTGACTGGCAAGGCAGCGTCGACCACGCTGATCAACTGCAAACCAGGGCGGTGATCACCGAACCGGCGCCGAATCGTATCTGCTGTAGCTAGGCTCATCGTTCCGCCGTCCTAAGTTCACAGTCATCCGGATGAGACTGGATGTATGTCAGCACTTTCTTCAGGGCGCCGGTTGTGCCTCGGATAAATCCTGCATCGCCGACAATAGTGAGGCCAAACCGGGCGCGGGATAGTGCAACGTTGATGCGCCGCCAGTAGTCCGGCCCAATAAACCCGAGTTCGGCATTTGAGTTGCTCCGGGTCACTGAGAAGATAGCCACGTCTGATTCACGGCCTTGAACTGCGTCCACACTCATTACCGTGATTGAAAGATGCTTCAGCCGGTCGCGTAGGGGCGCGAGCTGCTGCTTGAGGTCGGCGACCTGGGCGACGTAGGGCGCAATAACGAGCACATCAAGTTGCTGCTTACCCTTCGGCAGCTGGACGACCTTCTTGTCAACGGAGCCATTTAGTACTTCCAGCCGACCAATGACGATACGAGCCTCCGCACGGTTTGCGAAGCTCCTGCCTTTGCCATGAGGGGCGGCTTCACGTCGGTCCTGACCATGGGAGGAGGTATCAAGCCATAGGACAGGTTTGCCGTATCCGAGGAGATACCCCTCAAGTCCGCGGTCGTTTGGCGATCGAAGTTTCTCGTTGTAGAAACAGGTCGAAATCATGTCTCCGATTGGTCGGATCATCCTGTACTGCTGGCTTAGCATGACTTGGGAATGGTCCGGTAGGCGGTCCGTCAGCCGCTGGAATAGCGTCTCCCGCACGTCCTCAGGAAGGAGCTGATGGTCGGTCATCAGGTCCTTGTTGCGCAGTATGTCCTCATCGATCGGAGGCAACTGGTTAGTATCACCGACGACCACCCAACGCTTGGCCCGGGATACCGGAACCAGTGCTTCGGTCAAGGTTGCCCGCGAGGCCTCGTCGACGATGCACAGGTCGATGTCGAGGTCGCGAACCGCTGGGTGCCTTAGATAGCCCACGCACGTTCCCGCAATGACACTTGTTTGGTCGAGAAACGCGTTGGCGAGACCTGAGTCGGACGAAATTCGTTGTAGCCACTCGCCCTGTAGTTGCAGGCGCGTAAGCAGCTGCTGCGCATCGACGCTTTCACCGATAAGGACATCTACTGCGTTGAGGGCATCCCGGGCACTCATGTCAGCCAGTAGAGTCAGATCGCTTCCCAACTCGGACTGCGCCTCTTTGAGTAGCTCGTCTCGAAGGTCAGCGAGGGCGTCGACCTTTTCCTGAACTGAGGTCAAAGACACCGGTTCACCCAGCGAGGTTGCAATTTCAGACCGCTGCTTCTCATCATCTTCCGGTCGGAGATTCTGGAGGTAGTCGAGCTGGGACAGGCTTGCTGAGAGTTGCTGAAGGGCGAGAGCTGCACGAAGATGCGATGGTGAGAGTCCGGCTTCGGTCGCCCGTGCTCCCAGGTAGCCTTCCGCATTCTTTCGAACTTCGCGTGCCCAGCGTTTCATCTGGGCATCAAGGAGGAGGTGACGCACGGACTCATCGACACGGTTCCGGTCAGCGCTTGCCAGTCTGACCATGTTTGCCTGCCCGGCGTCGGACAGACGCTGCAGTGCGTTGTCCACTGCAACGTTGGTCTGCGAAGCGATAAGAACCCGTGCGTCCGGGTTTGTGCTCAGGGTCTGCTCGACGAGCTCGGCAATGAAGCTGGTCTTACCCGTCCCTGGTGGGCCCTGTACAACAAAGATATCGGGCGATCCCAAGGCGGTTTCGATCGCGTCTTTCTTGCTGTCATCAAGCTCACGCTTCCAAGTGGAGACTGAGACGGCTTTGGGTGCGGCATTAATGCCTGGATCGAGGAGCAGTGCCCGCAAATCCGGACGGGCTGACTTGTCACGCTGAACGTCATCGACGGCCCGGCGCTGACGGTTGAGTGCTGCCTCGTCCGGGCCGAGGTGAGGGTCGAGAACCGCTCGATCAGGCAGATTTTCCCAGCGTCGCGCGCTCAGGATAACGACTCGATCGTCCTCGTGTTCGATGACCTCGCCCCAAGCGAACTTGCGGTCAGTTTTCTGGTCTTTCACGCGCCACTCTGTGCCGACCAGGTCGTAGTCGACCGCGGACTCCAGCGTGAAAGCGGCTTCCCGGCCGCGGGTCTGCACCTTTTTGAAAGGCAGTGGCTTTTTCTCGCCTCGCGCAAGCTCCTCGCGGGCGTTTAGGATTCGACGCCATGTGTCGAAGAGCTCATCGCCGTCGCGCTCCTTCTGGCCTGCCTGTTCTGCCTGGTCTTTGGCTTCATAAAAGGCGTCGATGGTGTCAATCAGGGTTGCAATCCCCGCCCGTGCGAGTGCTGAGTTTGCTGGCGCTGCGAACGTCCAGTCGAAGATCTGCGGTAGCGGCGCCGCGCGTCGGCGGTGATTTTCAAGTCGCTCAAAGTCCAGTTCTGCAGCCTTGATGACCGTTGCGCCGGTCTCATCGGACTTCAGCGTGAAGCTCCAAGACGATCCGTCGAGCCGAATGCTGTCTCGCTGGGGCTTGCCTGAGGACTGGTCGTTGAAGAACGACGCATAGACGTCACCGGAGAGGTCCGCTTGGACCTTGCCCACGGCCTTCTGTCGCGCGTCATCACTTCCTCCGAGCGATCTAATTGCCGACTTTGTTAGACGAAGCAAAACGGGATTCCGTGTGATCTGTTGATGTCCGTCGCGCCGCTGCTGGATCGCCTTGAGTTCACTGAGAAGGTCGCTGGCGTTCTTCGGCCTTTCGTCTGGTTGCATGGCGATACAGGATCCCAGCAGGCGTCGAACGTCAGGTGGGACGGGAATTGATTCCAGTGCCCGCTGTACGCCTGCGAGGTCCTTCAGCTGTTCCTTCGTCATGCACTGAATGAGAAGTACGCCCATCGAGTAGACGTCGCGAACGTATCGAACATCCGCATTTAGTTCAGGTGGCGCGTACGGTTTAGAGTGCCAATCCGCGACTGTCTGAAGAGTCGAGTTTTCTTCGCCGCGGATCTTCGCAATTCCGAAGTCTGCAAGGAGGGGAGCCCCTAAATCGGAGACGAGGACGTTTTGGGGTTTAATGTCCCGGTGCTCGATTTGTTTCAGATGTGTGTAGGCCAACGCGTCCACCAGGGGCAACGCAATGTCAGTCGCGAGACGATCCCAAGACTCCCATGGCCCTGATACCTTGAGTACGTCGTCGAGGTTCCGCTCGATCCAGTCCAGGACGAGAACGTAGGTGCCGGTCTCGTCAATCCCTGACCAGCGGCAACTAACAATGTTGGGATGCGCCAGGCTCTTCAGCGTCTTGGCCTCGTTATTGAATACCTTCCGCGTCACATCGTCCGGCTGTCCTGACAGTAGCTTGACTGCCACGAACGAAGAGTCTCGATCGTCCACCGCTTTGCGGACGACAGAGAACGTCCCACTACGACGCTCCACCTTCAAGAGCATGTAGTGCTCACCGACGACGTCTGGCACGCTTTTCCCCCTTGGTGTTGACATTGGCTCCAGCCAAAGCCAATTGAAGCACAACCACACATCGGCCGTGCTTGATTTGCAGCATCGTCAAACCGCCCAATGTCCTACGGCACCGTGTCTCATATCTGAGGAAGTCATATTCCCTGTTGCTGTTACCCGCCAGTGACTTTTACGTCCGGCGGCTGGCCGCACCCCCGGCTACACCGCCATCCAACGCCTAAGGGCTGGTGGCCGACGCGACGGTGGGCTGGCTGTGGTGGCTGCAGCTCATGGTGGTCATCACGGCCGAAGCGCTCGGTGCTGCAGGCCTGCCCGCCAGCATCTTCCATCCCCTAGCGGTGTGTCGATGGCCTTCGTGTTCATCGGGATGCCTACATCCGTGCAGCTGACCAGCGTGAAGAACTTCGGCGAGTTCAAGTTCTGGTTCGCCGGCTCAAGGTGGCGGTGATCGTCGGGTTCCTCCTGGCGGGTGCTGCAATGCTGTTTGGCTGGCTGCCGACGTGCAGTCGCAGGGACTGGCCAACTTGCCCGGGAACAGCTTGGCGCCGGACGGGTTCAGTGGAATTACCACGGCGCTGTTCGTGGTGGCGTTCGCATTCGGAGCCACCGAGATCGTGTGCGTGGCAGCAGCAGAGACCACGGAGCCGACCCGGAGTGTGCGGAAGGCGGTCCGGACCGCGCTGTGGCGGATCCTAGTGTTCTACATCGGCGCAGTCTTCGTCGTCGCGGCGGTTGTTCCCGTGTGTTGGTTGGCTCATGCTCGCGGCGATCTTCACGGCGGGCTTCATCGACGAGGAAGCCGGCCCAGTTGTTGAACACTTTCGCGCTCCTGGGCTTCTGGCGGGGTGCACTGTGTCAATGGCCGGATGCGGGGACATTACCGTGTGTGACTTCTTCAGACAGTGCATGCGGTCGGTGATAATCGGCTGAAATAGGAGCGCAAGCCGCGTGGAGAGGCCTTGTCATCGAGAGCGTTTATCTGTATTCAGCACCCGCCATCACGTCCATGAACTGATGCTGTACAGACTCGGGGACGGACTGAAGTTTCCACCCCACCGTTTGGATAGGTACGCAGGCGGTGGGACACGACTGCTTGAACGATAAGGTGAGCCTGCGACAGTAGCATTGAAGCGGTCATGCCCCACTCGTGTGATGGAACCCCGGAGGCGAAGGCGTGTGACATGACGTCTCCTGCTACTTACTGATAGGACAACACGTGACACTGGGGAAGAATACGAGCCTATTCTCGGGAGCAGGGGGAGTCGGCCTCTTCTTTAGTCGGGCTCGGCTCCCATTGACCAGTACCGTCGACAGCTCAACCTGGGCAGGTGCGACTCACCCCCCCAACTTTCAAAATACGGGATCCGTGCACAATGCACAGGCTCGCTCGGACTCCTTTGGAACTGCATCTCCTGCTTTTTCCACCCGTCCATCGAAAACCAATGGAAATTCCGGGAATCCGAATTCTTGGCCCGCGATGACTGACTCGAAATATCTCGCAGACCCCGATGATGCCGAGACTTTCCGCCACGTTGTTTGGGGTGCACCTGGCTCGATGGCTGCAAATGGGCAGCGGGAACTACATGTCCAAGCGGAAGGACGAAAGGGCTTAGGACTTCGCGAAGCTACGCAGCCGCGGAATTTTCCAAAAAATATCGTGCTTCTGGTTCACGACGAACAGGGAACCAATTCAGGTCCGCCTCCCTTGGCACGAAAATCAGCAGATGCCACGGCTTCGCTGCTCCCTTCGTATAGCCAGTCAGGAGAGCCCGGTGAGTTCGTTGCTTAACCAACGTGACCTGGACGCAGCACAGCAGCTTCGAAGCGTGACTCGACAATCAGAATCCATCGAATCAAACCTAATCACGAACGAACGGGTCATAGCCCGTGTTACAGATGGAATCTATCGGCAAGCGGGATCGGCAATCAGGGAATTGATTGCTAATGCCTACGACGCGGACGCAACTTGGGTTTCCATAAAAACCGATGCACCCAAATTCAGTCGAATTACGGTCGAGGACAATGGTGTCGGCATGTCTCCCGATGCGGTTGTGCATCTTTTGCACAATATCGGTGGTAGTGCAAAGAGGACCGAGCAGGGACAAGAATTAGGAATTACCGCGACCGGAGATCCGACAATAAGTCCTAAAGGGCGCAAGCTTATCGGCAAGCTTGGAATCGGCATATTCTCCGTTTCACAGTTGACACATAGCTTTCAAATCATCACTAAGACCAAGGGCGATGACTTCCGAACAATTGTTTTAGTCAATCTTCAGCAGTTTGCCGATGAGCCTAGCAACGGCGATGAGACGGAGTTCAAAGCGGGTCGCTATAAGGTCTGGCGGGAACCAACTAACGATACCGATGCGCATGGCACTACGATTGTTCTTAACTCCATACGGCCACAAACAAGAGATAGTCTACGAAGTGAGCAACTGTGGAGTGCCATTGATAATCCACTCAGCGAAGAAAGTGCAGCAAAGTCGCTATCCTCCGTGCCGCTCTACCATATTGGACGACTAGATGCTTCCGACCTTCACGTCGAAGATCGGGGACGAACACAACGTCTCCCCTGGGATGAAGAGGACGATCCAGCGGAGGCATTTTCCAAGATGGTAGATAGCGTATGGTCCTATGTTCAGGGGCGTACTTCTGTCAAGCTTGCGGATATATTTGACACCTACCTGCAAATGGTTTGGAACCTCGCGCTCGCTCTACCTCTTCCGTATGTCGAGAAAAACGTCCTTGACGAGACAGTAGCCGATGACTGGGCCTATATCTACAAGATTTCTAATGCTACCAAGGGCTCAGCGGAACTTGTGGGGAGCGACAATCCGTTGGAAACTCTCCGCGAACTTGGGGGACTTTCCGGTATGAAACATGAGGCCTACGACTTTTCCGTCAATATCGACGGCCTGAGTTTAAGGCGGCCAATCAAGTTTAGGAATCTCCCGTTAACGCAGCATGTCCTGAAAAAGCCGATGATATTTTTAGGATCCATGCGTGAGCACTTCAAGGGTTTCCCGCGTGAAGTTAGCGCCGGTCCGCTCGAGTTTGATGCTTACTTGTTTTGGACACCTAAAATTGCGCCGACGGAGCATCAGGGAGCCCTCATTCGTATACACGGTGCAAGCGGAACGCTATTTGACTCAACATTTTTGAACTATCAAGTAGCCGAGTTGACACGGCTTCGCCAAATAACCTGTGAAATATTCGTTAAACAGGGCCTTGAAGGTGCATTGAATATTGATAGGGAAAGCTTCAATACCTCGCACCCTCATACGGTCTTGCTAACGCGCTGGCTTCACAGTGCTCTGCGTCAGCTCGCTACAGCTCAAAAGCGTCAGGCGCAGGAACTGAGAGAAGTAGTTCGACACGGCGCTACGCGCGGTACTGAAGACCGAATTCGCGAAATCGTAGCTGCGGCTAATGCTTTGCGCACCGACAGTGAAGGCGTTATTCCCAATGTCACAATCATTAGGCCTGGTGATAAAACTCTTTCATTAGATAAAGAAGTTACTCAGCAATTTAAACTGCAGCGACTAATGGACGAGATACCTGGGGATAACACGCCACCCAGCGAGGGTAGTTTGTTGAAACTCAGGGCAATTACACAGGTCCTGGCTGTGTACGGGGTGTTGGATCAACTGTCCCCCAAGGAACAGGATAATCTTCTTGGGTCTATTCTTGGCGTTTTGGAGGCGGAAGGCCGTGGATGACATGGACCCGTCGTTGTCAAATGATCACAATGATCTCACTGCTCTAATTGGTAGCGGCCCCACTCCGTTTCCTGTAAGCGTCGACCGTGCGTTTGAAGCTTGGCACCGTCCTCGGAAGCAATACGTCAGAAATGTGCAATGGTCACGTGAGATAGGGTTCCTCGTTCGCGATCTTAAGTTGCGGAAAAAGGAGCTGCGATATCTTACCCTTCCTGGAAATGACTTCCTTGATGTTCGGCATCTTCACGAGTCAATCTGCCTTCGCGATGAGGTTCGCCTAAAGTATCTTGGTTTCAATACGGCAGTGTCGGCGAATGACCCGGCTCAGTCCGATGTTTATTCCAACGAGTTCTCCGTCAAGCGGTTGAAGTACGTAAGTTCCGAATCAGAAGTTTTTCCTGGTGATTTTCGCGATATCGGAAATCTGAAATCCGTTCCTTGGCAGCGTGTCAGACGAGAAGGCTACTTCCATGCAATTAATATCGATTTGTGCGGGGGTTTTGCCCGTACAGTCGATAATCTTGGGATTCCCAGCTATTTTGCTGCTTTACAATGGCTCTTGCAGAGCCAAGGCAGTACGCAGGAAGATTTTCTGCTTTTCATCACCACTCGAATGGATGCGGAAAATGTCCATGATGACGCCAGGGCAACTCTAAATGAGATTGCAGGATCGATATACGATGCTTGTTCGGCATATGCATCTGCGTTCAATACGCTTTGGGGAATCTCCGAGGCAACCAAGGTTGCGGTTGTGGAGACGGCCTCCCCGACGGAGGCCTTTATGCTTGGATTGACTCAATGGATCGTGTCACGGGGGATTTCCTCAGGACTGAAGGCCTCCGTCAGGAGCTTGATGACTTACAGGACCGGAAGCGGGCCTGGCGATGATGATCTGGTGTCAATCGCTATTAGATTCAAGCCTGACCCTCAGCTCTCGCTGGATCCACACGGACTGGTTCGGCCCATTCATCCTCCCGTCAGCCGTGATGAAAACGAATGTTTACAGTCTTCACGGATACCTCGTAAAGTCAGGGAACGAGTTCTCGTTGATGATTTGCTGTCTACGCAGGCTGATGCTTTTGAGCGCTGCATTGAGGAATCCTCTAAGCTTTTGGCGGCGGTTGGCTACGATCCTGGGGCCTACAGAGACTGGGTTTTGGGCGGGTATAACTGACTACATTGTCGAGCTATAGGTCACCGTCTCCATTCACTAGTTGTTGACGAAGAATGCGGTTTTGTTGAGGAAGAGCCGCAATGTCAAGGCTGCCACCAGGGTATTCAGCAATCCGGGCCTTCGCAGTTGAGCATGGTTAGGGCGGTCTGAAAGTTCCGCCGCGGCTTTGGCCGTTTCCGGTGCGGCGTGGTGCGGCGGGAATGAAGTCAGGGCCTCTTTGAAGGCTCTTCGTGATTGGTGGGGAATTGAGTTCGTGTCGTTGAAGACAAAGGGGCCCGTGGCCCTGCTGGGATGAGTGTGTCTAAGCATTCAACCTGGAACAGGACCACGAGCCTTGAACGAGCCTACCGGGGTGGCAGCCGACGCTGCCACCATCCTCTTCAACCTGCCCGACTACCGCGTCATCTCCTCCACCGTCACAGCTGGCCGCCGGCAGGTCATCATCGAAACCGACCAGCTGCCGGGCTGCCCGAGCTGCGGGGTCATCTCGTCACGGCGCAAGGAACGCCGCTTCCAACGGCTCCGTGATATTCCAGTCGCCGGGCCCGTGGATGTGCTCTGGTCCAAGTACCGCTGGTACTGCCAAGAACCAGCCTGCGACAGGCTGTCGTTCTTTGAGTCCACTCCACAGGTCCCACGCCGCGCCCGCTCCACCGGCCGGCTCCGGGACCAGCTCGTGGACGCGGTCATCCGCTCGGGCCGGGCCGTATCGGAAACAGCTGCGGGCTTCGCCGTGTCGTGGTGGATGGTCCGGGCGGCGCTGAATGAAGCCTGCCTGCTGCGGCTGCCCGACGTGGACAAGCTCAACCCGCGGATGCTGGGCATCGATGAACACCGGTTCCGGTCCGTGCGTTACTTCCAGGACCCGGCCACGAAGGCCTGGACACGGTTCGAGCCTTGGATGACAACGATCGTGGATCTGGACACCGGCCAGGTCCTGGGCGTCGTTGACGGCCGGGACCACAGCGGCGTCGGTGACTGGCTGTTCGCCCGCCCCCTGCACTGGCGGCTGGCCGTGCAGGTCGTGGCGATCGATCCGTCTGCTGCGTTCCGGAAGGCGCTGCGGATGTGGCTTCCGCGCACCGCGGTCGCAGTGGACCACTTCCACCTGATCTCGCTGGCCAACCAAGCCATGACCGAGACGCGGCAGAACCTATCCCAGCAGGTCAAGGGCCGCCGAGGCAGGGCCGTCGACAAGGCATGGGCCCACCGGATGCTCCTCCTGCGCGCCGGAGACACACTCACCCAGAAGGCAGCCCACAGGCTGGAAGAAGTGTTCGCCGCCGACGATCCCACCGGCACGCTCCAGGCCGTCTGGAAGGTCAAGGAACAGCTCAGGGCGCTGCTGCGCACGGGCTCCCTGGAGGACGCCGCGGCAGCGAAAGCCGAACTCGAGAAGCTGGTCAAGGCAGCTGCACGGCCAGAGGCAAACAGGCTCTACCGCACTGTTTGCCGCTGGTGGAAAGAGATCGAGGTGCTGATCATTACCGGTGCGACGACCGGCAAGGTCGAAGCCAACAACACCGCCATCAAAAACATCAAACGCACCGCGCGCGGCTACCGCAACCCCGCCAACTACAAATCGGTTATTCTCTTGAGAAGTGCCGTCCGGACGGCGGCATGATGCTCATTCCAGGGATCCATTTCCCCATGAACCGTGAAGAGCCTCTTTGAATTGGTTGCGACCAAGCAAACCAATACCCAAAAGAGACCCTGACATGAATAACTCTGTGGCTTGTTCCCACGGCCGGTGGTGCTCGCGCGCGGATACGCTGCTCGGTGTTGAGGGCATCCACATCAGCTCTGACACGGCGACCGGGGCCGGCCTGGTTCTGGGCGTCGAGACCGGGGAGGACGTCACCGGCTGTCCGGACTGCGGCGTCGTTGCCGTGGGCCATGGCCGACGGCCGGTCCGGCTCCACGACATCCCGTGTTTCGGCCGGCCGGTGCGGCTGCTCTGGGCCAAGCGCGTCTGGCGATGTCCAGACCCGGGCTGCCCGAGAACGACGTTCACCGAGGAGCATCCGATGGCGGCATCCCGGGCGAAACTGACGACCAGGGCAGTCGGTTGGGCGACCGATGCACTGCAGCGTTTCGACACCTCGGTTTCGGCCCTGGCCCACCAGCTCGGCGTTTCCTGGCACGCCATCTGGGACGCCGTCCGCGTGGAAGCATCCCGCCGGATCGCAGCGACGGGCCGGCTGACGGGGGTGGACGCGCTCGGCGTCGATGAACATGTCTGGTCCCACACCGGCCCACCGGGATCCGGCATGGTCACCGGGATCGTGGACCACACCCGCGACGCCCAGGGCCTGGTCCATGCCCGGCTGCTGGACCTCGTGCCGGGCCGGTCCGGGAAGGCCTACGCCGACTGGCTCAAAGAGCGCGGCACCGGGTTCACCGCAGGCATCAAAACGGCTGCGCTGGATCCGTTCCGCGACTACGCCAACGCGATCCGCGACGAGCTGCCCGAAGCCATCACAGTCCTGGACGCCTTCCACGTCGTGAAGCTCGGGTCAGCCATGGTTGACGAGGTCCGCCGCCGCGTCCAGCAGGACACCCTCGGGCGCCGCGGCCGCAAGGGAGACCCGCTCTACGGCATCCGCCGGACCCTTCAGATCGGCGCCGAACACCTCACCGACAAACAGGCCGCCCGGCTCGACGCGAAACTTACACTCGGGGACCACGGCCATGAAGTCACCCTCGCCTGGCAGTGCTACCAGAAGCTCCGAAACATCCACCACGCCAGACCGGAGAAGGGCCGCCAACTCGCCAACGAGGTGATCGCCTCATTCCCGTCCTGCCCGATCCCGGAAGTCGCCCGGCTCGGCCGGACGCTCAAGCAATGGAAGGCAGCGATCCTCGCGTACTTCGACACCTTCGGCGCCTCGAACGGCCCCACTGAAGCGATCAATGGCGTCATCGAGACCACCCGCAGGATCGCCCGCGGCTTTCGCAACTTCACCAACTACAGACTCAGATGCCTACTCGCCGCCGGCGGCCACCGCCCCTACCGGAACAAACAGACCAACCATGCCTAAATGCGAAGGGCCAGCAATCCCGACTACAAAGACGCTGATTAATTGCTCAAATTGCGTTGTCACCCCGTCGCGCCTGAAGGACCTGGGTTAGCCTATGTGGCGTTGCTCATGTCGGTCGGCGAGCGTCCCAGATGGAGGCGGGGAGTCTGAAAGAATGGATGCACCATGAATGAGAAGAAACGCGCAAGTGAGCTGACAGTGGTCGAGATCTGCGCGGGGGCAGGTGGCCAGAGCCTGGGCCTGCACCTTGCCGGGTTCCAACACACGCTCGCTGTTGAGCTAGACCGCGACGCCGCCGAAACCCTCGAGCGTAATCTGTCGCGCCTTGCAGCCGCTGAGGGGCAGTCCGAGCCCAAGGTTGCGGTCGGGGACGTCGCTGACAAGTCAGTGTGGGACCCAGCCGAACATGCGGGAGTCTCACTGCTCGCGGGTGGAGTTCCCTGCCCCCCGTTCTCGATTGCTGGGAAGCAACTGGGCTCGTCGGACGAGCGGGATTTGTTTGCCTGGGCCGTCGAGGCTGCTGGTCGCATGCAGCCTGACGCGGTGCTGCTGGAGAACGTCCGCGGGCTATCGATGCCGCGTTTTGCCGGGTATCGACAGGCCGTCCTCGACAGGTTGGCCGAGCTGGGTTACCGCGCCGACTGGCGGCTGCTTGAGGCGAAGGATTACGGTGTCCCGCAATTACGGCCTCGCTTCATTCTTGTGGCTCTGCGTGAAGAATTCGCGCCCTACTTCAGCTGGCCTGAACCGACCCCTGCGGTACAGACGGTGGGCTCTGCACTCTATGACCTGATGGCAGCGAACGGTTGGCCGGGCGCCGAGGTCTGGGCCAAGAGGGCTGACCGGATTGCCCCGACCATTGTTGGCGGCTCCAAAAAGCATGGCGGGCCTGACCTCGGCCCGACACGGGCGAAGCGCGATTGGCGCGCCCTCGGAGTCGACGGCCTTGGGATCGCAGACGCAGCCCCGGGCCCCGATGTCCCAGTGGACTTCGTCCCCAAGCTGACGAATCAGATGGTTGCCCGCATTCAGGGCTGGTCGGGCCAGGCGTACGAGTGGGACTTTGCCGAGCGCAAAGGGCGAAAAACTACAACCTACAGGCAGATCGGTAACGCGTTTCCCCCACCGGTAGCCCGTGCTGTCGGGGTCGCTATCGCATCCGCGTTACGTAAAGACGGAACCCCGACCGGCCGCCACGGCGCGGGCAGCCATGACGAGGTCTACCGCGCGCTACGCGAGCATGCTGGTTTTGTCTCGTTTGCGGGGTTGCGGAAGGCGCTCGGAGGAAGTCTCACGGACGGTGAGATCGAGCGCAGGATTGACTTTATCAGCCGTGACTTTGAGGTTGAGGTGCGCGTTCGCCGCGGCGTGCCAATGTACAAGCTAGGGGAGTGGCGGGCGTTCCGCGGGCAGGCGAACCACGCCCGCCACGAGGTGTTTGCGGTCGATCGCTTGCGCGCCAAGGTCAGCTAGCCGCCTCATTTATGGCGCAGTTTGTGGATGATCTTGTTGCTGCAGCGTTATGTGGTTTTCGCCGACAGCGTGTCGCGGATTGACGTCGGACAGTCAAGGCTCAATTTTCGGAAGACTGACTTTGATCTAGTTTTAGGAGTTTCCATGCCAGACTTCGGCATTCCTCCCAAGGGGGAGGAGATCAAGGCAGTGATCGACCAGCGTCTCAAGCTGGCGATGACTGAAAACGGTGCGAAGGTCACGATTGACTGGCGTGGAGAGCCCCGCCACCTCTACGTGATTTCTGTGCCGGTCGACATGCTCTACTTCAACCCGGATACCCACCGAATCCGTGCTCAGCGCACGCTCGACCCACAACGCGATAGGGCCATTGAGGAGAACCCTTGGGGGCACGTAGCCCAGGACTACCTCCACGATCTGCTTAGGCAGCGGCCGTCCAACCCAGACCAAACAGACCCCGATTACACCGCGCTGATGGACGAGCTGGATGACGTCGGCCAGCGCGAGCCCGGGATCGTTACCCCTCATGGGATCCTGGTCGACGGCAACACTCGAGCCGCCGCGCTGATCGATCTCGGCGAGCAAAATATTAGGGTCGGCGTTCTGCCGGAAGACACCTCGCGCAAAGACATCAATGCCGTGGAGTTGTCACTCCAGCTACGGAAGGACCGTCGGCGTGACTACTCCTACATCAACCGGCTCATCGCAATCGACGAGGAACTGGGGCGCGGGCGCTCGGAATCCGATGTTGCGAAGGATTTCAATATCAAGCTTGCGACGTTGCAGCGAGACCGCTGGGTCTACGCGCTGATACGCGACGCGATCGACCGCAGTAAGACCGCGGACGGAGCGACCCTACGTCTGGTTGATTTCGAACAGCACCAGGAAAAGCTACGTGAGCTCCACCGCGACTTTTCGAAGCTCGGTGCGACTGACTCTGATGCTGCCAAAACCCTGATGCAATCGCGTCTGGCAATGGTTCTCCTGGACTACCCGAAGACCTCCTTGCGCCTAGCTGAGGCAGACTTCCACACGCGCTATCTCGAGAGTCGTCTCCCGGATGACCTGAAACCGAACTTGTCCGTTTTGGAAAAGGTTTCAGTGCCGGGCATTCCAGGGGCGGTCCTACCAAGCCAGAGTAGTGCTTCTGCCGCGGCCGAAGCTCTCACGAATCAGCTTCTCCGTGCCAAGGCTACGGCGACTGATGGCAAGGGCGCGAATCCCGCGGATGTCGCATGGGCGTCCGGTGTCATGAAGCAGGCGCGAGATACGTTCGACATCGCCGTGAAGCTTGCTGGGCAGAATGCAGAACTCGTGAAGCGGCAGACCGCGGTACCTGAGCGGCTGACTGATGCAGCAGACTACGTCACTCAGTGCGCAAGCGAGTTCGCTGAGGCGAAGGCAAAGCGAGCCCTCGACGACGAGGCTTTTGACGATGCACTGATCGTGCTCCGCGACAGTCTCCAAAGCCTCGCCCGCCAGGCTGGACGCACATTCTCCGCGCCCGGGGAAGGTGTTGCCTGGCTCCTCAACGCTGTCCGGTCCAGGTGATGATGGCCGACCACCCGAGCCTCAGCATCGGCCTCTCATCGGAGGTCTCGCGCGCCCGGCTCATCGCTCGGCCAGGGCTGGAGGATGATCTCCGTAGGCTGGCAGTCGGCTTCCGCACTAGCGTGCAACGGTCACCAGGTAGCGTCGAGATTGAGCTCGATGACCTCCTAACAAACCTTGAGGTACTCAGCAGGTGGCCGCACACGGCGGACGGTGATGTGACTTGGGAAGAACAGCTACAAGCGCTCGTAGTCGACTCGTTACATGACGCCCAGACACTGTCTGGTCAGTTGAATGACCGCACAGCAAAGGAAGCAGTGGGCTCCGAAGCTGTGCCCCGTCTTCTCGGGCCTGAATGGACAGGAGATCTCACAACGTTCCAGCTGCGCGACATCGCCAAGCTGCTGTCGCTTCGGCACGGAGCCAACTTCTCTGTCCCGGGCGCTGGTAAGACGAGAGTCGGACTTGCCGTATTTCACGCGCTGAGACGCCAAGAGAATCTCGAGCGACTACTCATCGTCGGACCCAAATCGAGCTACGACGCGTGGTGCTACGAGAACAGGGAATGCTTGCAGCCGTCGCTGTCCATGGAGGTGGCCGACGGCGTCCTATCTAGCACTGTTGATGCAATCATCGTCAACTATGAGCGCCTCCCGAACATGGTCAGCTCACTTGGTCGCTGGCTCACAGAGCGGCCCTCCATGATCATTCTCGATGAGGCCCATCGTATGAAGCTCGGGGCGGACGGTGCATACGGTGCAGCCTGCCTCGCCCTCGGCCCGCGCGGGCGGCGCCGGCTCATCCTCACGGGGACACCAGCCCCGAACGGGGTTAGGGACCTCGAAAACCTCTTCGGATTCGTGTGGCCCGGTACTGGTCGCCAGAGCGTACTCCGGGCGGTTAACGGTGGCGACCTAGCGGATGCCAGCCGCACGCTCAGACCGCTCTTCACACGAACGACCAAACAAGAGCTCAATCTGCCGCCAGTGGAGACTAGCCTGCGAGTTGTACCGCTGCCCCCTTTACACTCCGAAATTTATGAGGCGCTCGTTGGTCAGTTCTCCACGCGCGCGACCGGACACGAGGGCGACTTCCAGGCTCTTGGCCGAATATTGGTATATATGCTCATGGCTGCGACCAGCCCTGCCCTGCTCGCAGTTGGGACCACCCAGTATGAGCCGCTTGCATACCAAGTGCCGCCGCTTCCGGTTCCCGAGCGATCATCGCTCTACCAGCTGATGCAGGACCTTCCTACCTACGAGATGTCGCCCAAATACCAAGAAGTGCTTGCGATAGTCCGCGAGAATGCTGCCCAGGGTCGAAAGACGCTCGTGTGGTCAACTTTTATCCGCAGCCTCAACACCCTGCAGCGAATCCTGGCGCGGTTTGGCCCTGCCGTGGTCCACGGCGGTACGCCCGACCGCGAAGAGCAGATCCAACGGTTTAGGAGTGACCCAGACTGTCTGGTGCTGCTGTCCAATCCTGCAACTCTCGGCGAGGGGATCAGCCTGCATCACGAGTGCCATGACGCGGTTTACGTTGACCGAGACTTTGCCGCGGGCCGATTCCTGCAGAGTCTAGACCGCATTCACCGTCTAGGGCTCAGGCCAGACGCCACGACCCGAATCACAATCCTCGCCTCAGAAGGCACTATCGACGAGGTGGTCGCGGCACGGCTTGCGAAAAAGCTGAAGTTCATGGGTGGCATTCTCGACGATCCAGCGGTTCAGCAGCTGGCTGATCTGGACGAGGAGCCTGCGGTCGGTGGAGGTCTCGACCAGGGGGACCTTCAGTCGTTGATGGGCCACTTGCGTGCGTCTACCACCTGAGCCGATCCTGCTGGCTGCCCGGCGCTGGCTGGAAATTCTCCCGACGAGTGGTGGCATCCCACGCGCCCAGGCACTAATGGTGACCCACCGACAGTACAGCGACTTGTCACCCTCCCAATACGCAACGGCACTCGGTTGGCTGCGTGACATGGAGCTACTGGAACAGGTCGGATCCCCGATTCCGTTGGCCAATCTGATACTCGGCGCGATCTTCGAGACAGCAGCTCCACCATGGGTGCAGGACGCCGACGAGCTTGTTCAGTCACCGGAAGAGTTGCCCTCGGATATTGTTTCGGCCGGGGCGGTGCTGGGCCTTGATGCGGACGGGATATATGACCAGCTCGTCACTAGTTGGGGCAAGGTCGACGCCGCTGCTCGCGAGCGGGTTGGTTTTGCGGGCGAAGCAGCGCTCGTCTCTCTTCTCAAAGAGAGCGCTGACGGCAGTGTCGACCATGTGTCGACGTGGTCTGATGGGTTCGGATACGACATCGCCTTCGCCCAGGGCGCTGCGTTTGCCCACTTGGAGGTAAAGAGTACAACGCGGACGGGACGATTCACTGCCTACCTGTCACGGCACGAGTACAGGGTGATGCTACGAGACCCTCGTTGGGTGCTCGTCGTCGTGCGGCTTACCGCCGACCTCGACATCGCCGCAGTGGGCTCAGTGCCCCGAGACTGGATTGCTGCGGCCGTTCCACGCGACGCAGGGTCTTTCGGGAGCTGGGCGTCATGCAAGCTCGAGTTGCCTGGCGAGGTTATCGAGGATCGTGTCACGCAGCTTGGAACGGATATGGCCAGCAGGCTTCCGCCCTGGCGTACCGTGCAGCCGCGAGCGACGGCTCGGCGAGCCTGAACCCCGGCTTCCGGCGCTGGATCGTATGATCACGAGAACTAAATGACCACGCCTGGGTAGGCAAGATTAGAAGGAATATCGTGAAACAACCGGCATGGGATGACTCGGAGGCCAAAGCGGGGACCATGATTCGTGGCGCGCTATGGCTCCTGCAGGTGGTCGGTGAGGGGGGTACCTTCACAAAGAACGAACTGCGAACGGCTTTTCCCGGCATTTCGCAGATCGACAGACGGATACGTGATCTCAGGGACTACGGGTGGATATTGCACTCCAGTGCTGAAGACGCATCTCTACTTGCTGAAGATCAGCGGTTCGTGAAGGCCGGAGTGCCGGTATGGGACCCGCACGAACGCAGGCAGGCTGCGCCCCGCAAGGCAATTTCGAGCAAGGACCGGCAGGCGGTGCTTATTCGAGACGGGTACATGTGTACCCTCTGTGGGATCGCAGGTGCTGAGCCATATCCGGACGACCCCGTAATGACAGCTGTCATCGCCGTCTCGCGACGCTCTATCCGAACTTTTGACGGGCGCGAAACCGAAACGTTTGTGACCGAGTGCAAGCGATGTACGTCAGGACGAGGGGCGTCGCCGATCGACGAGCGCGACGTTCTTTTCGCTGCGAGGGATCTCAGCCCCGGAGATCGACGCCGCTTGATCCGGTGGATGGAGCGTGGTCGACGGGGCGGCACAGAGCTCGACCGCGCCTGGCTTGCGTACCTGCGAGTGCCCAGTGATAGACGAGTCCAGATTGCAGATCAGCTTCGTCACGAGCAGTGACAAGCATCGAT
Organism: Arthrobacter sp. NPDC056691; assembly: GCF_042791415.1. Classification (NCBI taxonomy): domain Bacteria; kingdom Bacillati; phylum Actinomycetota; class Actinomycetes; order Micrococcales; family Micrococcaceae; genus Arthrobacter; species Arthrobacter sp. NPDC056691. The sequence continues at coordinate 242,825 of NZ_JBHTXX010000003.1, forward strand.
TATGGGTTGTGCTGGGAATTTGGGTTCCGAGGGCAGGTCAAAAGCTCCAACCGAATTTGATAAGGCTGGCAACTTGTGTCAAAGCGATTACGCTCGTGAGCTTACGAAGTCTGCGCTAACTGCAACTTTGCGAACTTTTCCGCCTAATCGTATGCTGTGACTTATAGAGCCCTAGGCCATAGGATTCTTTTCCTAGTTAGAAGGAAATACTTGTCCGATCAACAGGCAGAACTTCCACTGTTTCCTCCGTCCGGAGATCAAGAATATAGCCGGGGACCGGACTTTATATTCGAAGGAGGGGCGGAACTGGCCGAGGGCTCTCTTTCCCTGATGGCCCAGGCTCGTCATGCTTACCACGTTCAGCTATCCAACGTCCTTATCGTGAGTGAAGGTGGCGTACCCAGCAACTCAGATGGGAGCAAGCAACCTAGCTTACGGTTTGCTCAGGGCATAGCCGATCGACTTGGTACAGCAGGCAGCGGGCCAAAGCCATCGGGACAGACTCTTGGAGCCCGCTTTGAGCAGGCGACAGCGGATTTTTTAGATGCCACTTTTCCTCGGCTCGCTACCATACGCCCCGGAGATTGGACAGTCCGAAGAATCGGAGACAAGAGCCACCCGGGATTTATGACTAAGAAGCAAAAAATTGAGGGTTCAATTTATGAACAATATGAACACTTGAATGACCTTGAGTCTATCGTCAAAGAAAGGCGTCAGCTGCAGGCAGCATTGGGCAATGCATATGCAATCGCTCCCGACGTGGTTATCACTAGAAAGCCCGTATCTGACGAAGTTATTAACCGTGACGAGTATCTCGTCGGACAGTCCTTCTCCAAGTATGCGGCAATTCGAGATGCGGTTCAGACTCGATCCCTACTGCATGCAGTCATTTCATGCAAATGGACGCTCAGGTCTGATCGTGCCCAAAATGCGCGGTCGGAAGCATTGAATCTTATTCGAAATCGTAAGGGCCGTACGCCCCACATCGCCGTTGTGACGGCCGAACCGCTTCCTCGTCGACTCGCGTCCTTGGCCCTGGGCACTGGCGACATCGACTGTGTCTATCATTTCGCCTTGCCAGAACTATTTGAGACGTTGGAGTCAGACGCAGACGGTGATGCGCGGGAGATGTTACACATCATGATCCGAGGTAAGCGCCTCAAAGATATCTCTGATCTCCCGCTGGACCTCGCTGTCTAAAACAAGGTGAGACCGGGCTTTAGGGCTTATGAGTGAATGGGTGTGGCCGCTTCTTTCCGAGCACCGTTGTCCAGGGCCGGGCGGTGCACGAGCTCACGACGCCGCCGGTGACGTACGGGCCGGCTGCTGCAAAGGCATGGGCGGCCTCCAGCGCGTTGTCGCCGGTGAAAATCAGCAATCCGGTGAAGGGCCCTTCGCCATGGCTCCGCCCAGTAGAAGCTCGCCCCGTTCAATTGCTTCCCACACCGCCTTAAGATGGACACCGCGGTACTGTTCGCGGATCTCAAGGTAGTCATCCGCGTAGGTGTGCTCGAGCGCCGCGTGCATGGGTGCCCGTCCATTCCGTAAAGGAGGTCTCTCGCGTTCCAGCAGTAGCCTACCCAGCGGGGTTCAGCCGGAAACTGAAGCCACCTCAACCTCAACCCCGGCGTCCCGAAACTTCTGCACCTGCTCCGGGTCGGCGCCGTCGTCCGTCACCAAAGTCCACGGCAAAGCCAAACGCGCCCACGCATGAAAAGGCCGCAGGCCCAGCTTCGAAGAATCCGCCAAAACATAAACGGAACGGCCGCGCCGGGCCATCAGCTCTTTGAGCCGGGTCTGGGCGTGGTCGGCCTCGCAGATGCCGTCCTCGGCGGTGACGGCGTCGGCGCCCAGGAACACCCGGTCAAAGCTCATCCGCTCCAGCGCCGCCTCGGCCAGCGGCCCCACAAAACTCTGCGAAACGGTGCGCAGGCGGCCGCCCAGGCAGTCCACCTCGATGCCCTCGGATTCGGCGAGTTCCTGCATGATGTTGATGCCCGGCGTGGTCACGGACAAACGATCGAAGCCCCGCAGCTCGTGGGCCAGGGCACCCACGGTGGAGCCGGCGTCGAGCAGGATGTTCCCCCCCCGGGCACAATCACGGACGCTGCCCAGCGGGCGATCGCGTGCTTCTGTTCGAACGCCTCGCCGGTGCGCTGCCGCAGCGACGCCTCCGGGTGCGCCCATCGCCATGGCCCCGCCATAGGTGCGGGCCAGCCGGCCCTGCCCGTTCAGGAGCGCCAGGTCGCGGCGGATGGTGGAGTCCGTCACCTCGAACCGGGCCGACAGTTCCTCCACGGAGGCCAGGCCGGTGGTGACTGCGAGATGGTAGATCTCCTCGCGCCTGGCATTGCGCTCAGCATTCCCGGTCTCCTTCGCGTGGGCGTGCTTACCATGCTAGTTCCGGCCCCCAATAAAACCCTGCTGCTACACGGCTACGGAAGGCCGGGTGGCCATCTCCGCCGCCTGGTGCAGGGCCTCCACCATGCTGCGCGGATCCGCGATCGCCTTGCCGGCAAAGTCAAAGGCCGTGCCGTGGTCCACGCACGTGCGGATCACCGGCAGGCCCACCGTGATGTTCACGCCGGCCTCGATGCCCAGCACCTTCACCGGCCCGTGCCCTTGGTCGTGGTACATGGCCACCACCAGGTCGTAATCGCCCCGGTCCGCCAGGAAGAACAGCGTGACCGCGGGCAGCGGACCCGTGACGTCGATCCCGGCAGCCTGCGCCGCCTTCACGCCCGGTTCGACTTTCTCGGCTTCCTCGCCCTGGTCGAACAGCCCGTTCTCGCCCGCGGGATGATGGCGCAGACACCGATCTTTAGGTTCGGGATGCCTGCCCGGACCAGGGCCTCATGCCCGCGGCGGATGGTGCGCTCCGCCAGGTCCGGGTTGATCTTGCGGATGGCGTCCATCAGCCCGATGTGCGTGGTCACGTGGATCACCCGGATCTTGGGCTGAAGAGCATCATGGACACTTCCTCCGTGCCCGTCAGCTGGGCCAGCAGCTCGGTGTGCCCGGCGGCGTGCAGCGCCTCCTTGTTCAGCGGCGCGGTGCAGATTGCCTGCACCCTCCCGGCCATGGCCAGCTCGCTGGCCACCCGGACGTACTCATACGCCGCATGGCCGGCCACGGGGGAGAGCAGCCCCACGGCAGGTCAATCACGTTCACCTGGCCGGGCATGAACACCGCGTCCTCCACGTTCTCGATTACCTGGATATTCGCCTCGACGCCCAGGACGTCCGCGGCCTGGCGCAGGCGCAGCGCGTCGCCGATCACCACGGGCTGGCGTTCCGGAGCTCGCGCCGCGGGGGATCACGGTCAACGAGCTCTCCCCGGGACCGACCGATACCCCGATGCTTAACGACCCCCGCCGGGCAGCCACCCCGGCGCAGATGCCTGCCCTGGGCGCCCTCGTGGATCCGGACGACGTGGCTGGCCTGGCCGCTTTCCTGCTGGGACCGCATGGGAAATCCATCACTGGGCAGAACTACGTCATCTGTGGCGGGACCTCCCGCTGAGTCCGTTCGTGGTACGGAAGCCCGACCGCCGGCTGGTCCGCCGGCGTGCCCCAAAGCACCAGCTCCTTTAGCTCCAGCCGGAACACCCAGAGAAGCACGTCCTCGCCCGGCGCGTACCAGTCACGGGCCGGAACCCGCCGGAAGCCCAGGAATTCGAAGAGACCATCTGCCCTTTCCATAAACGTCGCACTCCTAATGCTGATCGCGCTGATAGCCGGCAACGACTGGGTGTGTTCGATGACCTGACGGACAACGGCGCGCCCAACCCCGTTGCCTTGAACCGCAGGGTCAACCGCGAGCATCCGGAACTCGAGCTCATTTTCCATGGCGATCTCGCTGTACGGTTGTCCGGCTAAGGTAAGCGTCACTGCCGCAACCACCGGATTGGGGCATTCGGCCACCCACACCTCCGCGTGCTCAGCCTGGTGCTACACGTTGTCCAGCACACTCATGTTCGGGTGGTTGGTGGTGAAATGCCCAGCGTGGAGGTACGCCTCCCGCGTGATTCTCCGGACTTCTGCAAAATCGGCTGACCTTGCCAGCCTGAAAACCAGATTCACTGCCCGGAAACCCCGGCTCCAGCTACCCGGGCAACGTACTGCTCCAGTGAGGCAAGCGTCGGCTGGGACGAGGAGTCGCCGACTGCGTCCGCTCCGATGGCGTTCGCGACGGCCAGCGCCCGCCCGTAATCCAGTCCAGCCCGCAGCGCCAACACCAGCGCCGCGCAGAAGGCATCGCCCGCACCGATTGTGTTCGCCACGGTCACGGCAGCAGCAGGTGCTTCTGCCACCTTCCGGCCGCGCTCGAACATCGCCGAGCCGTCCTTTCCATACGTGACAGCCACGAGCTTCGCGTCGGCCAGCGCCGGGATCAGTTCGTACTCCGTCTCGTTGACGATCACCAGGTCGCACCGGTCCAGCAGCTCCGCGGGCAGGTCCATCGCCGGCGCGGCATTCAGCACGAAGAAGCCGGAGGACTTCCGGGCGGCCTCCAGCACCACGTCCAGGCCGACCTCGAGCTGGCACAGCACCGTTTCGTCGGGACCAAGCGAGACGCCCTCCAACGAAAACGCTGAGTTGGCCCCCGGGCACACCACGATCTGGTTCTCGCCGTCGCGGTCCACCACGATCAGCGCGGTGCCCGTCGCGTCGCCGTCGAGCACTGCCACATCCGCAGTGTCCACGCCGGCAGCGGCAAGAGCCTCAAGCATCAGGCGGCCCTGGGCGTCATCGCCCACCGCGCCGATCATCCGCGCGCTTCCGCCCAGCCGGGCGGCGGCCACGGCCTGGTTGGCCCCCTTGCCGCCGGGCTGCTGCTGCAGGACGCCGCCGCCGATGGTCTCCCCGGCGGTGGGGAGCCGGTCCGTGGTGGCGATGATGTCCAGGTTGATGCTGCCGACAACGGTGACGGCAGGAAGTCGAGTGCTCATAGAGAAGTCCTATCAGGTCGGGCCAAGGGCGGCCGGATTAGGAAACAGTGTACGGCAGGTTGAACTTGTTCGTCATACATGGTTGTATAACAACTCACATCCCAAAGGCAGGACCAGCCTGAAGAACAAAGGAGTTTGATGTGAACACACCAGCCGCGGGCACCGCCTCGCCGCCAGCCGCCGTCGACAATGAAGCAGTGGACCAGACCAAACTGAGCGGCCGCCGTGCCGCCCTGCTCATTGTCACCCTCCTCCTCGGCGTGCTGTCCTTCCAGCTCAACGCCAGCATGGTCACCCCAGCTCTGCCGCAGATCGCCGCCAGCTTCGGCCAGTCCGCCGACGCCGCAGCCCCCGTGCAGTCCATGTTCTTCCTCGCCGGCGCCATCGCCGGCCCGGTCATCGGGCGCTGGAGCGACTTCATCGGCCGCCGCCCGGCACTCCTGCTGGCGCTGGCCATCATGGGCGTCGGCACCGTCCTCTGCATCGCCGCGCCCACGCTGCCGCTGCTCATCGCCGGCCGCTTCCTGCAGGGCGTGTCCAGCGCCGTCTTCGCCCTGTCCTACATCGTGCTCAGCGAGAACCTGCAGCCGCGCGTCTTCGGCACCTCCGTGGGCATCATCGCCGCCATCAACGGCGGCATCGGGGGAGTGGACGGCTACGTCGGCGGCCTGATGTCCGAGACCCTGGGCTTCCGGTCCATCTTCGCCGTCGTGCTGGTGCTCACCGCCATCGCCGCCGGCTGCATCCTCAAGACCGTCCCGAAGGGGCGGCCGCAGCACGTCCGCGGCGCCATGGACTGGTGGGGAGCGGGCTCGCTCTCCGTGTTCCTGGTGTTCATCACCTACTTCGTCTCCGGCGGGTCGGCCGCCGGCTGGACCGCCCCCGGCACCCTGGCGCTGCTGGTCGGCACGATTGCTTCATTCGCCGCCTTCTGGATGATCGAGAAGCGCCGCAGCCACCCGCTCATCGCCGTCCACCAGCTGCGCTCCCGCCAGGTGTGGCCCGTCATCGCCTCCACCGTCCTGACCCTGGCCGGCATCTTCGCCATCATGAACTTCACCGTGGTGCTGCTCAGCCAGGACAAGGGCTCCGGCTTCGGACTCAGCCCGTCCGTGTCCGCCCTGCTGTTCCTCACCCCGGCCGCGCTGATCGGCGTCTTCGCCGCGCCGCTCGCAGGTTGGCTGGCCGGCCGCCGCGGCTGGATCAAGGTCCTCCGCACCGGCACCGCCCTGAGTCTGACCTGCGCCGTTGCGGCCGCAGCGTTCTCTACCAACCAGATCGCGGTGATGGTCGCCGTCGCCGCCCTCGGCATCTTCTACAACGGACTCTTCCTCACCGCCATCAACGGACTCTCCGTCCTGCTCTCGCCCAAGGAGGCACCAGCTTCCCTGCCCAGCATCAACGGTGCCTCCTTCGGCATCGGGGCGAGCCTCGGCGTCGTAATTGTTGCCCCGTTCGCCGCCCAGGCGACCGCAGCCGGGTACGCCACCGCCCTCTGGATCTCGGTGGGCATCACTGCCGCCGCGTTCATCGTCAGCCTCTTCGTCCCCGCCCCCAAGGGCGAATCCCTCTAGACCTTCCGCACCAACCGAAAGAAGAACCACCCATGACCAGCCACCCGTTCTACCTCGACTGCGACACCGGCATCGACGACGCCCTCGCCCTGGCCTACCTGCTCGCCTCCCCGCAGGCGGACGTGCGGGGGATCGGCGCCGTCAGCGGCAACGTCAGTGCCGCCGTCGGCGCCCGCAACACCCTGGACCTGCTCGAGCTCGCCGGGCACGCGCACATCCCCGTCGCCCTCGGTGCGCACGACCCCCTCTCCGGTTCCTTCGGTGGGGGAGCGCCGTGGGTGCACGGCGAAAACGGCATCGGCGAGGTTGAGCTTTCGACGGCGGCCGCTGAGCTCGCGCCCGAGACCGCGGCGGAGATGCTGGTGCGGCTCGCCCACGAGCACCCCGGCACGCTGCGGGTCCTGGCCATCGGCCCGCTGACCAACATTGTCGAGGCCCTGCGGCTGGAGCCTTCGCTGCCGCAGTTGGTTGCGGAGATCACCATCATGGGCGGCGCGGCCCTGGCCCCGGGGAACCTCACGCCCGTGGCGGAGGCGAACATCGCCAACGACCCCGAGGCTGCGGCCCTGGTGCTGTCCGCCGGCTGGGACGTGACCCTGGTGCCGCTGGACGTGACCATGACCAACGTGCTGGAGGAGAACCACCGGCAGGAGCTGCTCGCCTCGTCCGGTGCCGTGCCGCGGGCGCTGGGGGAGATGCTGGGCTACTACTTCCGGTTCTACGAGGGCCTATTCGGCCGCGCCTGCTCCGCCATGCATGATCCTCTGGCCGCGGCGCTTGCTGTTGGGGCTGTTAAGCCCGCCCTTGCGCCGGTGGTGCATGTCGACGTCGACACCACGTCCGGGCCGGGCCGCGGGCAGACCGTCTGCGACATGCGCGGGCTGTACATGGACTACCCGGAGCAGCCCGGCGCCCGCTGCCGGGTGGTGCTGTCGCTGGAGGACGACTTCGCGCCGCATCTGGTGGAGACGCTGCTGTCGCTTTCTGAAAGCACGACGGCGGAGGACGGCCAGGTGCCGGCAGTCGCCTAACGCTTCGCCGGCCCCGAGTTTTGTACAGATAATCCACGCTTGGCACGATTCAAGCCGCGACACCTGGACAAAAACTCGGGTGGCGGCGAGCTGGCATGGTTGTAAGGCCCGGCAGTGAACGTTTGTGCAGGCGCGTTTGGCGATGTTCGCGGGCCTCGCGATTGGTAAGAGCGTACTGACCAGTAACTTTGGGTGAAAGCAGGGCATCGTGTCAGGGCAGACAGGGTTCGCCCAGGCACGGATTTCCGCGCACGTCCGTGCAAAACCATGGCGGCGTCGGACCCCGGGCTGCCTACATTGGGTACCACCTTGGCTGACTCCGCTGAACACGGATTGCGGCCGGGCCGCACCCCCACTGACACGAACAAAGAGGTTTCTATGTCACTGCTCACCAAAGCCCTGTCCGCCGCCGCCATTGCCGTACTAGCCGGCTCCTTGGCCGTGGCTCCGGCCCATGCGGGAACTGTGCAGGTTTCCCCGCCCGGAGCCAATGACTGGTCCTGCAAACCAAGCGCCGAGCATCCGTATCCCGTGGTTCTGGTGCCCGGAACTTTCGAGAGCATGGAAAAGAACTGGTCCACCCTCTCGCCGTACCTCAAGAGCGCCGGGTACTGCGTCTTCGCCTTGAACTACGGCGAGACGAATGGTGTTTACGCCACCGCGCCGGTGGCCAAATCGGCGCAGGAACTCGCCCCGTTCGTGGACTCAGTGCGTGCCGCCACCGGCGCGAAGAAGGTGGACCTCGTGGGCCACAGCCAGGGCGGCATGATGCCCCGCTACTACATGGGTTTCCTGGGCGGCGCCAAGTATGTCCACCAGCTCATCGGGATCGCACCCTCCAACCACGGCACCGAAGGTGTGATCGTCCCGTCGCCGGGCGTTGTCCCCGATCCCAACTACACCGGCCTGGGCTGTGCCGCCTGCGCCGACCAGCAGGCAGGGTCGGCTTTCATGCAGAAGCTCAACTCCATCGGCGACACGGTTGCCGGACCCTCCTACACCGTCATCTCCACGGTCCACGACGAAGTGGTCATTCCCTACAACAGCCAGTTCCTCAGCGGCCCGGCGCGGCAGGTCACCAACGTCACCATTCAGGACAAGTGCCCGGCCGACGCCCTCGAACACGACCAGACGCCGAACGACCCCGTGGTGCACCAGATCGTGGCCCACGCGCTGGGCCAGGCGTCCGGCCCCGCGGATCCGGCCTACCAACCCAAGTGCCTTTAGCAGTACGTGGCGGCAGGCCGCGGGAGTAATTTTCGGGCATTAGCTGTCCAGCAGGTGCTGATTGAAGCAAGATACGTCCCATGAAAAGAATCGTTGTGGCCTGTTTCGCGGCGGTAATCATAGGCAGTGGCGCAATCACGTTTGCAGCTCCAGGCAACGCGGTGACCATGAGCAACGCGGCGACCATGAGCAACGCGGCAACCCCGTCGTCGCACATCTCCGGGCAAATCATGGTCAAGTTCCGTGAGAAAGCCTCGGCGGCCGGCGTACTGCGCCAGCACGGCCTCAAGGAGGGTCCCGGTATCGGCAGCACCGGGGCCCAACTTGTCAAAGTGCCGGCCGGCAAAGAGCTTCAGCTCATCGAAGCCCTAAGCCGAAACCCGGTGGTCGAGTACGCCGAGCCGGACGAGCTGGCTACGGCTGCCACAGCCGACGAGTACTTTCCTCGCCAATATGCACTGCAAAACAACGGCCAATCATTCACCAACACCGACGGCACGCAGACTGTAGCCACGGGCAAGCAGGACGCTGACGTCGACGCCGTCGAAGCGTGGAACGTCACGACCGGCAGCGGCATCAAAGTCGCCATTGTTGATTCAGGTGTTGCAAGCGACAATCCCGACATTGCGCCAAAGGTTGTTGCACGCGCCAACTTCAGTGGTACCGCAACGGGTGAAGATAATTACGGCCATGGCACACACGTCGCCGGCATCGTTGCCGCCACCGCCAACAACACGATCGGTGTGGCTGGTGTGTGCCCGAGCTGCACCATCCTGGATGCCAAGGTGCTGAACGACAGCGGATCCGGCTCGTCATCGGCCATAGCAAACGGCATCAACTGGGCCGTCAACAACGGTGCCAAGGTCATCAACATGAGCCTCGGGCAGCGCGTCGCATCCCGCACGCTGGAAGCTGCGGTCAACAATGCGTGGAACCGGGGAGTGGTGGTCGTCGCCGCAGCAGGCAACGCCGGCACCCAGGCCAAGATCTACCCGGGCGCTTATCCCAACGTTATCGCCGTGGCCGCAACCGACAACAACGACGCCAAGGCATCCTTCTCAAGCTACGGCGACCAGTGGGTGGATGTCGCGGCTCCCGGTGTCAATGTCTACTCGACCTTCCCGAACCACACCTTCGTCCTGGGCACGCAGAACGGCCGGCACACGGGTTATGACATTGCCAGCGGTACCTCCATGGCCTCGCCCATTGTCGCTGCAACCGCCGCCCTTGCCTGGAGCTCGCATGCCGGCGCCACGAACACGTCCGTCCGGGCAAATGTCGAATCAACCGCCGACAAAATTTCCGGCACTGGCACCTTCTGGGCGTATGGCCGGGTGAACGCCTGCAAGGCCGTCGGTAGTACTAACTGCCCTTAGCTTGAAGACTCCGCCAGGAGAATGAGCTGGCGGAGCCGTTTCGTTTAAGACTGGAGTGACTGCATCACCGAGAGGTGCCCGGCGCGGTCCGAGATGAGGCACTTGGCGAGGTAGCAGGGCCGATTCACGTACCTGGCGTTACAGCTGTCTCGGCGATTTCCGTCAGGATCCGACGGCGGGTCTGACGCACGCCAGACCTTTGCAAAATCCTGCGCTGAACCTTGCGTATTGCGTTGCCAAACCCACGCCGAGCTTGAGCATGTGGCAAAAAGATGAATGCGGAATACGCGGCTTGTGGGGAAGCCGGCTTTCGATGGGAAATCCAGACGCCCTCAAGACGAGATGATCCGCATGACACACCATCGAAGGGAACAGCATGCCCCAGTCCTATCCCGAACAGCCTCTAACACCCCGAGCGGCTTCCGCCTTCGGTCAACCCGAATGGCCGCCGGCCATGCCGCCGCAGCCGCCGGCTTCGTACCCTGGCCAGCCCGCTCAGACGCCGTACCCGGGGCAAGTCCTGAATCAGCAGCCGCACCCGCAAATGTCCCAGCAGCCGCCCATACCGGGCGCCGCTTATGGGTACCCGCAGAGGGGGCAGGGACAACAGGGCAATAAGTCATTCCTCGTGACGTGGTTGCTCTCCCTGCTCCTCGGCGGTTTGGGCGTGGATCGGTTCTATCTGGGCAAAGTCGGTACTGGCATCCTCAAGCTGATCACCTTCGGCGGTCTGGGGATATGGGCCCTGATCGACCTCATCCTCGTACTGGTGAACAAGACAAGCGATAAGCAGGGCCTTCCGCTGGAGGGTTACCACAGGCACAAGAAAGTGGCCTTGATCGTCACGGGCGCTTTCATCCTCCTCGGCATTATCTTCAACGCCAGCCGCAGTGCAGCTGCCCCGTCGTCTGAGCCGGCCGTTTCCACTTCCAATGACTCTTCGGTTGCTCCCGCAACTGCTGCTCCGGCCGAGACTGCAACGCTGGATCCCGCCGCGGCTAAGGCTGAGGCTGACGCAAAAGCTAAGGCCGACGCTGCTGCCAAGGAGGCGAAGGCTAAAGCTGATGCGGAGGCCAAAGCGAAGGCTGACGCGGCTGCCAAGGAGGCGAAGGCTAAAGCTGACGCCGAGGCCAAGGCGAAAGCTGACGCTGAGGCCAAGGCCAAGGCTGACGCTGCTGCAAAGGCTAAGGCGGAGGCTGCAGCTGCTGCGAAGGCTGCTGCCGAAGCTGGCACGATCAGTCAGCAGAATGCCCTGCAGAAGGCTGGGGATTATCTCGAGTACACCGCATTCTCGCGCACCGGTCTCATCAAACAGCTGGTCTTTGAGAAGTATTCGACAGCCGATGCGACCTGGGCAGTGGATCGCGTGAGCGTCAACTGGAACGATCAGGCAGCGAAAAAGGCCAAGGACTACCTGGAATACACGTCCTTCTCGCGTGCCGGGCTGGTTGACCAACTGCTCTTTGAGGGCTTCACCCCGGCGCAGGCCGACTACGGCGTGAGCAAGACTGGACTCTAGAACATGCGGCATTGATTGGAACGCGCAGCTTCAGGGCGCAAGGCGTGCCCCGGCCGTTTGCGGCCGGGGCATTACTCTTCGAATAGTCTGTTCTGCACGAACACGACGGGAAATTTCTCTACGCCTTGAAGCGAAAACGCACGGTGTGACTGCGCTCCCGGCCCGCTCAGGATTGGAGGGACTGCATCACGGAGAGGTGCCCGGCGCGGTCCGCGATGAGGCACTTGGCCAGGTAGAAGGGCCGGTTCGCGTGCCGGACGTACTGGGTGAGGACCAGCACCGGGTCCGAGGCCCGCAGGTCCAGCAGCTTGGCGCGGCTCGGGCCGACCTGGCTCAGGCTGATCTGGCACTCACCCGGCCCGAGTCCCCGGCCCGCCGCCTTGTTGAGCGCTGTGAGCAAGGTGATGCCGCCGTCGTCGTTTATGTCCAAAGGCGCCGCGGCGCCGCCCGCGAAGCTGACAGGGAGGGCGGAGATGTTTTCCTGGAGATGCGCGATGGGTTCGCCGTCGCGGATGAGGACGGAGTCCCAGAGCCAGACGTCGCTGCCGGGGTCGACGCCGACGCCGGGGGCCACGAATTCGGAGGCCGGCTGCTTCTCCACCTGGATGCGCTTGATCTCGACCTGGTGTCCGGGGCCGCCGAGGACCTCCTCGAAGGGACGGATGCGTTCGATGCCGATGCGGGGGAGGGTGTCGGAGACGAACCGGCCGACGCCGCGGCGGGCGCGGATGAGTCCGTCCTCCTCGAGCAGCATCAGGGCTTCGCGGACGACGGTGCGGCTGACCTTCATGTCGGTGCCGAGCTCGGTCTCGGTGGGGAGCATGGAGCCGGGCTGCAGCAGGTTGTTGCGGATGGCTTCGGCGATCCGGGAGTAGACGGCGACCCGGAGCGGTGAGCCGGGCTGGGCCTCCACCGGCTGGGACAGGAACCGGACGGCGTCCTCGTGCACGTTATGCCTCGCTTGCGGGTTGTTTGGGGGGGATTCCAGCGTAGCAAGTGGTACGGGCTTGTTGGACAAGATGCCACCAGCACGCCAAGGCAGCCTCAGCGCCCCCCAAAGGACTGTGCGAGTCTGAATCACCTGCCCTGCCGGGCCCTGAGCCTTGAATTGACGTCACGATCACGCCTTTGCGCGGAGGTACCCGAGCCGGTGCTAATGTGACCTCGACGCGACGAAGCGACTGTAACGTTCCATGGGGGCAATCCAATGACAAACGACCCGAACTTTCCGCCACCCCAGCCCTTTCCGCAAGGGCCCGAGCAACCGCCTTACGGCCAGTATCCTCAGCAAGGGTATGGCCAGCATCAGCCGTACCCGCCGCAGCACCAACAGGGACCTTTTCCGCCGCAAGGCTATGGACCGCCCCCTCAGCCACCGGCTCGGGACATGGGTCCCCGGCCGCCGAAGGGACCGCTCGGCCCGTCGTTCTGGATCGTGGGAGGGCTGCTGGCCCTAATTGTCCTTTCCAACACAGCGACAGGAAACGGTGAGTCGATTCTTGTCATTCTGGGCCTCGCTGCGCTTTTGACTGGTTTGTACGCGCTCATCTTTAAGAGGAAGTCTTGGGCAGCACTCCCAAGCCGAAATGCGGCGACAGCAGTCGCTATAGCTGGCACGGCAGCCTTGCTGTTCGGAGGAATCGCGGCTGGCGTGAGCAACAGTCGCGATTCGGCGGCAGAGCCCGTGACCAGTGCAACGCTCGAGGCCGACGCTGCTGCAAAGTTGAAGGTTCGCGAAGACGCGTTGGTGAAGTCAGAAGCGGAGTCGGCCGCAAAACTCGCGGAACGCGAAGAAGGCGTCAAGAAGGCGGAAGCAGCCGTCAAAGCCCGTGAGATAGCCGTAACCGGGGCCGAGAAGACCGCCGCTGCCAACACGATAGGTGAAGGAGTGTGGACAGTCGGCACGGATATGCCTCCAGGTGACTATCGGACCACCAAGGCTGTTTCCTCCAGTTGTTATTGGTCCATCACTCGAACTGGATCAAATGGGGGCGACATCATCGAGAACGATATTGTTCCCGGCGGCTTCCCAATGGTGACCCTTATCGAAGGACAAACGTTCAAGTCAACGCGCTGTGGCGAGTGGAAGAAGCAGTAAGCGCGAACATGTACCCCTCAGTACAGCGGCATTCCTCGTGAAAATACGCGGTTTGGCCAGCAACCTCGGCCCGGCGCTTCTACAAATCCGGGGCGCCTGGACGACATGGCCTGCCGTAGCGATTGGGGGATTCATTTGTTGCGGCGGTCGGACTCTGACTCCGTCAGCTGGGTCGCTATAAGCTCAACCAGAAGGATGGAGCAGAGATAGGACCCAGTCCCAAGCGACGAGTGTGGAAGGGTGGCCAGAATCTGCGGAAGCCTTGATTGAAAACTGCCCCTTGGGAAAGCCGTGCACGTGTAATCTGACTCCGAACATACAACTCCATGGGGGATCCATTGACTGAAAACTACCCGCCGGTCCCGCCGGCACCGCGGCAACCCGAAGGCTACGCGCAGCAGGCACCGGTCCAGGCCAACCAGCCGCCACAGTACCCGCAGACGGCGCCTGCGCCGTACGGTCAGCAGCCTTACCCGCCTCAGGCACCCGAGACCTTCCTTGCCTACCAGCCGCCTCAGTACGGCCAGCCGACACCGGCGCCGTATGGCCAGCAGCCTTACGTGCAGCAGCTCTCCTATGGGCAGCCGCAGTACGCTCCCTACCCGCCCCAGCAGCGCACGCCGCAGTGGGCCCCGGCAGCAGCGAAGCCCAAGTCCTCCGGCTTCCGGGTCGCCGCAGGCATCGTGGGGATCGTGCTGGGCTTCATCCTGCTCCTCGCGTCCGGCGTCGGGTTCCGCGCCAACTCCATCGCCGGGCTACTGTTGCTGATCGCCGCCCTGGGCAACATCACGTCCGGCATCGTGCTCCTGACGATGCAGCGCGGAAAGACCCGCGGTGCGCCGATCACTTCCATCAGCTTCGCTGGCTTTGCATTGCTGGCGGCCCTCATGGCTGTCCCGTTCATTGGCGGAGCCGTCCTCTTGTTCGCGGTCATCATGGCGACCCCGGTCCTCGTCGTCATGGGCCTGGGCCTGTCCCGTGAGATGAAGGAAGCAGCCTCACCGTCCCCCTCGGGCATCTGACGGGTGAATAACTACCCCGAATTCCTGCCTTCACCGCCCACAGCCTGGAGGAGGAAACGCCCGGCATTCATCGACTTCATGGACCATGTCGCTGAACGATGCGCGGCTTATCTGGACCTGCACATCTTCCACTACGCCCAGTACGAGGTCAGCCCCCGCGCAAGCTGGCCCGCCGCCAAGGGGTCATGGTCGATGAGGTGGAGCAGGTCGTCGAAGCAGCTCGAAGACTTGCTGGTCCACAACTGGGCCAGCACGTCCTTGGGCGGTACGACATCTACGAGGAAGACGGTCAGTCGGTGGGTCAGCAGTACCCCACCGACACTGGACCAATGGACATCCTGGCGATCAGCAAGGATCGCACCCGACTTCTTGTCGTCGAGCTGAAGCGGCGCCGGGCCGCCGACGCCGTCATCGGCCAGATCCAGCGCTACATGGGGTTCGTTCATTCAGGAAGCATTGCTCGAACCGGGACAGTCTGTCGAAGGCGTCATAATCGCCCAGGGAGACGATTTGCGGATCCGCCGGGCCCTGTCCATGGCCCGGAATATCCGCTTCATGAAGTATCTGGTTGAATTCCACCCAGAGTCTGTGGCCGGCTAGAAATTCTAATCGGGCACCTGTGTCTGGAGACTGCTTGTTCACCAGGGCCTACATGTCGTGGGTCAAGCGGTGCCCGTTCGCCCGACCATATGCCGCCAGCATACCTGGGTTTACCAGCGGGGGCAGCTACCGTGTCGCTAAGTCTGGGCAAACGCGGTGAAGGGACAAACCAGGCTGCGGGCGGGTGTCAACCCACATTTATTGATCTTAGGGAACTTTATTCGAAGCAAATAAAGTTCCGAGAACCAGGTGTGGAGGAAGTAGTTCTCGGGGGGGGCCGCACATGTACGGGACGAGGGGTCTAGGTTTCTGTCGACGGGCTCAACCAGCGGATCTCGATAGGCTCGATCACAGGAGGCGTTTGAGGGCCCAGTGCCAGTTGATCAACTCCTGTTCGAGGCGGACGGCTGATCCGTAGGTGTCATTGCCGAGGGCTTCGTACAGGGCGGTTTCCGTGGCCGTGAGTTTGGTCAAGATCGCCCTCGACGGCGTCGGCTCCTGTCCCCATGCGTCTCTGTGCGTCAGCAGCGTTTCCTCGTCCATCAGCACGCTCTCCACGTGCGGGTGCACCGCGCGGAGCTGGTCCAGGATTCGGAAGCCATGGGTGTCGATGTCGCCCCAGTACAGGATCTGGCAGTCGCGAAGCCACGCCGCGTCACGCAGGGAAGAGAATCCGTATCCGGCTCCATAGAGGGCGAGGGTTTCGCCCCGCTCCGGTAATGCGAGGAAATTGACCTGGTTCTCTGTCGCGATCACGGTGTGCACCGGCAGCTGGAGCGTGCTGAAGGCCTCAGCCGTCACAGTGATGTCCCTGGCGCAGCCCAGCACAGAAATTTCAGGGTCGAGGATGCGGAACCGGACCAGCTCGGGCGGGTGCAGGAATCCGTGCCGTCGGGCGAAGCGGGCCGCCGGGGTACGGCCGGCACCGCTTTCCAGGGCAGCATCAGACTCGCTCGCGTCCGGCTCAGGGACGTCCGCGGAGGCTTCGGAGTCGGTATCCGCCTCGCTGCCTTCGGATACCGGCGAAAGAGCGGCAAGCAGCTGATCAATAACCTGCCGATTCCGCTCGATGAACTTTGTGTGCACGCCGGGAAGTGCGAGCTGCCGGACGTAAATGCCCGGCACAGCATTGTCCCGAAGCCACATTGCCACCCGAGCAGCAGTCAGAGCATCAGAACCCAGTTCCAAAAGCTTCAGCGTCCGCCGGGCCGCCCACCCCAGAAGCAGCGGATCCAGCTCACCCAGCTGAGAGGCCAGCTCCTGGAACCGTGCGGCCTCCCGGGACTTCCCAACGAAGGCAACTTCGTCCTCCACGGTCACGAACACCGCAGCAGCCGGAATCCGGTTAGAGCCCACGGTCCGGTGCCCCACCTCCACCGTCTCCAACGAGTAGGGACCCGCCCCAGCGAACAGCTCAGCCGCCCACCGATGGGCCGCAGCGTAATCGCTCAACAGGGCTGCCGCCGTCGGGCGTTTCAGCGAACGGCGGCGCGGGTACGCGCCCGACGGCTCCAGCAATTCCCGCAGCAGCGCCCCGCTGTTCCACGCCTTTAGCGACAGCGCCCGAAGCCCGGCCACCGTGGTCCAGGACGAAGTCTCAGCCGGCACGCCGGTCCCGTTCGTCGCGGTACTCCTGAATGGTCATGTTGCGCAGCTGCGAGTCGTCTCCGTTGGTGTTCGCCACAAAGCCCACGTGCGAGACGAACGGCTCGATCACGTGGATCTTCTGCAGCGGCGTGACGATCAGCAGCTGCAGCTTCATCCGCTGGAACAGCTGCAGCCCGTACCGCGCGGACTCGTCGGACCCGCGCCCGAACGCCTCGTCGATCACCACGAATCGGAAACTCCGGCCGCTTTTCGCATTTTTCGACGCGCCAGCACCAGACCCCAGCCCAAACTGGAACGCCAGCGCCGCCGCGAGGATCGTGTACGCCAGCTTCTCCTTCTGCCCGCCGGACTTGCCGCCCGAGTCCGTGAAGTGCTCGAACTCCTCGCCGGTCTCGGTCCACTTCTCCGACGCCGAGAACGTGAACCAGTTCCGGACATCCGTGACCTTCGCCGTCCACCGCTCATCCAGCGTGGTCAGGCCCTCGCGTCCCCGAAAGCGCTCGATCAGCCGCTCCACCTGCAGGTACTTCTGCTCCGAGTACTGGTCCTCGTCGCCGATGGTCCCCTCCGAGCACGCCCGCAGATCCACGCCGAACTCGCGCACGTCCTGGTCCGAGCTGTTCTGGTGCTCCAGCTGGATGTGCCGGCCCGGGTTGTACTCAATCCCCGCCAGCGACTGGTTGATCTCGCCAATCCGGTTCACGATGTCCTGCCGCCGGCTGTCCAGGAACGCGTTGAATGCCACCACCTCATGGATGGTGTTCTGGTTCAGCGACTCCTTGAAGTGCGCCTCGAACCGGGGCAGGTCGTTGCTGACCAGCTGCTCCAGCAGCCGGTTGTAGTCCGGCGCCGCCTCGAGGGCGGCGTCGATGTCCGTGGTCTCGTTCGGGTACTTGTTGCGGAAGTCCGCCATCAGCCGGACGGTGCCCTCCGCCGCCCGCGCGATGCGCTTGGACAGCGCGTCGATGGTGTCCGTCAGCCCGGCCCGGACGGTGCTTTCCGCCGTGCCTGTGTTCTTGTAGGTCAGCGTCTTCTCGCCAAGCGCCGCGGTGGTGAGCTGCTCGACGGCGGCCAGCACCCCGCCGTCGTCCGTCAGGGGAGTCTCGGCGAGAATGCCGCGGCATTCCTCGATCGCCTCGGAGATGTCCCGCGCGTCCTTCTCGTTCGCGCCCAGGCGCTCGCGCAGCTTGCCGACGCGCTCCTCCAGCCGCTCAAGCTCGGCGGTGACGGCAGATTCCTTGGCGGTCAGCTGTTTGAGCACGTCACTGGCGGTTTCCAGCTCGGTCTTCTCGGCCTTGAGCTCCTCAATCCTTCGCGCCGTAAGCTGCCAGCTGATCTCGCCGAAGTCCGCCACCGACCGGACGGTGCCCAGCTGCTGGTTCTGCCGGCCCAGCGCGCCGAGGCTCTCGTTCACCTTGGCCAGCTGCGCATCCGTCACCCGGAGCTGGCCCCACACCTCGTCCTGTTCGGCGAGGAAGCGGCTGATCTTGTCGTGGTTGTCCCAGCCGAGCACATAGTTGCGGCGGTCCGTGAGCTCGCGCCGGTCATCCTTTTCGTGTCTGCCCCGGCCGCCCTTGAGCTGGCCGTTGACGGTGAGCGCCTTCGGATAGCGGCGGAAGTCCTCGAGGGTGTCGCAGCAGTAGTGGTCGAACCGGGTGGCCAGCTCGTCCAGCAGGAAGTTGCGGAAGGGTGTGTTCGGCTTGATGGCGATCTTCGCGGCCAGCGTTCCTGGCTCCGCCGTCCTGGCCGCCGGGGATTCGCCGATCCGGAGGTAGACCAGCCGGCCCTTCAGGTTGTTGGCATCCACCCAGCTGCTCACCGCCGCGTAGTGTTCGGCCGGCACCAGCAGGGACAGCGCGAAGCCGTGCAGCGTGCGCTCTGCCGCGCCCTCCCAGGCGCCCTCACCGTCCCGGACCCGCAGCAGTTCGCCGGCATACGGCAGCGCCGCTTCCGCAATCCCCGTGCCGTCACACAGCCGACGGCGGAGCTCGAGTTGGGGGATCGGCAGCAGGTTGGGGCGGGACTGCAGACTGCGCAGCTCGGCGCCGATTTCCGTGAGCCGGTTGTTCAGTCCGGTGCGGGCAATGGTCAGCTGAGTCCGGTCCTCCTGCAGCTCATCGGACTGTTCGGCGAGCTGCTTCTCGACGTCGCCGAGCCGTGCACGGTTGCCGTCGAAGAGCACCTTGTCCTCGGGCGTCCTCAGCCCCAGGTCCTTCGCGGCCTCCGTGTAGGTGTCGAAGCGCTGCCGCTGGGTCCTCGATTCACCAGCGAGCCGGGCGATGTCGGCATCGATCGCGGCGAGCCGGCCGCCGCCGTTGGTGCGGATATCCTCCTGCACTGCCTGCAGCTCGTGCCGCTTATCGGCGGTCTCAGTGCGGAGCTTGGCACTGTCCTCCTGCAGCCGTTCCCCGGTCCGCTCCAGCTCCTGCTGGTGCTCCAGGCTCAGCTGCAGCTTCCGGTCCGTGAACCAGGGGTGCAGCTGGTCCCGCTGCTGCCGGGCCAGCTCGTCCTCGCGGCTCAGCTTGGCGTGCTGTTCGGCGCCGTCCCTGATCGGGGTCAGGAGGGCGATCTGGTCCTTCGCCCGCAGCACCGCCTCGTGGGCCTTCTTCAGGTCGTCGAAGTGGTGGATGAGCTTGCCGATCCGTTCGGCGACGTTGTCCTCCTCCAGCATGTTGATCCGCACGAAGGAGGTGATGTTCTCCACCTGCTTCATGGACACCGTGCGGTGGAACAGCTCCATGGCCTGGTTGCCGCTGATGCCGAACTGCCGCTTGAAGGCCGCGGCGTAGGGTTCGAAGGTGTCGTGCACGGCGGCTCCGGCGGCACGGAGCTTCTTCTTCAGCTTGGCGGGATCCTGGCCGAAGTTGGAGAAGTCCGCCGCGATGGACTGGTCCGCCTCGGCCAGGGAGTAGAAGCGGCTTGGCTGGCCCGCCTCCTGCGTGGCCCACAGCGTGATGGCCAGCGTGACCGACCTGCCGAGCACCGCATTGTGGAAGACCGCGAGCACCACGGTCAGTGCCCCGGTGCTGCGCAGGGCCACGGGCCTGGAGTACTCGCCGCCGATGCTGCGCGTGCTCTTGTGGAAGCCGCGCACGTACGACATCAGCGAGCGTTCCTTCTTCTGCGCGCCGGCCGCCTTGTTGTACTCGATCTTGTGGGCCGGCAGCAGCAGGGTGGTGATCGCGTCCACGACGGTCGACTTGCCCGAGCCGATGTCGCCGGTGAGCAGGCTGTTGGCGCCGTCCAACCGGAATGTCCGCACGCCCTGGTGGAACGTGCCCCAGTTGAGCAGCTCCAGACGGTGCAGCCGGAAGCCCGGGGGAGTCCCGCCGTCGTCCGTCTTTTCCTCCAGGCTGAAGAGCGTGTCCTGCACTTCAGTGCTCACTTGCTGTCCTCCTCCGGGGTCCCGGCGCCCAGCGTCTCGGCGCCCAGCGTTCCGGCGAGCGTCGCACGGTAGTCCGCCAGCCGCGTATCGAACTCCTCCAGCCACTGGGCGTCCACGAACGCCTTGAGGATGCGGGCCACCTCGTACGTGTCCGCCTGTCCCTTGAGCTTCCGAAGAAAGCCGAGCTCCACCACTTTCTTGATGTCGGCACGGAGCCGGTCCAGCGTCCGGGCCTCGTTACTGGATTCCGGCCGGAACAGCGAGACCATGTCCACGATGTCCTGCTCGGTCATGATGAGCCTGACTTCGCTGCTGTTGATGTCGAACTCCAGCATGCGGCGGCGCAGGAGCACCAGCAGCAGGCTGACGTTGAAGGTGAGCGTGCGGCGGGCGATGAGCCGGGGAAGCGTGCCGTCGGGATCCTCGCGCGACTTCAGGAACGCGTAGCCCTCGGACTCGTCCAGGATCAGGTCCAGCCCAAGCACGGACACGTAGTCGCGGACCTGCGAGGACAGGCCCAGCAGCGACTGCCAGATCTTCTCGTCAGTTTCGGCGTACAGCACGCCTTTGAAGAGCCGGGTGACGACGCCGGGAAGTTCCTCGGGCGTGCGGCTTTCCGTTTCGGTTGTGGCTGGGAAATTCGCTGCCGGATTCATGCGGGCCTTCCGAAGATGATCTGTTCGAGGGTGGCTTCGCGCATGCTGCCGTCTTCCAGTTGCCAGGCTATGTGCTGCTCAGTCTCTGCGTTGATGGTGGCCCAGTCCGACTCCGTGGCCAGCTGGTAGTAGGCCACGATCTCCGCCAGCCCCTGCGTGACGGGGTGCTTCTTTGTGATCTCGGCGAGAGTGGCCTGTTCCGCCTCGGCGAGGACGGCGTCGATGTTGGCTTTGAGCCGTTCTTTGTCCACGTGGAACTGGCTGAACAGTGCGCCGGCGTCCACGTCTGCGTCGTCGGCGGTTTCGATGTGGTCCTCCACCATGACCCGCCGGCTGGGCTCGTACAGCGGCCGTTCGAACGGCAACGTGATGTCCACCTGCGGACCGTCAATGGCGATGAAGTCCCCTTGCGGGGGCTGTTCCCGTGTTGCCAGCGCGCCCGATTCGACGCTCCGGATCAGCTGCATGATGCGCTTGTTCTCGAGGAACACCTTGTCGTCCAGCAGCCGGCGCATCTGCTGGGACAGCTGGCGGACGGTGCCCTGCGTCTGTTCGACGGCGGGCAGCCAGTCCTGGTGCAGATTGGTCACCGCGTGCAGGTTATCGGTGCTGGCCAGTGCCTCGATCTGGGTGGCGCGCTGGAGGAGTTCCTGCAGTTTCCGCCGGGATTCCGGCGACATGAGGTAGTCCCAGAAGCCCTGGAACGTCCGGCCCTGCAGGGAGCTGCTGATGTCCTGCTGGTTGGCGAAGATGGATTCCAGCAGCTCGCCCTGGGTGCCATCCCACGTGGCGATCTGCTCGCGGACCTGGCGGTCCAGTTTCCGGAAGTTCTGTTCGACCTCGCGGAAGTCGGAGAGGAGGTCCTTGGCCAATGCTTGCAGCTGTTGGAAGTGGTCCAGCGCTTCAGGGGCTGTCATGACGCGGATGTTGCCGTCGCGGATGCGCTGCATCTCGGCGTCGATGTTGTCTCTTTGCTGTTGCAGTTCGTTCAGGCGCACCTCGGGGTCCGTCTCGGACTGCTGGACCAGCCGCTCGAGGACGGCGAAGATGCTGGTGAGCCGCGACTGGGTGGCGACGAAGTCCCTGCCCTTGAGGCTCTCCACCCAGCGGACCACATCCTCCGCGGCAGGGGTGAGATCGTACCGTGGCTCGTCGTGGCCCTGGATGTAGTACTTCCGTAGCCAGGCCCTTTCGGGGGCGGCCCAGTCGTCCAGGTATTCAGCTGCCTGCCGCGGGAACTTGTCCTCGCCGTAGGCATCCCGCAGGCCGAAGAGCACGTCGTCCAGGCTGTCGATGAGCTGCTGCCGGCCGAGGTTCCTTTGGTTGGGACCGGTGAAGGCGGCCATGAAAAACGAGATGGCGAGCGGGGCGTTCTGGGCGCGCAGCAGGGACCAGCCTGCATGGTTCTCACGCAGGGCGTTGATTGCGTAGTAGTCCATCCGGTCCTCGCGGTGCTGCGCCTCACTTGCCGTCAGTTCACTCTAAGGGGCACCGCGGACATCCAAAGGCAACGCATTTCGAGTTTTTGTCCAGATAATGGCCGCTCAGAGGCTTCCAGAAGCCATTATCTGGACAAAAACTCTTCCGCATCTTCGGCAGGGTTGCTTGGGCTACCCTCGGAGCATGCCTACTCCTTCCGTTTTGATCGCAGGTGCGAGCGTCGCCGGTCCGGCGCTGGCCTACTGGCTGGAGCGCTATGGCTGGCGCACGACCGTTGTGGAGCGGGCGCCGGCTCTGCGCACCGGTGGGCAGAACGTTGACGTCAACGGGGCGGGACTTCAGGTCATCCGGAGGATGGGGCTGGAGGACCAGGTCCGCGCTGCCCACACCGGTGAGTCTGGGCTGGAGTTCGTCGGGGCGCGCGGGCAGGTGTTGGCGCGGTTCCCGGTCGGGGACCCAAGCGGCATGAGCCTGACCTCCGAGGTGGAGATCCTGCGCGGCGACCTCGCCGAGCTGCTTGTCTCCAACACCTCTGCCAGTACCGACTACCGCTTCGGCGACCGCATCACATCGCTGCAGCCGGAAGGCGACGCCGCCCTGGTGACGTTCGAGCAGGGCAGCGCGGAACGGTTCGACCTCGTCGTCGCCGCCGACGGCATCGGCTCCGACACCCGCAGGCTGGTCTTCGGTGACGAACCGGTAGTGACGTCCCTGGGTCTGGAGGCGACCTGGGCGACGATCGCCCGCACCGACTCGGACACCGACTGGTGGCGGTGGTTCAACACCCCCGGTGGCACCATCTCCCTGCGGCCGGACCGGTACGGCACCATGCGTGTGCTGATTACCCGCACGCTGTCCCGGGGTGAAAAGCGCGACCCCGCCAGCGGGCGGACACCGGAGGAGCAGCGCGCACTGCTGCGCCAGACCTTCTCCGGCGGCGGCTGGGAGACCGACCGCGTACTTAGAGCGCTGGAAGACGTCGAGGACCTGTACTTCGAGGAAGTGGGCCAAGTGCACGCCCCTCGATGGTCGAAAGGCCACGTCGTGCTGGTCGGTGACGCCGCCCATTGTCCTTCCCCGATGACAGGGATGGGCACGACTCTCGCTGTCGTCGGGGCCTACGTGCTGGCGGGAGAGATCGCCAAGCACACGGCCCTATGCGATGGCTTGGCCGCGTATGAGCGGATAATGCGGCCGTGGGTCAACCAGACCCAAAAGCTGCCGCCCGGTGTACCGAGGATCGCGAACCCCACCTCACGAGCCGGCGTCGCCCTGCTGCAGGCTGCTGTGCGCGTAGCCGGCACGCGGGTGGTGCGTGGAATCGCCACCCGTATGAGCCGGGGCGGCCCACCAGCCCAGACGTTCGCGCTACCGGATTACGCACACCTTGAGTAGCCGGTATCTGCTCAGGCGCAACGATCCAGATTAAGGAACACGCATTGCAGATCAACAAGCAGACGCTAACAGACGACGGGTTCGCTGGATTTAGATCGTTTGATCAGCTCGACATCAACCGGGTTCCGAGGTCCACCGGAATCTATGTGGTGCTCAAACCCGAGGGCTTCGAACGACAGTTCCTTGCAAAGAGCTCGGGAGCCCGATTCAAGAAGCGGGATCCATCCCTGCCCCATCCTGCCTTGGAGGACGAGTGGGTCGAGAAAGCTGACGTCCTGTACATCGGGAAAGCAGGTCCAGGAAGCACGGGCAACCGGGGACTACGAAAACATATTCAGGAGTTCACTGACTTCGGCCGCGGGAAGCCTGTGGGCCATTGGGACGGGCGGCTCATCTGGCAACTCGCCGACTCCCAATCGCTACTCATCGCGTGGAAGGAACTGCCGGCTTCCGAGGTGAACTCTGCCGAAGCCATGTACCACGCGAAATTCATCGGCATTTACGGAAGACTGCCGTTCGCCAATCTGGTTCAGGCCAGGGCGAAGGGAGTTTAGGCGCTCAAGGTGGCTCGCGGCGCTCGCTGACGCGGACCGCGTTGGTGTGGAGTTGCGCGGTACGACGGCGACCGAAGCAGTTTCAACAGCTCAACCAACGGTGCTGGGTTTCGAAAGGCTCAGCCAGCGGACTCGGCGATCAGGTCAGTCAGGGCCCGGGCCAGCGGTGAATCGATGATCAGGGTGGTGACGAACCCGGCCTTGGCCACGGCCAGCACGCCTTCAGCGCGCCCTTCCCCCTGGGCCACGGCAATCACCTTCGGGGTCCGCTGCAGCTGCTTGATGGTGACGGCGATGATCTGCTCGTCCAGCCCCGATTCCACCGGGACACCCGCAGCGTCAAGCAGCCGGCCTGAACACTCGGCCACTGCGCCGGCCTCGATGGCCGCCTGGCGCAGTCCGGCGTCGGCGCGGTCCCAGATGGTAGAGGTGGCCGGCTTCCACGCCCCGATTGCCACGACGGCCAGATCGAGTGAATCCGCCTTGGCCAGTGCCTCGGCGATCTCGGGCTGACGGCGCAAGCCGGCCGCCGTCGTCGGATCTTCCACCACCAACGGTGCCCACAGCGGCCAGGTGAGCCCCCCGCTCACATGTCCCAGCCGCTGGATCAGCTCGAGCGGATTGCTCTCGCCTTCCGTGGGGAGGGCGCCGGCAAGCTGGACGACGTCGCACCGGGGAAGCTCCCGGACCAGCCGCGACGCCACGTCCAGGGTGCGGGACCAGGAGATGCCCATGGTCCCGCCCGCTGGTGCCTGCCGGGAGATTTCGACGGCGGCCGCCTTGGCCAGGATGCCGCGCGCCTGGATCACATCCCCGTTGGTGTCCGCGACGATTACCTCGCCAATCCCCAGCGCCGACTCGATGCGGCGGATGTCGGCTTTGGAGACGCGGGACGGAAAGTTCACCTTGATCTCCACGATGCCCGTCTCGCGGGCCTCCGTGAGCAGCCGGGCCACCTGGAACCGCGAGATCTCGTAGCTGGCGCCGATCTCCACCTTGGAGCGGTTTTCCAGGTAGTACTCGCTGCTGATGCGCGCCAGAAGCTCCTCATGGGAATGCTCCGTCATGCTCGTCACCTCTCGCACACCTGATCATTTGAGTATTGCCTCTTGCTCAAACGAGTATATATGACTAGAGTCACATGACAGATGAGCATTTGCTGTTGCTCATATGAGCATCTCAACTGAGAACCGACCGGGCCTAGCGGCCCTTGAGTCTGGCTTACTACTTCGGCCCGGCTCGTGTCCCGACTCTTGAGCACAAAGGAGTTCTTATGCGTCCCAACATGCGCGCCGCCTCACTGGCCGCAGGTGCCCTGTGCATCGCCTTGTCCGCCTCGGCCTGCGCCGGTGCGGGCGGCGGATCAGCTGCCGGCGACCCGAACAGCATCAACGTGCTGATGGTGAACAACCCCCAGATGGAGGACCTGCAGAAGCTGACCGCGGACAATTTCACGAAGGAAACCGGCATCCGGGTCAACTACACGGTCCTGCCGGAGAACGACGTCCGGGCCAAGATCAGCCAGGAGTTCTCCAGCCAGGCCGGCCAGTACGACGTCGCGTCCCTGTCGAACTACGAGATCCCCTTCTTCGCGGCCAACCACTGGCTAGCACCGCTGGACAGCGTGGCCAAGGATCCCAAGTTCAACCAGGCGGACATCCTGCCCGCCTACACGGCATCCCTCACGGGCAAGGACGGCAAGCTCTATGGCGAGCCCTTCTACGGCGAGTCCTCGTTCCTGATGTACCGCAAGGACATCCTGGAGGCCAAGGGCCTGACGATGCCGGAGAAGCCGACGTGGGATGAGGTGGCCGACATTGCGGCCAAGGTGGACGGTGCAGCCCCGGGGATGAAGGGCATCTGCCTGCGCGGCCAGCCCGGTTGGGGCCAGGTCTTCGCTCCGCTGACCACCGTGGTGAACACCTACGGTGGGACCTGGTTCGACAAGGACTGGAACGCGCAGGTCAACGCACCCGAGTTCACCGCCGCCACCGAGTTCTACACCAAGCTGGTCCGCGAGCACGGGGAGGCCGGGGCCGCGCAGGCCGGGTTCACCGAGTGCCTGAACAACATGAGCCAGGGCAAGGTGGCCATGTGGTACGACGCCACCTCGGCCGCCGGCGCGCTGGAATCCGAGGCATCACCAGTGAAGGGCAAGATCGGCTACGCCCAGGCACCGGTGAAAAACACCAAGTCCTCCGGCTGGCTGTGGACCTGGTCCTGGGCCATGCAGGCGGCCTCGAAGAAGCAGGACGCTGCCGGGAAGTTCATCGCCTGGGCCAGCTCGAAGGACTACGAGGAACTCGTTGCCGCCAAGCTCGGCTGGGCGAAGGTCCCTTCCGGCAAGCGCATCTCCACCTACGAGAACGCCGAGTTCCAGCAGGCCGCGCCGTTCTTCAAGGCCGAACGCTTCGCCATTGAAAACGCCGACCCGAAGAACCCCGGAGCCCAGGCGCGCCCCGCCGTCGGGATCCAGTTCGTCGGCATCCCCGAATTCGCGGCCCTGGGCACCAGCGTCTCCCAGGGCGTCAGCTCCGCCATCGCGGGCCAGGGCACCGTGGCCGACGCGCTGGCCAAGGGCCAGCAGGCCGCCGAAAAAGTCGGCACCAAGTACAAGTGACCTCAACCCAACCGCAGGAGAACACCATGACTACCGCAACGGCGCGTATCTCCCGTCCGGGACACAACGCAGCCACACCTCCACGGAACACCAACTCACGGAACGCCCGGTCACGGGAACGCGCCCTGGCCTGGGCACGGCGCGCACCGCTGCTTCCGGCCCTGGTCTTCCTCATCATCGTCACCCAGCTCCCGTTCGCGGTGACGCTGATCATCTCGTTCCTCAACTGGAACAGCCTGAGCCCGGACAAGACCGCCTTCGCCGGCCTGGAGAACTACGTCACGGTCCTCACCGATCCGGACCTGCGCCAGGCCATCTTCACCACCATCCTCCTCACCGTTTCAGTGGTCCTGCTGAGTCTGCTGATCGGACTGGGCCTGGCCCTGCTGCTGGACAAGAAATTCATCGGCAGGGGACTGGCGCGGACCCTGCTGATCGCCCCGTTCCTGGTGGTGCCCGTGGCCGCCGCCCTGATCTGGAAGCACGCCCTGCTGAACCCGACCTACGGGCTGATCAACGGGATCCTGACCTGGGTCTGGTCCCTGTTCGGAAACGACGCCGCGCCCCAGCTGGACCTGCTGTCCCAGGCGCCGCTGATGGCCGTCATCGTGTCCCTGGTCTGGCAGTGGACCCCGTTCATGATGCTCATCCTGCTGGCCGGACTTCAGTCCCGACCGATGGACACCGTGGAAGCCGCACAGATGGACGGCGCCACGCCCTGGGCCATCTTCCGGCACCTGACCCTGCCGCACCTGCGCCAGTACATCGAACTCGGCGGCCTGCTCGGCGCGATCTACATCGTGCAGAACTTCGACTCCGTCTTCACCCTCACCGCCGGGGGACTGGGAACCGCCAACCTGCCCTACGCGATCTACCAGACGTTCTACTTCGCCAACGAATACGGCCTGGCCTCCGCGGCCGGCGTCGTGGTGGTCATCGGCACCATCATCGTGGCGACCTTCGCCCTGCGCACCGTTTTCTCGCTCTTCAAGAAGGAGGCAGCACGATGAGCACCCTCACCACGCCGCACAGCACGCAGCCCGGCCCCGCCGCCGTGAAGACAGGCTCCCGCCTCAGCTTCGGAAAATCCGGGCGCAAGTCCCGGATGGACCCCACCCGGAACAACACCGCCGCCGGCATCGCCGCCTGGCTGCTGGCCCTGCTCTTCGCCACACCGGTCCTGTGGATGATCCTGACCTCCTTCCACTCCGAAACCGACGCCGCCACCAACCCGCCGTCCATCGCCGCCAACCTCACCCTGGACGCCTACAAGGAATTCTTCGGCGCCAGCTCCGGGGTCAGCCCGTGGCCGCCGCTGATCAACTCCGCCACCGCCTCGGTCCTCTCCACCGTCCTGGTCCTGGCACTGGCCATCCCGGCCGCCTACGCCCTGTCCATCCGGCCGGTGAAGAAGTGGACCGACGTCATGTTCTTCTTCCTCTCCACCAAGATGATGCCCGTGGTGGCCGCGATCCTGCCGCTCTACCTCTTCGCGAGGACCGTGGGCGCGCTGGACAACATCTGGTTCCTGATCCTGATGTACACCTCCATGAACCTGCCCATCGCCGTCTGGATGATGCGCTCCTTCCTCGCCGAAGTCCCGGAGGAAATGCTCGAGGCCGCCCAGATCGACGGCGCCAGCCTCCTGCTCATCCTGCGCAAGATCATCGCCCCCGTCGCCATGCCCGGCATCGCCGCCACCGCCCTGATCTGCTTCATCTTCAGCTGGAACGAACTCCTGCTGGCCCGCGTCCTCACCGGCGTCGTCGCCGGCACCGCCCCGGTGTTCCTCACCGGCTTCGTCTCCGGCCAGGGCCTGTTCCTCGCGAAGGTCTGCGCCGCCGCCGTCGTGATCTCCCTGCCCGTGCTGTGCGCCGGCTTCGCCGCGCAGGACAAGCTCGTCCAGGGCCTCTCCCTTGGCGCCGTGAAATAACCAGCGCCGTCAAATAGCGCCCTTCCACTCCCGATTTTCCAAGGAACACCTCGATGACCACATCAACCGCCCAGTCCGCCATCCACACGGAACCAGCAACGCCCGCCACCATGCGCGCCGCCGTCCTGAAGCGCCAGGGGAGCATGTCGATGGAAACCCTGCCCGTCCCCGGCCTCGAGCCCGACCAGGTCCTGGTGCAGGTGGCCGCCGTCGGCGTCTGCGGCAGCGACGTCCACTACTACGAGCACGGCCGGATCGGCGACTACGTGGTGGACCACCCGCTGATCCTCGGCCACGAACTCTCCGGCCGGATCACCGCCGTCGGAACCGCCGTCGACCCCGCACGCATCGGCCAGCGGGTCGCCGTCGAACCCCAGCGCCCCTGCCGGACCTGCAGGCAATGCAAGGCCGGGCGGTACAACCTCTGCCCGGACATCGAGTTCTACGCCACCCCGCCGGTCGACGGCGCCTTCGCCGAATACGTCACCATCCAGTCCGACTTCGCGTACGACATCCCGGACACCGTCAGCGACGAGGCCGCCGCCCTGATCGAGCCGCTCTCGGTGGGGCTGTGGGCCTGCGAACGCGCCGGCATCAAGCCCGGCAGCCGGGTGCTGATCGCCGGCGCCGGACCCATCGGCATCATCGCCGCCCAGGCCGCCCGCGCGTTCGCCGCCACCGAGATCTACATCAGCGACATCGCCGAGGACCGGCTCGCGTTCGCGCTGGAGCACGGGGCGACGCACGCGCTGAACGCGCGGACGGACAGCGTGGAAGGGCTCGACGTCGATGCGTTTATTGACGCTTCCGGCGCACCCCAGGCGGTCCGTTCCGGCATAAGGGCCGTCGGCCCCGCCGGCAAGGTGATCCTGGTCGGGTTGGGGGCGGACGACGTCGAACTCCCCGTCTCCTTCATCCAGAACCGTGAGATCTGGCTCTCCGGCGTGTTTCGCTACACCAACACCTGGCCGCTGGCCATCCAGCTCATAGCCGACGGCAAGGTGGACCTGGACATCCTGGTCACCGGCAGGTTCACCCTCGCCGAATCAGAGCAAGCGCTCAAGGCCGGCAAGCAGCCCGGTCAGCTCAAAGCAGTCGTCTACCCGGGCCGCTGACAGCCCGCGCCGAAAGGAAACAGCACATGCTCACGAATGCAACACTTACCGAACTCCCTGTCAGCCTGGGCAGGCCGTCCTACGACCGGTCGGCCCTGACCGCGGGGATCGTCCACTTCGGCGTCGGCGGCTTCCACCGCGCCCACCAGGCCATGTACCTGGACCAGCTGATGAACGCCGGCCTGGCACGCGACTGGGCCATCTGCGGCGTGGGCGTCCTGCCCGGCGATGCCCGCATGAAGCAGGTCATGGACGGCCAGGACTGCCTGTACACGCTGGTGGTCAAGAACCCCGACGGCACGCGCGAAGGCCGGGTCATCGGCTCGATCATCGAGTACCTCTTCGCCCCCGACGACCCCGAGGCGGTCATCGAGAAAATGGCGTCCGACGGCGTCCGCATCGTTTCGCTGACAGTCACCGAGGGCGGGTACAACTTCCACCACGTCACCGGGGACTTCGACGCCGGGAACCCCGACGTGGTCCACGACCTCCAGCCGGGTGCCGCGCCGCGCACAACCTTCGGGCTCATCACCGAAGCCCTGCGCCGCCGTCGTGATCGGGGCCTGGAGCCCTTCACCGTGATGTCCTGCGACAACATCCAGGGCAACGGCGACGTGGCGCGAAAGATGTTCACCGCCTTTGCGTCGCTCAAGGATCCGGAGCTGGGCGCCTGGGTGGCGGAGAACGTGCCGTTCCCCAACAGCATGGTGGACCGGATCACCCCCGTCACCACGGACGAGGACCGCCGGGCCATCGCCGAGGAATTCGGCCTGGAGGACGGCTGGCCGGTGGTCTGCGAGCCGTTCGAACAGTGGGTGCTGGAGGACCACTTCAGCCTGGGCCGCCCGTCCTTCGAAAAGGCCGGCGTGCAGCTCGTCGAGGACGTGGAGCCGTACGAGCTGATGAAGCTGCGGCTGCTCAACGCCAGCCATCAGGGCATGTGCTACTTCGGCCATCTCGCCGGCTACCGCTACGCGCACGAGGCGGCGCAGGACCCGCTGTTCGCCCGGTTCCTGCTCGACTACATGGACAGGGAAGCAACCCCCACCCTGCAGCCGGTGCCCGGCATCGACCTCGACGCCTACAAGCGCACCCTGATCGAGCGGTTCTCCAACGAATACGTCCGCGACACTCTGGCCCGCCTGTGCGCCGAGAGCTCGGACAGGATCCCGAAGTGGCTCCTGCCCGTGGTCCGCATCAACCTCGGTAACGGGGGAGATATCCGGCGGTCAGCGGCCATCGTGGCGAGCTGGGCCCGGTATGCGGAAGGCGTTGACGAGCAGGGCAGTGCTATTGACGTGGTGGACCGGCTGAAGGACACGCTCATGGCCGCCGCAGCGCGCCAGCGGCAGGACCCGCTGTCCTTCATCTCGAACCGGGAAGTCTTCGGCGACCTCGTTGACAACGAGCGCTTTGTGGCCGCCTACTCCGACGCCCTGGCCAGCCTGCACGGCGACGGCGCGAAGGAGACCCTTCGTGGGCTGGAGTCCTGACCGCGTTGCTGTAGAGGAAGACTTGGCTGATCTTGCCTGAAACTTTCGCCGATCTTGAATGAACGGGTTCACCATCAATCCATAGCCTGGAAGGGGTGGACAACATGGCTGAGGACCAAGAATTGCTGGAGTGGGTTTCCCCGCGCAAACAGCGGGAAATCGACAACCAGGCGGCGTTTCTGCGCTATCTGCTGGAGCGTGAGGATGCGCAAGGGGGTGAGAAACAATGAACGATTACGTTCCGGTTCCTCGTGAACCCTATGACGCGCACTGGGTGATCAAACACGACCTGGCGAACATCATCGCCAAATACACCGACAGGGGCGACCAGGAAACCGCCGCTGTCTACATAGAGGCACTCGCCCGGTACGACCGGGACTGAGGCTGGCCCCTGCCAACCCCGGCCCGTTCCCGCGTGTAGGCGCCCGGGATGGGCGAGCGTAGAGTGTGCCTCGTGAGCGTGCAGACTCACCCCCAGTCCGTGCAGCTGCCCGTCGCCCGGGCGGCGACGATGCCAGCCGGGGATGTTCTTTCGGCGCTCGGCTCCGCCTCCGACGGGCTCGCCGAGGCGGAAGCGGGCCGCCGCCTGGCCCTCGGCGCGAACGTCCTCGAGGCGCGGCGCGTCAGCTGGCCGCACGTGCTGGTCCGCCAGTTCGCGAGCCCGCTGCAGGGGCTGTTGGTGGCCGCCGCGGGGATGTCGTTCGCTACCGGTGACCAGCTGAACGCGACCATCATCGCCACGATCCTGCTCGGCAGCGCCCTGCTCGGCTTCGTGAATGAGTACAGGGCCGAACGCACCGCCGCGGATCTTCACGGGCGCATCAGCCACACGATCGTCGTCGTCAGGGCCGGGGCCGAGCGGCCCCTGCCCGTGCGGGAACTCGTCCCGGGCGACGTGATCCGGATCGGCCTGGGGAACATCGTTCCGGCGGACGCCCGCCTGCTCGAGGCCGACGACCTCGAGGCGGACGAGGGCGTCCTTACCGGCGAATCGGCCGCGGTGGAGAAGTCCGTGCACCCCGTTCCGGCCGGCTCTGCACTCGCAGACCTCTCCAGCTGCCTGCTCATGGGCACGGTGGTCCACGCCGGGACCGCCCGCGCCGTGGTCACCGCCACCGGGCACCAGACGGAGTTCGGCCACATCGCCGCGGGCCTCGCCCAGGGCCTCCCCGAGACGGCCTTCCAGCGCGGCCTCAAGGAGTTCTCGCTCATGCTCCTGTGGGTCGGGCTGGCGCTCACCGGGGGCATCCTGGCCATCAACCTGCTGCTGCAGCGGCCGCTCCTCGACTCGGTCCTCTTCTCCCTCGCCATCGCCGTGGGCATCACGCCGCAGCTGCTGCCCGCCGTCGTGAGCACCAGCCTCGCCGCAGGCTCGCGCCTCCTCGCCAAGGACGGCGTCCTGGTCAAGCGGCTGCTCGCCATCGAGGACCTGGGCAACCTGGACGTCCTCCTCACCGACAAGACCGGCACGCTCACCGAGGGGCGGATCGGCTTCGAGGAGGCGCTGCCGGTCACTCCGGGGCAGGACGCGGCCGGGCAGCTCGTCGAGCTCGCACTGCTGTGCTGCGAGGCCGACCCCGCCGAACCCGGCGCCTCCGGTGCCGGGCAGAACCCCGTGGACGCTGCCCTGTGGGAGGCCTTTCCGGAACTCCTGCCGCAGCTCGCCGGGCAGCACCGGCTGGGCCTTCGCCCCTTCGACCACGAAACGCGGACCATCCAGACCACGGTGGCCCGGGCCGGCGGCCCCGTGCGCATCCTCAAGGGCGCGCCCGAGGCGGTCCTCGACCGCTGCGCCGGCGTCAGTCCCGACGCCCGCACGCTCCTCGACGGACTGTTCCGGCGCGGGGCGCGGGTAGTCGCCGTCGCGAGCGGGCCCGCCGCCGGGCCTGGCGCAGAAGACAAGGACGACGGCGGTACCCGCCTCACGCTGGCGGGTTTCCTGAGCTTCATCGACCAGCCCAAGGCCGACGCCCGGGCGTCGATCCAGCGGCTCGCGGGGCTCGGCGTCGAGGTCAAAGTGGCCACGGGCGACAACGCGCTCGTGGCACAGCACGTGATCTCCGTGCTCGGCATGCCCGAGGGCGCCGTCCTCACCGGTGCCCAGGTCAGCGACATGGACGACGACGAACTGGCCGCGGCCGCCGCCGGCGCCCGCGTGTTTGCCCGGGTCTCACCGGAGCAGAAGGCACGGATCGTCATCGTTCTGAGGCGGGCCCACGCCGTCGGCTTCCTGGGCGACGGCGTTAACGACGCCCTCGCACTGAACCGGGCCGACGTCGGCATCTCCGTGGACAGCGCGACGGACGTCGCGAAGGACGCGGCCGACGTCGTTCTTCTTGAGAAGGACCTTGGCGTGCTGGCCGACGGCGTGGTGGGCGGGCGGCGGATCTTCGCCAACACCATCAAGTACCTGCTGATGGGAACCAGCAGCAACTTCGGCAACATGTTCTCCGCCGCGGCGGCCAGCGCGTTCCTGGCCTTCCTGCCGATGCTCCCGGGGCAGATCCTGCTCAACAACCTGCTGTACGACACGAGCCAGCTGGCGATCCCCACGGACAGGGTGGACGCGGACCAGCTCCGGCGGCCCGCGCACTGGGACATCGGCGCCATCCGGCACTTCATGCTCATCTTCGGGCCTATCTCGTCGCTCTTCGACTTCGCGACGTTCGGGCTCATGCTCTGGGTCTTCCAGGCGGCGCCGGAGGAGTTCAGGGCCGGGTGGTTCGTGGAATCGCTCGCCACCCAGACACTGATCGTCTTCGTCATCCGGACGCGCCGGATCCCCTTCTTCCGGAGCCGCGCCTCGGCCACGCTCACAGCCGGCGTTCTGGCCGTGGCGGCGGCCGGGGCCGTCATTCCGTACACGCCGTTCGGCAGCCTCGTCGGTTTCCGTCCCCTGCCTGGCCCCTTTTTCCTGGCGCTTGTGGGAATGGTGGTGCTGTACCTCGTGCTCGTGGAGACGGCCAAGCACTTCTACTACCGGGGCGCGGACGCGAGGGCCTTGCGGGAGCGTGCCGTTTCCGAGCGGGCAGTGCCCGCTGCGGTTCCCTCAGCGGCGGTTCATGCCTCGCATGGGCGGGTGCACCGCCGTGCGGTTCCGTTCCTGGTGCACACCGGCAAGACCCGCGTCCGGCGCGCCCGCGGGGCCGGGGTGGCAGGCGGGCGGCGGTAAAGGTCCGGCCGGGGTTTTCGGCGTGCTCAACCAGCGGGGTGGAGGCGCTCCAGGGCCCAGTCCCAGCGGATCAGCTCCTGTTCGAGGCGGACGGACGGCCCG
Source organism: Arthrobacter sp. NPDC056691 (assembly GCF_042791415.1). Lineage (NCBI taxonomy): Bacteria > Bacillati > Actinomycetota > Actinomycetes > Micrococcales > Micrococcaceae > Arthrobacter > Arthrobacter sp. NPDC056691. The sequence goes on from NZ_JBHTXX010000003.1 coordinate 277,695, forward strand.
TACGTGTCATTGCCCAGCGCCTCATAGAGTGCAGCCTCCTCCGCCGTCAGCCTGCCCAGTGCAGCCCTCGACGGGGCGGCACCGTTCCCCACGCTTCCCGGTGCGCGAGCAGCGTCGCCTCATCCATCAGCACGCTGGCTGGTTGGGCTCCGTGAATGCTGCCATGAAAAACGAGATGGCCAGCGGGGCGTTCTGGGCGCGCAGCAGGGACCAGCCTGCATGGTTCTCACGCAGCGCGTTGATTGCGTAGTAGTCCATCGTGTCCTTCGTGCGGCGGCTCACACCCAGTCAGTTCACTCTAAAGGTCGCCGCGGACAACTTGGGGCACCGCGGGGCCGCTTAGCGCCCAATGAAGGCGGCAAATTGGGCGCTAAGTGACCCAGCGTTGCTTTCTTCGCACCTGCTCAGCCCGTGTCGGTCCCGGGGTGGGTCAATAGTCATTCCGCAGGTCGGTGCTTGCGACGCCCGCGTTGCAGTGGACGCGCGCCGTTCGCCGGACTACGGCAGCGGCTGCCGTTCCCCGACGATCACCGCGTCCTCGAGCGTGACGTACGTCCGCCGTCGTCGTTCCAGCCTTTCCTGCTGCGAAGGCGACGGGATCCGCGCGCCCTTGGCCCGGTTGCACCCGCTGCACGCGGCGACGAAGTTCTGCAGGCTGGTGGAGCCGCCCTTGGACCAGGGATAGAAGTGGTCGCCATGTTCGGCGGGGCGGGAACAGCGGCGGCCGAAGCCCGCCTCCATCTCGCACTGGCCGTCGGCCCGGGCCATTCCTTCGCGGCGCTGTTGCCGGGTGAAACGGCGGACGGGATCCCGCCGCCGCACATCCCGGGAGCGGATGATGAGCACCGTGATCACCAGGGCAGCAATGACGAGCCCCGGGGCCGTGACCGCCGCCAGGACGCCGTCGAACATCTTGCCCAGGATGTCGGTGACCGACGGGCCGGCGTCGCCGAAGGTCGTGTGGACTGTGTTCGGCTGGAAGGAAAAGACGAACGCTGCGGCGAGCCAAACAATGGCCGCGGAGTATGCCATCCGAAGGGACACCCGTGTCCAGTAGATGCGCTTCAGTTCCAGCACTGTATGTTCCCCCAAGTTGGCTGCGATGCCAGATGTTCCCTACTTGGGCGATTGTATGCTCAGGGCTCTGCCGCAGATCAGTTCTGGGCGTTTTCGGAGCGTTGAGCTATCCGGCGTTCCAGGCTCTTGCGGACTCGGCCTCTGCGCGAAGCCCTTCCGTGCAGAAACAGATGCTCGACAAAGGCCAGTGCTCCTTCGATGAGCAGGAGTATGAAGTCAACGACCATGCGGCCCCCTTCGTGGCTTCGATCCGTACTCGCCCATTCTTCCCGACGTCGCCGCCGTTACACTGCAGCGCTACGACGCGGCCGAATTGAAGCCTGGGTCTGTCGTTGCAGTTTCGAGCAGCCGGTCAAAGCTGCCGATTCCGTAATCGGGAGGGGTGGCTGCGATGACGATCCGCGTCGTGGTGACCGCCTCCGTGTTCGGCTTGTTGCTCTGCTTCGGCAGCTGTGCCCGAACCACCTTCAAGCGCAGGCCGGACACCCCGTTCACCAGCAGCGGGTGGCTGCCGCCCTCGACCAGGAGGGAACGGAGTTCATCCGGCGAGAGTTGCGTCGTCCGGTCGGCCGTCAGTTCAAGCATCACCTCATTGACAGTTCCGGTCAGCTGCTGCAAAAAGGCCCGCTCGCGCGAATTCGTGCCCAGGATGGCCAGGACCGTGAACGTCGCAGCGAAGATTCCGACGAACACAATTGTGGCGCCGACGTCCCTGAGGCCAGGCGCAAAGATCATCAGGATCAGGCATAGCACGAAGCCGATGATGGAAAGGCCGCCGAACATGGCGCCCGCGCCGTCGGCCGGCCTGCCCGTCCATTCCTTGGAGGTGAAGCTGCAGATTTCCCGGTTCTCGCTGCGTGGAGTTGGCATGATCAGTTCCCTTTCACTTCCAGCAGTGCCTCGGCCAGAACGATTGCTTCCCGCGCTTCGCGAAGACTTTCACGTAGGCCCGGATCCGGGAAGCCGAGGCTGAGGCCCTCCGGTGAGAGGGAAAGATCATCGGCGGCCTTCCGGAGATTTTCCCGCTCCAGCGCGAGCATCCGGGACGACGTCAGCTTGACCCTGCTCTTCTCAAGTTCAAACAGGGACGTGTTGATCTGGTCCCGGCGCGCCCGGATCGACCGGCACACTTCCTGCACGCGCTGCGTCCGACTGGTGAACATCCGCTCCATCTTGGCTGCAACGTCCTGAAGTTCCCTCAGGGTGCTGTATCTCCGCGCCTCACGTGGTCCGCTGTGCCGGGCCAGGAGCTGACTGATGAGCGAGAGGCGCTGACCCCACAGCTCCAGCCCTGACTGGTTCTGGGTGGAGAGCATTTCCGCGGCCCCCAGGGCCGTGCTGAGGGCATCGCGCCGCGGAGTGAGCTTGCCGGCCGCGGCGTCCAGCCGTGCGATGAACTCTGCGTAATTGTCGAGCGACGGCGGAGCGGGACTTTCCTCCCTGCTCGCCACCCGCATGGCGGGCTGGGCAGGCGGCCCGTTGGCCGCCGTCGGACTTTCCTTTTTTGCTCCGGCACGCGGAGGATTCGGCGGCCTTCGCGGCGGGACGGCGCGGGGTTCTGGTCCGGAGTCAGGTGCGCCGTCACTCATGATCAGTCATCCCCATTCATGATCCGCCCACGGCCGCTTCACACCGGCCGTGAACGAAGCAGGAGCGCCCGCGCACCTGCCTGTGAATGCCCATTGTAAAGCGCGGAACTGACGTTGTCTGCGGGCTCGGTTTCGCACGCTCAGCCAGCGACCGCTCCTGACCACCCACCCGGAGTTTTTGTCCAGGTAATCCACGTTTGACACGATTCATGTCGCGGTATCTGCCCAAAAACTCGGGGCCCGACCGCCCGGCGTGCTTCGGTCAGGGATACATCTCACGTCCCTGGCGGGAACAGTGGCCGGTACACCGGCGGGAAGACGTTCGCGGGCAGGGTGTCACGTTTGGGCGGGTCGGCCGTGATCGGGTCGTTGGTCCGCAAATTGGCCACCGCGTACTGCACCATCATGTCGTGGTCCTCGTGGACCAGGTTGTGGCAGTGGATCATGTACCTCCCTCCTTCCTGCGCCGTGGCGTCGAACTGCATCAGCGCGGTGATGGATTCGTTCTCACCTGCGTAGAAGACGTCTTTGGGGCCGAGCTCCCAGGCGAAGGGTTTGCCGCCGTTGGTGTTGCGGGCGATGATCCTGGCATCGATCAGGTGGATGTGGACGGGGTGGAACCAACCTCCGGACTGGTTGATGATGGTCCACTGCTCGACGGCGAAGGGCTGCGGGTTGCCGAACAGCTTGGTGAACCCGGACCTTTCGATGTCGTCCCACAGGACCCCGTTGATGCTCCATTGGCCGTTCTGGCGCTCGAACCTGAGCTGCCTCTTCACCGTAGCCATCTGCGGCGTCAGGCTCATCGTGTCGATGCCGCCCCGGGACGCGGTGGGCGAGCCCCCGTTGTCCAGCCTCGACGGGATAGAGGAGATGGACCCTGCCCCGGAACCCGAATCGGCCACCACCTGGAACCGCATGATCTTGTTCGTGTTGGCAAAGTCGATGTTGTTCTTGTTGCTGAGGTTGCGCAGGTCGACGGTCTGCCCGGGCCTGTACTTTCGGAAATCGATGAGGATTTCGTAGCGCTCCGCTGTGCCCTGCCGCCACGACGACACGGCCTGGACCACCGGTGTCATGCCGGCGTCGGTGCCGACGATATAGACGGGTTCACCGTTGGAGAGGGTAGGCCGGTAGGAGCGTGAGATTGACGCATCGAGCACGCGGAACCGATAGATGCGTGGCTTGACCCTCATCGTGGGCCAAGGCACCCCGTTGACCAGGATGATGTCGCCCCACAGCCCCTTTTCGCCGTTGTCGTTGTAACCGAGCGAGCCGTCCGCCTGGAAGAGTGCGTCGGAAATCATCAGCGGCACGTCGAACTCCCCTTGCGGCAGCTGCGCCCGGTCAAAACGGTCCGACAGGGGGTAGAACGCTGCGAGTCCCGAATACACATTCTGTGCGGTGATGTGGTGCTTGTGGTCGTGGTACCAAAGCGTGCGCGATGTCTGCCTGTTGGGGTAGTGGTAGTTCTTGAAGAAGCCGGGAACGGTGATGTCGTTCGCATAGCCGTCGTACTGGGGCAGGGACGCCGAGCCGTGCAGGTGCGTGGAGGTGCTGAACGTCCCCGGCTGGAGCAGGCCGGTCTGCGGGAACGCGTTGCGGATCCGCACCTCGATCCTGGTGCCCTGCCTTGCCCGGATGGTGGGACCCGGGAAGATTCCGTTGAACCCGGCCACAGTGGTGGTGAGCCCCGGCAGCATCCGGGCTTGACCGAGTTTCTGGGTGAGTGCGTAGCGCTCGAAAGGTCGTTTCGGGTCACCGCCATCGAAGCCCCGCTGAAACGGCACGAGCTCCGGGGGCCGCCGGAAGACGCCCCTGAACGGGACGGGCCTGTTCTGCGGGGCAAGCTGGCTCTGACTTATCGGCTCTGTGGTCGCCGCCGCCTCGGCGCCTGCCAACACGCCGGTCATGGCAGCGCCCACAACACCCAGTTTCAGTACTTCCCTGCGAGACGCCATTGTCTCCTCCTGCATCGGGATCAGCCGTATTGAATACAAAGGCCCGCGGCTTTTTAGCCGTGAGTCCGTCCTCCCCCTTGGAGATGCAGAGACCTGAAGTACAGCGACGCCAGTGTCTGCCCGATGCGTTGGGAAAACCCTGCCGGCGCATCGCGTGCTCCACCCAAATGGGGCGTTGACCGCCAGGCTCGGTTCGGGATCCTGGCCCGTTTTCACTAAGTACGACGCCGGTCCCTGGCTATCGCTTTATGTCGCGCATGTCTGGCCGTCAGCATGATTGTTCTGGCTTCCGGGTGGAGATTGGCCGGATACGGCATATGCACGGGAAAGCCGTGGATAGGGTGGCAGGCATGGAACCAGTCATGAACTTTGTACGGCATTGGGGCGCCCCGGTGGCGGCCGTCATTTTCTTCTCCCTGTGGTGCACGGCCGAAGCCGGCCGGATGGCGCCGATGGAAGGTTTTGGAGTGGGCGGACTGCATTCGTGGCCCGGCACGGTGCCGCTTGTCCTGGTCACGCTGGCGATTTCCGTCGCCGCTTGGCAGCCGGTGGCGTCGCTGGCTCTGATCACTGTGCTGCTGGGCGGCCAGCTGGCGCACGCCATCCCGCCCATGTATGACAACAACTGGGCGATCTACATCGGTTCGTTTGTCGCGCTGGCCTTTACGACCTGGATATCCCAAGGGTGGATGCGGCTGATCGCGGCCTGTGCCAATGTGCTCTTCGCCGCCGCCATGGCCTTCCTCATGCTCTCGTGGAGGTACGGCGCCGGCGTGGGGTGGTTCATTCACTACGACGGCGACATGGGGATGCTTCGACGGAACGGGTGGCAACTCTTTGCCCTGTTCGTCCTGATCGCCGCGGCGTGCTTCGCCCTTGGGCTCCTGCTGGCCCTCTACCAGGAGCGGGGCACCTTGTTCCGTGCGCGGGAACTTGCCCAGAGCACGCTTGAGGCGGCCGAGGTCGACCTGATCGTGGAGCAGGAACGGACGCGCATCGCCCGGGACCTCCACGATGTCCTCGCCCACTCCCTCGCGGTCATTGCAGCGCAAGCCGACGGAACCCGGTACCTGAGCAAGGACCAGCCGAAGGCTGTCCTCAGGGCACTGGAAAACATTGCGGGATCGGCCCGGAATGCGCTGGTGGACGCCCAGCGTGTCATCGAGGGGGTGCGCGACGACGGCATGGCCGTACCGCAACCGCGGCTCAGTGACATTGAGGCGCTGATTGAGGGTATGCAGCGGGGCAGCCTGCAAATCGAATCCAGTGAGTCCGGAACACGCGTTGATCTTTCCGGCGGACAGCAGGTGGCGGTCTTCCGAATCGTCCAGGAATGCCTGACCAACGCCCTCAAACACGGAGGAAGGGGAACGGCTGTCCGTCTCCACTTCGATTGGAGTGGTCCGGGCCTGACCTTGCACGTCGCATCGGCAACTGTGGCTGCCCAGCATGGACAATCTGTGGAGCCACACCGGACTGGCCGGGGCCTTCCCGGAATGCGCGAACGGGCGCACATGGCGGGCGGCTGGCTGACGGCCGGACCGGACGGCGAGCAATTCCGGGTGACGGTGTTCATCCCCTACACGGGTGGAAACCTCAACCCGACGGAGGATGACGCGGCCGGCAACCGGCCCAACCGGCGGGCCGCTCTTGTTGCGGTGTCCGCCACGGCGGTGGAAGCTGACAATCGTGACTGAGGCCGCATCGCGCATCAAGGTGGCCTTGGTTGATGACCAGCCACTGTTCCGGGCGGGCATCCGCATGCTCATCGAAAGCCAGCAGGACATGGAGTTCTCCGGGGACGCTGCTGACGGGGAACAGGCCGTGGCCTTGGCAGCCGAGCGCCGTCCGGACGTGATGCTTATGGATTTGCGCATGCCCGTCCTGGACGGAGTCACTGCTACCAGCCGGATCATCGGCCATGCTGACGCCAGCAATACGGACAAGCCAAAGATCATCGCGCTGACCACCTTCAACCGAGACCAAGCAGTTGTAGAAGCCGTACAGGCAGGGGCCAGCGGGTACCTGCTCAAGAGTGCCGAGCCGGAATTCCTGCTGGCCGCCATCCGGACGGTTCACTCCGGATACTCCGTTATCGCGCCGGGATCGGTGCACTCGCTGTTCGAACACGCGGCGAGAAGGGCGCCTGTTGCGGGGCCAGATCTGTCCGTTCTGGATGTTCTCTCGGTCCGCGAGCGGGATGTGTTCCTCCTCGCCGCCAAGGGACTCACAAACGGGGAAATGGCCGGGGGCCTGTTCGTCTCCGAGGCCACCGTCAAGACGCACCTGCGCAGTGTGCTGGACAAGCTGGAGCTGCGGACGCGCCTGCAGCTGATCGCCTTTGCCCACGAACGCCGGCTTCTGGGCAACTGAAACGGCCTTCCGTTGACGCCGGCGCGACATCGGCGGCGGAAAGGCCGTCGGAACCGGAGACCTGATGGCAGGCTTAGCGGGAGGCCGATGGAAATAATTTTGCCCGGGTGTCCTTTTGGCGGCACCCCGTCCGTCGTACTGGTGTAGCAACCCCAAAAGAAGGAGTCATCGTGGAGTACATGCTTTTCATCTGCAGCGATCCCACAGCGCCGAAGTACGTGGCAGCCGAGGACAACATCGAGGAATGGGTGGCCGAGATGGAGGCACGCGGCGTCGCCCTGCACGGCGACCGGCTGCGTCCCGTCGAGGACGCCACCACCGTCACCGTCCGCGGCGGCGAGGTAGTGGTCTCGGACGGCCCCTTCGCGGAGACGAAGGAATGGATCGCGGGCTATGACGTCATCAAGTGCTCCGATCTCGACGAGGCCATCGAGGTGGCGTCCAAGCACCCCATGGCACGGTTCGGCAAGATCGAGATCAGGCCCGTGTGGCCGTTCGGCGAGTAGCCGTCCGCCCGGCGGACGGCTCCGCTGACCGGAGCGGAGACGAAGTGGCACCGACGACGGCGGCCGTCCAGGCCGCCGTCGAAACCGCCTCCACCGCCGAGACCGCGCGGATCACGGCAACACTCATCCGCGTGACGGGCGACTGGAGCCTGGCCGAGGACTGTGTGCAGGACGCGTTCGCCCGCGCCCTGGCAGACTGGCCGGAACGCGGCATTCCCCGGAACCCCGGGGCGTGGCTGACAACCGTGGCCAGGAACAGGGCGATCGACCGCATGCGGAGCGCTGCCAGCGAACGGAAGGCCGTCCGTGAACTGACAGTTCTTGCGGAGCTCGAGGGGCTGGCCGAAGATGCCGTCATTGATCCGGCGGCCGACGACGACCGGTTGCGTTTGATTTACACCTGTTGCCACCCAGCCCTCCCGTTCGATGCCCGCGTGGCGCTGACGCTGCGTACCGTCGCGGGGCTCACCACCGCCGAGATCGCGCGCGCGTTCCTGGTCTCGGAGGCCACCATGTCCAAACGGCTGGTCCGGGCCCGGACCAAGATCCGGGATGCCGGAATACCGTACCGGGTGCCGCCGCCGGAGCTGATCACCGAACGCACGGCGGGGATCCTGGCCGTGCTCTATCTGCTGTTCAACGAAGGCTACTCGGCCACCGGCGGCGACTCACTGATCCGCGAGCCGCTGGTCCGGGAGGCCATCCGCCTCACCCGGCTGCTGATCGCCCTGCTCGACGGGTCACCGCAGGAACCGGAGGCCATGGGCCTGCTGGCACTCATGCTGTTCCACCACGCCCGGCGGACGGCACGGACTGACGCGACGGGGGACCTGGTCACTCTGGAAGCCCAGGACCGCGCACTGTGGGATTCGGCTGCCGTTGCAGAGGCTGCCGCGCTGCTTGCGGCCGCCGACCGGCTCGGCATTTCCCGCGGTGCCAGGCCCGGGAGCTACCGGATTCAGGCCGCCATTGCGGCGTGCCACATGACGGCCGGCAGCCCGGACAGCACGGACTTCGCCCGGATCGCCATGCTCTACGACGCCCTGGCGCACATTGCACCGTCGCCCGTCGTCGAGCTCAACCGTGCGGTCGCCGTCGCCATGTCCCAGGGGCCGGAGGCGGGGCTGGCGCTGATCGACCAACTGGACCGGACACGGTCACTCGAGGGCTACTACCTGCTGCCGGCCGCGAGAGCGGACCTCCTGCGCCGGCTGGGCCGAAAGTCGGAGGCCGGCCTCGCGTACCGGCGGGCCCGGGACCTCGCGCCGACGGAAGCTGAGCGCCGCTACCTGAACAAACGCCTCGCCGAGACCAGCCCCGCGTGCCCGTCCGAATCCAGCCTGAACACGCACTCGGCACCTGCCGGGAAGGAACAACAATGAAACATCTGATGCTGATCCCCAACAATGTTGAAATCTGGAACGCCCTGCCCGCCTCCGAGATCGAGGCGATCATGCAGGCGCACACCTCCCTGCAGCAGGAGCTCCGCGCTTCAGGGGAGTTCGTGGAGGCCCATGAGCTGGGCGAGGAGGCGAAGTTCGTCAGGCACAACGGCACCGGGTACGCCGTAACCGACGGTCCGTTCATCGAGACGAAGGAAATTGTGGCCGGCTACTACGTCGTCGACTGCGTGGACACAGCCCGCGCCGTGGAAATCGCCGGTAAGCTCGGCGAGGCCCGGCTGTGGCCGATCGAGGTGCGCCGGATCGACCCGTGAGGTTCCGGGCCGGGAAACTCCGGGCTCAGCCGCGGCCGTCCGGCACACTGCCCCGGCGGAGCAGGTACCCCGTGGCGGCATAGCCCGCCGCGATCACCAGGACACTGCCCAGCCAGCCGAGAGCCAGGACGGCCAGCGTGAACCCGTCCCTGTCCTCGTACGGCGCGAGCGACTGGCCGGCCACGATCACCCGTCCGTCGGAGGGCCTCGCGATGATCGCCAGCCGCAGCCCGGGCTCCGGCTGCCAGGTCACGGCGTCGTACCCAGTTCTCCTGGCCGCCTCCAGCACCCCGGCAGGAATCAGCGGCAGTTCCTTGTGCAGGGTGGCTGTCCCTGATTCCGGCCTGTCGTCGGCGCCGTACACCAGGATGAACACGCCGCTGTCCGGGGTCAGTTCCAGCCGGGGTCCGGCGCTCGCGGTCCCCGTGCCGATCAGTTGGACCTGCGCAGCGGCGGCGGCCGCCGGAGCGTCATTGGCTGACCGGCGTTCCACCTGCTGAAGCACAAGGTAGACGCTGCCGAACAGTGCCGTGACGACTACCGCCGCCGTCAGCCACCCGATGATCCTGCCCATCGCCGCCTCCCAGGGGACACTGCCACTGTGGGACCGGCAGCTTGGGAAAAGACTGGACTGACGGCCGACGGCGGCAGCCGCCGGCCGCCGTCGGGCCCACCTTACAGACGCCGACGGCGGTACCCTCACCGAACGCCGTCGGGGTTCCGGGCGGCGAAAAGTGTGGCGAGCCAGACGAGGCCGGCGAGGACGGCGTAGCCGGCGGTGATGACAGGGAGGCTGAGGACGCGGCTGGCCTGGCCGGCGATGAGACTGGGGACAGCGGACCCGGTGTAGGAAATGGCGTAGATCACGGCGAGCAGGCCGGCACGCTCGCGGGGGAGCGCCTCGGGCAGGAGCGTGTTCATGCTGCCGGAGGTGGCGAGGCCCATGCCGGTGCCGCCCACGACGCCCGCACCGATGTACAGGCCGAGAATTCCGGCCATGCTGGCAAAGGCAAGGCCGAGCCCCGCGGCGGCCACCAGCGTCATTCCGATGCGCTGCGCGGCCGCGGGGCTGAAGCGTCCCGCAATGAACCCGCCCAGGAAACTCGGCGCCATGTAGGAGGCGAACACGGCGGCCGCGACCAGTGGACTGTGCGAGCCGAGGTTGTCGGCGGCGATGGAGGGGCCGAACGAGGTGAAGTAGCCGCCGAACGCCCAGGTGGCCACGAAGATGCCCGACGCGAGGGGCAGGAAGGGGCGGGACGCCATCGGGACGGCGAGCCGCGGGATCAGCGAGGACCACGCGCCGGGGGTCCGGGCAACCGTCTCGGGACGGGTGGCGAGAGCTGCCGCGCAGCCCAGCAGGAGCGCGGCGAACACGCAGAAGGTGAGCTCGCGCGGGGCGGGTGCGAACTCGACGAGCAGTCCGGAGAGGAAGACGCCGAGGGTGAGGCCGACGGTTGCGGCGGCAGTGGTCACCGCCGCGACAAGCCACCGCGGTCGCCGGGGAGCGGTGTCCACAATGTAGGCGCCGATGGCGCTGGAGGCGAGGTCGGCGGCAAGGCCCTGGAGGGCCCGGCCGAGCAGGAGGGGGAGGAAGCTGTGGACCCACAGCAGGGTGAGGCAGCCGGCGACGGCGAGCAGCAGCGCGGCAATCGCGACGGGGCGGCGCCCGTGGTGGTTGGAAAGCCGGCCGAGGACGATCAGGGCGAACACGGCGCAGACAAAGTACGTGACGGCCACCAGCGAGAACTGGTCGTTGGTCAGGCCGTCGGCGCTCCGGTAGGTGTCGTAGAGGGGGATCGCTGCGGCGCCGGCGGCGAACACGGAGACGAACGAGACGGTGGCCGCGACGAAACCGCGCCCCTCGGCGGGGGCGGCGGTTCGGCCGGGGCGGGGGTGTGTTTGCGTCATGTGCTTTCTTAGGTGCCGTCGGGCCTTCCGTCAGCGGTTGACGTATCCCAGGTGCTGGCTGTTGTAGCGTTCGCCCTGCACGCCGATCCGCCGCGCGAGGGCGTCCAGGTCGGCGACCTCGTCGGCGGAGAGTGCCACGGCGGTGGCGCCGGCGTTTTCCTCGATCCTGGCGGTGCTGCGGGTGCCGGGAATGGGCACGATCCACGGCTGCTGTGCGAGCAGCCACGCCAGCGCGATCTGCGCGGGGGTGGTGCCCTTGCTGCCCGCGAGGGCGGCGACGTGCTCCACGAGCGCGGCGTTCGCGGTCCGGTTTTCCTCGGTGAAGCGGGGGATGGTGGCGCGGACGTCGCCCTCGGCGAAGGTGGTGGCCGTGCTGACCGTGCCGGTAAGGAAGCCCTTGCCGAGCGGGCTGAACGGCACGAACCCGATGCCCAGCTCGGCGAGCGTCGGAAGCACCTCCGCCTCGGGGTCGCGGGTCCAGAGAGAATACTCGCTTTGGAGGGCCGTCACCGGCTGCACGGCGTGGGCGCGGCGGATGGTCTGGGCGGACGCCTCCGACAGCCCGAAGTGCCGGACCTTGCCTTCCGCGATCAGCTCACCGACGGTGCCGGCGACGTCCTCGATGGGAACGTCCGGGTCGACGCGGTGCTGGTAGAACAGGTCGATGACGTCGGTGCGCAGGCGCTTCAGCGAGGCGTCGGCGACGCGGCGGATCTGCTCGGGCCGGCTGTCCAGGCCCACGCTCTTTCCGTCCTCGATGCGCCAGCCGAACTTCGTGGCGATCTGCACCTGGCCCCGGATCGGCTCGAGGGCCTCACCCACCAGCTCCTCGTTGACGTACGGGCCATACACCTCGGCGGTGTCGAAGAAGGTCACCCCGAGGTCGAACGCGGAGCGGATCACCGCGATCATGTCCCCGCGGCTGCCGGGGTTGGGCCCATAGCTCTGTGACATGCCCATGCAGCCCAGCCCGATAGCCGAGACGGTCAGGCCTTGTCCGAGGGTTCGTGTGTGCATCGTTCGGTCTCCGTTGCGGTCGGTGGTCTGTGGTTGGTCTTGAGCGAGAGTCCCGGGCGAGGGGGCGCGGGCGAGGGGTCAGGACTGGGTGCCGTTGTACTCGTCGTCGGTGATGTGCTCGAGCCAGGTGGTGGTCGTGGCGGGGTCGTCACCGTTCTCGAGCATGGCGATGTGTTCCATGAAGCAACCCGGTGCGGCGGCGTGCCAGTGCTCTTCGCCGGGCGGGGTGTACAGGGTCTGGCCGGGGTGGACCTCGATGATCCTGCCGTCGCGGCCACCGAACCGGGCCACGCCCTGGGTGACGCGGAGGTACTGCCCGCGGGCGTGGGAGTGCCAGGCGGTGCGCGCGCCGGGAGCGAACCGGACGGTGGCCACGATCATGCGCTGATCACTTTCGTGCGGAAGGGCGATCGGATCCAGCCACACATCACCGGCGAACTGCTCGGGCGGGTTCTTGCCGGTGGGCCTGGTGGGTTCGATGTTCATGCGTTCTCCTTGCGGGTGGTGGAAGTCGATTCGGTGGCCGCAACCGACGCGGCGGCGGCGGTGGCCGCCGTCGCCGTCGTTGCTGTCGCCGTCGTTGTCGCCGCCCAGCTGGCGAGCAGCCGGAGGCCGTCCTCTGACGGGGTGCCGGGGTCGGCGCTGTAGGCGGTAAGCGTCAGCCCGGGCGCGTTCGGGAGCTCGAGGGCGTCGAACGCCAGGTGGAGATCCCCGACGGCGGGATGGTGGAAGTCCTTGTAGCCCCCGCGGTGGAGGCGGACGTCGCGTTGCGCCCACCGCTTGCGGAAGTCGTCCGAACGGGTGGACAGCTCCCCGATCAGCTCGGTGAGGGACTTGTTGAACGGGTCGCGGCCCGCTTCCGTATGGAGGAGGGCTACGGAGGTGCTGGCTGCCTTCTCCCAGTCCGGGTAGAGGAGATGGGCGCGGGGGTCGAGGAAGGCGAAACGCGCGAGGTTCACGGGTGCGGCGTCCTGGCCGTACACCTCGGAGTACAGGGCACGCCCGAGGCTGTTGATTGCCAGGACGTCCAGCCGGCCGTTGCGGACAAACGCGGGCACGCCGACCATTGAGTCCAGCAGCCTTTGCATGCTGGGGGTCACAGCCTCGCTGGGCCTGCGCCGCGGCCGCGCCGAGGGGGACGCCGCGCGGGCCAGATTGTGCAGGTGGTCCCGTTCGGCCTCGTTCAGCTGCAGCGCCCGGGCGAGCGACTCGAGCACGCTTTCAGAGACGCCGGCGAACGAACCGCGCTCGAGTTTGGTGTAGTACTCCACCGAGACGCCGGCCAGCAGCGCAACCTCTTCGCGGCGCAGCCCGGGGACACGCCGGGTGCCTCCGAATGTGGGCAGGCCAGCCTGCGCCGGGGTGAGCTTCGCGCGCCGGGTGGCGAGGAATTCACGGATCTCGCTGCGGTTGTCCATGCCCACCACGCTACGTCCACCATCCGGGTCTGAGGGAGTCCCTGCCAGTACCCGTATGGGCAGGGACTCCCGCGGGGGCAGGAAAAGGGCGTTGACTTGTTCCCATCGATCCCCGCTGAAAGGACAACAACCATGACCGACCAGACAACCGGCTGGACCGGCGGCCAGCGCGCCTTTGGAGATTTCGCGCCAGGCCTGGTCCACTACACCGACCGCGTCCTCTTCGACGAGGTGTGGGAGCGGCCCGAGCTCTCCAAGCGCGACCGCAGCCTCCTCACCGTCGCCGCACTCCTCGCCGGCGGCAACACGGAGCAGCTGAACTTCCACCTCGACTACGCCAGGAGGAACGGCGCCACCGAACAGGAACTTATCGAGGCCATCACCCATCTCGCCTTCTACGCCGGCTGGCCCAAGGCCATGTCCGCCATGACCGTGGCGAAGAACGTGTTCACCGCGGGTTAGAGCCCGGAGAACTCAACCCGGGGAAATGACGTCCGTTGGCGCTGGGGCTCGGAATTCGAGAGGCTTGGGATGCGGCGGGCTGAACCAATGGCTTGCAGGGTACGGAATCGGCATTGAGTTTTTGTCCAGATAATGGCCGCTCCGAGGGCTTTAGGAGCCAATATCTGGACAAAAACTCCTAGCTTGGTCGGTCGGCTCAACCAGCGAAGCGTCGCGGAGGGCCAACGCTGCCTGGACCAGCGCGGCGTGGGTCATGGCCTGGGGGTAGTTGCCGAGCAGCGTCCCGGTGGCGGGATCGGCTTCCTCGCTGAACAGGCCCAGCGGACCGGCAACCCCAAGCAGCGCCTCGAAGAGTTCCGCAGCCTCGGCCGCCCTTCCCGTCAGCGCGAGGGCCTGAGCCAGCCAGAACGAGCACGGCAGGAAGGCACCCTCGTCCCCGGGCAGCCCGTCCTGGCCCGGCGGGTAGCGGTAGAGGAACGGGTAGCCGGCCGACAGCTCCGCCCGGACGGCATCCACCGTGCCCCGCAGCCGTGCAGAGTCCGGCGACTCGAAGCCCGTCACGGGCAGGATCAGCAGGGCGGAGTCCAGGTCGGCCGATCCGTATGAACGGGTGTACGTATTCCGGGCGGCGTCGAATCCCCGGGTCCTGATGTCCGCCGAGATCTCGCTTCTCGCCGCATCCCACCGGCGCCTCCGCCGGGCGCTGATGCGGTGCGTCTCGGAGATCCATAAGGCCCGGTCCAGCGCGAGCCAGCCCATGATCTTGGAGTGCACGTGGTGCGCGGTGTCGGCGCGGACTTCCCAGATGCCGGCGTCGGGTTCCGGCCAGCGCCGTGCCACGAGATCCGTGAAGCCGCGCATCGCCCGCCAGGTCTCCGAATTGAGCCGGTGCCCCTGCCGGACGAGGTTCCACGCCGCATCAATAACCCAGCCGTAGCCGTCGAGCTGGTGCTGGTGCGCGGCGCCGTTGCCTACCCGCACCGGAGCGCTGCCGGCGTAGCCCGGCCAGTTCTCCAGGGTGCGCTCGCGGGGGACATGCCCTCCGGTCAGCGTCAGGAGGGCCGGCAGCCGCGGGCGCTGCAGCCTGCTGGCGTGCAGGAGCCAGTTCAGGAAGTTCAGCGCCTCGCCGTCCTTGCCCAGCCCGAGGAACGCGGCGATCCCGATGCTGGCGTCCCGCGGCCACGCGTACCTGTAGTCCCAGTTCCGGATGCCGCCCGGATCCTCCGGCAGGGACGTGGTGGGGGCGGCCACCGGAGCGCCCGAGGGGGAATAGGTCAGCAGCTTCAGCGTCAGCAAGCTCCGCAGCACCGGTTCCCGGAACGGCACGTCTTCGCTGATGCCTGACGCCCACTCCCGCCAGCGGGTCTCGTCATTCTTCACGAGGTCCCACGCAGTTTCGGGATCGACCCAGATCAGGGGTTCCGTGTGCGCCAGGGCGAGCACCATCAGAACGGGACGCCCGGGCTCAACGGTGATTGCCGCCGTCGTACCCGGCTCCACCCGCAGCCCGCCGCTGCAGCCAAGCGACATGGCCAGGGCGCCCCATTCGCAGACCACATGCTGTCCCGTCCGGACGCGGGGGCGGAGATGGCGCTCGCCGAGGCGCGGGTCAAAAACGACGGCGGACTCCGCCGGTGCGCCCTCGGCCTCCAGCCGTCGGACAAGGAGAGTTGTGGGCAGCAGGCGGCCCGACACTTCCGCCACCATCGCCTCCGTGAGTGTCAGGGTGCCGCCGCCGTCTGTGGCCCAGACAGTCTCAAGCGTGGCGGTGTGCGGCCGGTACCGGCGGACGAGGCGTTTGGCGGGCAGGGCGGGGCCAATGCGGAAGGTACCCGCGTCCGGGCCGCCGAGCAGGGCACCGAAAACGGGTTCGCCGTCGAAGGCGGGCGCGCAGAGCCAGTCGACGCCGCCGTCGGCCGAGACCAGGGCGGCCGTGCGCGTGTCTCCCAGCAGCCCGTAATCCGCGAGGGCGGGGGAGTTGTCGTGGTTCATGGGTCACCTTCTCTCGGTCCGGGGAGGCATCAACTGACGGTGAGGAGCAGCCCGAGCAGCGAGCCGTAGACCAGATGGGCTGCCACGGCCACCGCCGGCGTCTGGATTCCGTAGTTCAGGCCCAGCAGGCCAGGCGGTTCAAGGGCTGCTCGGCCGGCCGGACCGGCCCGGGTGCTGGCCATCCGGGGATGGATGCCGGGCAGCAGGGGCAGAATGACGGTCAGCGCCACGGCGACGTGCAGGAGCCCCAGCAGCGCGCCGATCCACCACGTGGCCCTGCCCAGCAATGCGAATACCGCCGCGTAGCCGAGCGCGAAGACCTGCCCGGCCGCGAGGTGGATGAAGAAACCGGCGATCCGCGCCTTGTCCGGATCCGGCGTGACGAGACTGCCGAGGACCAGCGGCAGGTCCAGCCGGGTCCAGCCGGCCATCTGGCAGGCGATCATCACCGCGGTCAGGGCTGTGGTGGCGAGCAGCCCGAACAACGCCCAGCCCTGCCAGTCCATCTCACTCGCCTCCCGCTGCATTCTAAAACTAAGTTCTCTAATTTTAGAATGCAGCGTGAACGGCGGGCAAGGCCCAGGCCCTACGCGGGCTCACCGCAGCTCAACCCACCGGCGCCGAGTTTTTGTCCAGATAATGGCCGCTCCGGGGGCTTTAGGAGCCATTATCTGGACAAAAACTCCTAGCCTGGGTTCGACAAGCTCAACCAGCGGCTACCGCGCGGCGAGGTGCGTCGCCACGTACTCCGCGTCCATCCCCACCGCCGCTACCGTGGACGATGCGTGCCTGGTGAGCCACGGCAGCCCCACCGCATAGAGCCCCGGAACCTCGGTGACGCCCCGCTGATGGCGCGGGTAGTTCCACTCGTCGAGGACCGGGATGTCCAGGAAGCCGAAGTCCAGCCCGTAGCCGGTGCTCCAAATGACGGTGCTGATACCCTCGGCCTCAAGATCCAGGCGCGCCCCGGAGGAAGACGGCTGCCAGTCGATGGCCGGCACAGGTTCAGCAGCAGGCGCCCCGATCCCGGCCGCGGCAATGTACGCGTCAAGCATCACCTGCATACGCTGCCCGAACGCCTGCTCCATCAGCGCGATGCGGGCGGCGAGGTCGTCGCTGAAGGTGATGACGCCGTCGTCCGTTCCCTCAAAGTGGCCGTGCAGGCGGACGCCCCGGCGGCCCAGGTCCCGGAGGCGGATGCTGTGCCCGCCGTCGTTGCCGGAGACCAGCGGGTTGCACATGAAGCGGGCGGCGGGCGAGGGGAGCTGCTCCAGCTGCAGGCCGTTGATGCCGTAGTCCGGCCCGTGCAGGTTCACCTCGAGGAGCCAGTAGAACGTGTCCTGTCCGCGGTAGCGCCGCGGTGCCTCGGGGCAGGCCGAGACGGACAGGTGCACTTCCCGGCCGGCGGCCAATAGGTCCTCGGTGATCTGCCCGCCCGACTGCCCGGTCCCCACCACCAGCACCACGCCGGCCGGCAGCTGCTGCGGATTGCGGTACTCATGGCTGTGCAGCTGGGCAATGTGCCGGGGGAGTTTGGCGGCCGACGGCGGAATCCGCGGCCGCTGATAGGCCCCGTTCGCCAGGACCACGTTCCGTGCCAGCCAGCGCCCCTGGTTCGTGTCGACGGCGAACCCGCCGTCCGCCGTCGGCCCGCCACCCGCCCGGGCGGCCCGGGCAACCCGCGTGACCTCGGTCCCCAGCTGCACAGGCGCCCCGATTTTCCGGGCGTAGTCCCGGAACAGTTCGATCACCTCGTCCCGGGGGAGGAAGGCGTCAGGCTCCGGGCCGTCGTACATCATCCCCGGCAGCAGGAACGCGAAGTTCGGCGTATTCAGATAGAACGAGTCCCAGCGGTCCTGCCACGCGCCGCCCAGTTCCGGGCGCTGCTCCAGCAGCAGATGGTCGACGCCGGCCCTGCCCAGCCAGTAGCTCGTGGCCAGGCCGGCCTGCCCCGCCCCGATGACCAGGGTGTCGATGTCACGTGCGGCGGCAGAAGACGGTGGCATGGCTACTTCTTGGCGGCCCTGGGCTTGGGTTCCTTCGCGGCCTTGGGCGGCAGGCTGGCGACATACGCGAACGCTTTCTCCGTCCAGGCCCGCGCCCGCGCATCGTCGCCGTCGCCTTCCTCGTTCCACATCTCCGGCAGGCCCGTGTACCCGCCCATGGGACGCTCGGCGGGGCCGAACGGCACCGTCCGCTCCGAGGACTCGAGCACCTCCCGGTCCCCGTCGGAGAGTTTGATCCCGATGGTCGGCCCGAACAGCCCGGCGAACATGTTGCCGTTGACGAACGCCCCCAGGTTGCCGAACATCGGCTTGATGACCACCTCGGGATGGTCAGGCACCACGGCCCGGAAGTGCTCCTTGTCAGCCTCGGTCGGTTTGGGCATTTCCATCGGTGCACCTCCGGGTAGCAGGGCTCGGGCAGCATGTCATGGGCGCGGCTCAGTGCCGTCCCATGCCGGGCCATGCCGGGATCATACGCCCGGCAGGCGGCCCCGGCCACCGTTTCGGGCACCCGGCAAGTTGCCCACGCGGCGCTCTGCTGTTTCCCGGCGTGCAGTGCTATACATAGCTCAAGGCAACTAAATGCAGTGGCGTTTCGGACGGACCGGGCCTGCCCGGAGGCTGGAGGGAAGGTGCTGACCAGGCCAGCCGGACCGCGGACGGGACGCCGGGCACTCGTTTCAGTTGCCTGCCTCGGAGCACTCCTCACCTCCTGCTCAGCCGGCAGCGCGGTCACGGACACCGTGTCCACCGCCGCCCAGGACAGCTCCTCCGCCATCGCCACCGCCAAGCTCGCCGTCGGCCTCGACTCCGGCGGCCAGCTCACCAGGGCCGCCACCTCCACCTCGCTCGACGACGCGCTCAAGGAAGTGCAGACCAGCCGCGACACCGTCCTGCGGCTCTCGCCCAGCTCGCCCGCGGACCGGCAAGTGCGGGAGGAGGCGCTGAAGGTTCTGGACGGTTCGGCCGCCAGCCTCACCACCGCGCGGAACGCCGTGTCGTCCGACGACGGCGGACCGTCACTTTCCGAGGGCGCCCGGGCGCTCGCCGCGGCTGAGGACGCGCTGGCGCAGCTGACATCGAAGGTGGGCAAGAAATGAAGCGCCTGCTCGGCGTGGCCCTCGGCATCCTGACCGCCATCGGCGGCTTCGTGGACATCGGCGACCTGGTGACCAACGCCGTCGTCGGATCCCGGTTCGGGATGTCGCTCGTGTGGGTGGTGCTGGTGGGCGTCGTCGGCATCTGTGTGTTCGCCAACATGTCCGGGCGGGTGGCTGCCGCCTCCGGCCGGGCCACGTTCGAGGTGATCCGCGAACGGCTGGGGCCGCGGGCCGGGCTGGCGAACCTGTCCGCCTCCTTCCTCATCAACCTGATGACCGTGACGGCGGAAATCGGCGGCATCGCGCTGGCCCTGCAGCTGGCCAGCAGCGTCAACTACCTGCTCTGGATTCCACTGGCCGCGGTGGCCGTGTGGCTGGTGATCTGGCGGGTCAAGTTCTCCATCATGGAAAACGTCACCGGACTCCTGGGCCTGACGCTGATCGTCTTCGCCGTGGCACTGTTCCTGCTCAAGCCGGACTGGGGCAACCTTGCCAGCCAGGCCATCCCCGCCGTCCCGGCCGAGGAGACCGGCGCCACGTACTGGTACTTCGCCATTGCCCTGTTCGGCGCCGCCATGACGCCGTATGAGGTGTTCTTCTTTTCCTCCGGCGCCGTGGAGGAGGGGTGGAAGATCAAGGACCTGATCCAGTCGCGGATCAACGTCCTGATAGGGTTCCCGCTCGGCGGGCTGCTGTCCGTCGCGATCGCCGCGTGCGCCGCCGTCGTGCTCCTTCCCGCCGGGATCGCCGTCACGTCCCTGTCCCAGGTGATCCTCCCGGTGGCGGCGGGCGCCGGAAAACTGGGGCTCGCCGTCGTACTTATCGGCGTGGTGGCGGCGACATTCGGGGCGGCGCTGGAGACGACGCTCTCCAGCGGCTACACGCTGGCGCAGTTCTTCGGCTGGTCCTGGGGCAAGTTCCGCAAGCCCGCGGAAGCCGCCCGTTTCCACCTGTCGATGATGATCTGCCTGCTCGTGGGGCTGGCGGTGCTGGCCACCGGCGTGGATCCCGTGCTGGTCACCGAATACTCCGTGGTGTTCTCCGCCGTGGCGCTGCCGCTGACCTACCTGCCCATCCTGATCGTGGCCAACGACCCCCAGTACATGGCCAAACACGTCAACGGCCGGGGCGTGAATGTGGTGGCGATGATCTACCTCGTGGTGATCCTCGTCGCCTCGCTGGCGGCCATACCGCTGATGATCGTGACAGGAGCCGGCGCATGACAACACCCCGCCCGCTGCCCTCCGTTCCGCCCGTCGCCGGGCAGACCCTGGACGCCCAGCTGCACCTCCTGGACCGCCAGGTCCTGGATTCCGACGGCGTCCCCGTCACCACCGTGGACGACCTCGAACTCGGCGTCCCCGAGGGTGCGCCTGAGCTTCCCCTGGGCGCGGTGATTCCCGAGGGAACGCCGGCGCCGGTGCTCACCGCACTGCTGACCGGTCCGGTCCTGGGGACGCGCATCTTCGGCGGCAGGCCGCCGTCGTCCCGGCTGATCCGGATTCCGTGGACGGACGTGGCCGACGTCGGCGTGGTGGTCCGGCTCGGCGTCAGCGGCCAGGGCCTCGACGCCGACTGGGTGGAGCGCTGGATCCGGGACAAGATCATCGCCCGGATTCCGGGATCGGGGGGCCGCCGTGATCCTCGGTGACCTCCTGGGCACACCGGTGCATAACGACGACGGCGTGCGGCTGGGGCGCGTGGCCGACGCCAGGTTTGTGGTGGACGGCGCCCCGCACCGGCTGATGGCCGATGCCCGCCTGCTGGGCTTGGTGGTCAGCCCGCACAGCTGGTCCTCGTTCCTGGGCTACGAGCGGAATAGCCTCACGCAGCCGTGGCCGCTGCCCAAACTGCTGCGGTGGCGGCACCGCGGATCCTTCTTCGTGATGTGGGAGGACATCGAGGTGCTGGGCGAGCGGTCCGTCCGGTTGCGGCCCGGGTACACGGCCTACAGCCCGGCACTTGACGGGAACGTGCAGGAGTAGGTTCTTCTCCGTTCTTCCGGCCGGGGCGCTGCCTCCGAAAGGTTGTTCCTGCAAGTTTGGCGTTTGCGCTGGTGGATGTCCTGTAGAGTTGATCACGTTGTTGTGTTTGCATTTGGTAGTTCAGGCAGTACGCGCGGTCGAAAGTCCGCGTTCTTCTGAAGTAGCGGTTTTGAACACCCCACACCGGAGGACCCGAAAGTCGGGACTTTTCCTCCACCTTCACGAAGGACATAAATAATGGCTACTGGCACCGTCAAATGGTTTAACGCTGAAAAGGGCTTCGGCTTCATCTCCCCGGACGACTCCTCGCAGGACGTTTTCGCGCACTACTCCGCGATCAACTCCTCCGGCTTCCGCTCCCTCGAAGAGAACCAGAAGGTTTCCTTCGAAACCGAGCAGGGCCCCAAGGGTCCCCAGGCCGTCAACATCCAGGCTATCTAATTTCCTAGATAATCTGGGACCGCAAGGTTTCTGAGCAGGGCCCGTCTCCGGACGGGCCCTGCTTTTTTAACCCGCGGATTGATTGCGCACACGCGCTGTGGCGTGCTAACGTCTTGGCGATCGTGACCCGCTGGCAGGAGGTGAGACCCATGAACGCAGTATCCGCAATGGGTGCTCCCCTGCAGTCCACGATCGCGCGGCTGAGCTAGTCGCCACCGGGAGCGCCTACACAGGCAATTCGCGAAAGGCGACTCCCATGAACACAACACCTTCTTCAACTCTGCATCCCGCCCCGGCAACGGCCTCTGACCGGCCGGGGTCCCATCAGGAACAGCCGCTGGTCGACGCCACCAACCGGATGCGCGCCGCGGGTGAGCGGGCGCTGGTCCTCGGCGGCGGCGGATCGACAGGCAACGCGTGGCTGATCGGCGTCATCGCCGGCCTGTTTGAGGCCGGGCTGGATGTGACCGCGGCCGACCTGATCATCGGCACATCGGCCGGATCCACCGCCGCGGCCCAAATCACCGGCGCGAACCCGGCCGAGCTGTTTGCCGACATCCTCGCCGCAGCGCCCCAGCCACGGACTGGTCCTGCCGGATCCGGCGGGGGACCTGTCCCGGCGCGGCCCGTGACGAACCATCTGGAGCGGACGGGCGCCATCATCGCCGCCGCCGAGGATGCGGCCGACATGCGCCGCAGAATGGGCGCGGCGGCGCTTGAGCTGGATGCTGCGTCGGACGGCTCCGGGCAGACGCGGTGGCGCGCTACCGTCGCCGCACGGCTGCCGAATCAGCTCTGGCCGCAGCGGCGGGTGCTCATCACGGCGGTCGATGCCCATTCCGGTGAGCCGGTGGTGTTCGACCGCCACAGCGGGGTGGACCTGGTGGACGCCGTGGCCGCCAGCTGTTCCAGTGGCTTCGCGTACAGTATCGGCGGCGGCCGGTACATCGACGGCGGCTACCGGTCCAACGCCGACAATGCCGACCTGGCAGCCGGATACGCGCGGGTGCTGGTGCTGTCGCCGTTCGGCGGCAGGTCACGGACTCCGGTGGGCTGGGGGATGCACCTCGCCACACAGGTCGACGAACTGCGCGCACGCGGCAGCAGAGTCGAGACGATCTTCCCGGACAGCGATTCCGAGCACATGTTCGGCGCCAACGCGATGGATCCGTCGCTGCGGCAGCCCGCCGCCCGAGCCGGATACGAGCAAGGCAGAGCCCTCGCCGAGCGGCTGACCGATTTCTGGCGGTGACGCCTACGGGTCATATCGAGCCCGCTGGTTGCGCCTGTCCCCGCCGGCTGAACGTCAACCACTGCGCGCTCTGGAACAATTGCCACCATGCAATCAACCGACACCGTCCCCGCCTTCGACTTGCGCATCAGCATCCAGGGCTCGGAGCCGGAGATCTGGCGCAGGCTTCAGGTGCCGGCGGGGCTGGCGGTAGCTCAGTTCCACCTGGCCGTTCAGGCCGCATTCGGGTGGGAGGACCGTCACATGTATGGCATTCGGTACGTGGACCCAAGCGGCAAGCCAGGCGTTCTCGCCGGTCCGGACGACGAAACGGAAGATTTGGAAGCGGCGCCGGTCTCCGGCGTCGTACTTTCCGACCTCCTGGACCCCATCGCCCGACGGCGTGGAACTCACCAAGGGCGGCTACCTGAGGCCCGCGATGGTGGAACGCGCAGTGGGCAAGGCGAACCGGGAGGCGAACGTACCGCCCGTCCTGGAACTCCGGGAGCACCTCACCAAATGGCGGCTTCTTCGGAAGCTGAATGGCCGGCTGGTCCTGGCGCCTGCCGGCAGGCGGGCCCTGGACCGACCCGGCGATTTGTGGGACTTGGTCATCAAAGACATCTTCTCGCGGCGCGGGCAGCTCACTGACGGCGGCGTGAAGGTCTTTCTGGAAGTCAGCCGGACGTTGACCGATCGCGCCCGTTACCGCTGATTGTTCAGAGCTGGCGGCGGGCTGCCAGGAAAGCCGTCAGCGCCGGGCTGTCAATCTCCTTCGCCAGCCAGGGAACGGCCTGGGCTGCGGCCTCGTCACCGAGCACGGCGCGGTGGGACTGCGCCCTGACTACGAACTCCCGCATTCCGCTCCGGCTCGCAAGGGCCCCGAGCCGCTCCGCCACTGCTCCGGCCCGATCAGACCTCGCCGCGATGGCCACCTCCGCCGCAACGTCCAGCAGCCGGGCCGAATACCAGAGGTACCAGGGCTTGGGCTCCATGCCCCTTTCCACCCAGTGCTGTGCGGCGGCCAGGTCGCCGTGTGCCAGGAACAGCCGCGCTTCCGCCCCCGCTGCGAGGGCCATGTAGCAGTGGTCCCCGGCCAGGTCCGCCATCACCCATGACCGGTCGATCATCTCCGCGGCCGCCTCGAGGTCGCCCGCCTCGAGGTAGGTTTCGCCGCGCACTCCGGCAACGAAGGGCTCGAACGCTGTCCAGTGCTCGGCGAGAATCCAGTGCAGTGCGTGGTCCAGGGTTTCGGCCGCGAGTTCCAGCTCCCCGCGCAGCAGCCACACGCGGCCGAGGAGCGCGCTGCTGAACGCCAGCTGCCGGCGGTTCCGCACCTCGCGGGCAAGCCTGACGGACGAGGTCAACGCATCCACCGCGTCGCCATAGCGGGCGGTATCCGACGCCAGCATTCCCTGGATCGCCAGGACCCGTGCCTGCTCGTCAGGGAACCCGGCGGCAGCGGCGCCGGCCCGCTCCAGCCAGCCGGCCGCGCGGTCCGGGACGCCGCGCTGGACGGACAGGTACCCCAGCTCGCGGTAGGCGGCCGCCGCCGTGGGGGACGCGCCGTCGTACTTTTCCGTCGGCGCCTTGTCCGACGGCGATGTGTCCGACGGCGATTCGGCCGAGAGCGCCCGGTGGAGGAAATCCGCCACCTCTGCGCCGCGGCCGCCCGCCTGGTGGATCATCGCCCCCGCCAGTGTGACCAGCGACTCGGCGAGCAGGTGCCGGTCAGGCGTGCGCTGCGCCAGGACGACGGCGAGCCGCAGCTGGTCCAGCCCCCGGTCCACGGCTCCGACCGAGAGCGAGGCCCCGCCGGCGTCGAGATATGAGCGCACCGTCGCCACGGTGGCGGGAATCCCCGGGTCTGTCTCCGGTGCGGCGCCGGACAGCGCTGTGCGGATTTCGGGCGGCAGCGGCAGCCCCAGTTCATCGCGGTAAAGGTTGGCGCACTTGGTCACGTGCTCGCGCGCACGCCGGTGCTCGCCGATCGCCACCAGCGCCCTGACCAGCACGGCGTTGCAGTCGGTGTGGAACGGGTCCCGCTGCAGCGCCCGTGTGGCCAGCTCGGCGGCCTCGCGCGGATCGCCCGAAGCCAGGGCGGACACGGAGGACTCGTACAGCAGGGACTGCGCGCAGTTCTCCAGCCGGTAGCGCTGGTCCGCCAGCCAGGAGTCGAAGACCGGGCAATCCACGAAGGACAGCCCCTCAAGCAGCTGGCCGTTCAGGCTGCGCGGGTCCGGGCGTCGGACCGACCCCGACCCGACCAGTTCGACGGCGTCGCAGCGCCACGGCGGCTGCAGCGCCAGCCGCAGCGGATCGCCGTCGAACGAGACACCGGCGAGCGTCCGGCGGAGCTCGGACAGGTTCCAGCGCAGGGCGCCGAGCGGATCAGCCGCGTCCGGAAACAGCAGCGTTGCCAGCCGCGACCGCCCGGTGCCGTCCGGCTGCAGCGCAAGGTAGGCCAGCACCGCCCAGGCCTTGCGGCCCCGGGGCTGCGGGGGAGCGTTGTCGGTGGACTCGATCGCGGGCGGACCGAGGAGCCGAATAAGGCTTTCGGCCATACGCGTCATTTTAGCCCCGGCGTTCCGCGCCGTCAGCGGGCGTTCACACGCTTGCTCACACGCCCGCCGGACACACTGAAATCACCCAATCAACACCACCACTCATCCGAGGGAAACACCATGGAACTGCTCATCATCATCGTTCTTGCGGGACTCTGGGCTGCAGGCGCCACCGTCCGTGCCATCCTGCATGACGGCCGGGGCCACACTCCGGGCGAGCGCTCCACCGAGCCCTGGCAGGCGGGCCGCCTGCCCAGCGTGCCGTTCTCTGAGGCGCGGCTCTAGGGGCGGGAGAGGTTTTAGGGGCGACGGCCGCTGGCGAGCCTGGTTCGGACAGGCTCCACCAGCGGGCCTGGTTTCGACAGGCTCAACCGCTCCGGGAAGCTCAACCAGCGGGGTTATGTTTCGTCGGCCAACCAGGAACTCGACCGGCCATCCGGCTAGGATCGATTGGTGGCGTCGCCTGGCGTCCAAAGATCTTGAGGAGCAGGGATGGAACTGGGGGCCACGAAGGTTGAGGTCTTTGCCGACGGCAGGGTATCCGTGGGCGGAGAGTTCATTTCGCCGTCCGAAGGCGTAGATCCTTACTCCGCAGCCATTGCTGTCCTGGCTGACTACGCCAAGATGTCCGGGAGTCCTGTGCGGGCCGAGGCGACGGATCACTCCAGCGGCCAGGAAGGAGAGTTCCACGTATTTCCGGACGGCCGCGCTGAGCCCGTGGCCGCCCCCCAAGCTTCCATGCCGCAGGCTTCCACCCCCGAAGCTCCCGTCCCGGGAAGCGCCGCTCCCCAAACCGCAGCTCCAAAGCAGCCGGTGTCTGCCCCGGGGGATGAGCCGCCTGTAACCTATCAACAGACGGGCACAGCGCAGGCAGACACAGCCGCCGAGCGGCAGGCCTACGGTTTCGCCCATGCGGAAACACAGTTTGTTCGGCCGGACCGGCCGCGCCCCACGTCCGGCATCCGTGGAGCACTCTATGCGGCCACCGGCGGCTACGTGAACCTGGGCCCCAGCGCCAAGGACCAGGACGAGGCCGAACTGGAGCGCCGGATCGCCCGGCCGCTCTCGGGTAGCTTCAACACCGCAATCCTCAGCCTGAAGGGCGGCATCGGCAAGACCTCCACCACTGTGGGCGTCGGCATGATCCTGGCCGAGTACCGCGGCGACCACCCGTGTGCCATCGACGCGAACCCGGACAGCGGTGACCTCGCGGAACGGGCCATGGGCGAAATGATCTACCAGAAGGTCAAACCGCGGACCGTGACCGATATCGTCCGGGACGTTGACCGCATCAAGTCCCTCACCACGCTGACCGACTACATGCATCACGCCAACCGGCTGCACCTAGTGGCCGGTGAGCAGGATCCTGCCCTGTCCGACGCCCTGACGGCATCCGAATACCTCAAGATCAAACACCTCGTCTCGCAGTATTACGCCGTGACCCTCACGGACTGCGGCACCGGCGTGTCCCACCCGGCCATGGCCGGGGTGCTCCCGGAGGCCACCAACCTTGTGATCGCCTCGGGCTACGCGGTGAGCGGCGCCAAGCGCGCACGCAACACGCTGCAGTGGCTTGCCGGCCACGGCTACGAGGACCTCGCCCGCAACGCGGTCGTGGTGGTCACAGACAAGGACCAGGTGTCCAGCCGTGTGAACAAACGGGCTATTGAGGAACACCTGGCCGGCTACTGCCGGCAGCTCATCACCGTCCCCCACGACCGCGGCGTGGCGGACGGCGACCGCATCTCCCTGGACAAGATCTCCCCGGCAACCCGCAGGGCGTACAAGGAAATCGCTGCCGCAATCGTGGACGGCTACGTCTAGAGGACCCGGAGCCCGTCGCCTCAAGGCTGACGGCGGTCCCTCATCCTGCGGCGGGGAACAGGAGTTTGTGCTGCACGTCCCTGGCCCGGCCCAGGTCCCCCTCACCGCTCTGGCGGTAACGCACCACCAGGTGCTGGAAAGGCGCGACGCCGGCCAGCTCAGCCGTTGCGACCGCGGCCACTTCTGGATCCACCGGGATGCCCAGGTGACGCCCTGGTCCCAGAACCAGAAGCTCGGGCATCCGCAGCCGGTCCATCCCGGCGCCGACGCCCGGCCCGTCGGCGCCGAAGTGCCGCTCTATGGACAGTTCCTGCACGTTGGCTTCCACCGCAGCCGCCGCGGCGGCAGCCGCAGCGGGTACGGCCTCTCCATCTCGCTCGGCCAGCACGTCGAAAGCCTCCACCACGCCCGATTCCGTCCGGTACGCGGTCACCGTGCCTGCGAAACCCGCGCCGGCAACGAGCGCACACGCCAGCGGCATTCGCTGACGGAGCCAGGTGGTCAGTCTGTCCGGATCCCAGGCCCTGCCCAACGGCTCGCTATCGTCCATCAGGAGCGGGGCCAACCCGACACACGAGCCCAACAGCCGTTCCGTGAAGTCGCCTATTTTCAGGCCGGCGCTGGCCTCATGGAGCACGCTCCCTCGGATCACGGTGGCGCGGCATGGTGTGTGGCCCTCCGGCAACGGGGCCCCGGCGAAGCCGTCCTCCAGCCCCGCGGCTCCGGGCGTGACCCACGGAATGCCGGCCGAGCGAAGAAACGCGAGCATGGGGTAGCTGGGCCGTGCCGTGCGTTCTGTCTGCACGGTCACAATGCCCAGCCCGGCCGCGCCCTGCGCTGCTTCACGCAACCTTGCGAGCAACGTGCGGCTCAGCCATGGCCGCCGGCCTGGGACCCGGACCACTGCCAGGGGCGCGCCGCTCATGTGCCCGGTGCCGCTCGTTTGCCCCAGTCCGCGTTGATGAGCTCATTGGACTGCGGATCCATGAGCAATCCCCGGGTGCCGATCACCGTGATCATTAGGAAAGACCGAACCGCCTCTGCAGTGTCCTTGTCATTGGGGCAGCTGATCTCCGAGACCCACGCGTCGCCCCGCAGCTGGGCTGCGGTCTCGCTGCCGTAGATCCTCCCGAGCTCCTCGCCGGGGACCCTGTGAGGGGCCGTCAGGAGCGCCAGGTCGTCGCCGTCGAAGCCCAGGACCAGGTGCTCCGTGTCTTTGACGGCCACCACGGTGAACTTGTTCTCAAACTGTTCAGAGGCGTACGCGAACCGTCCCAGCCGAGGATCTTCAGGGCAGATGAGGTGGAATTCGTAGGTCACTGCGGGACCTCGCCGTCAAACTGGAATGTCTGGATCATGACGGGGTTCCGGCTGGGCCGCAGGATCCTGGCTCGTCCGGTAGCCAGGGGCAGGGGCCGCTCACCGTTTGCGATGACCCCTTCGGACCTGTCCCCGGAGAACAGGATCACCGGGGACCCGGCAGCCCGGAGGCCGGCGATGAACGGATCATGGACGGTGACGGCCGCGCCGCTGGTCCGGCCCGTCACCAAGGCGTGAAGTCCGACGTCGGCACCGGAGGGAAGATATCCGGCCAGCGGCCGCAGGGGCTGGTTGCCGGTGGCAACGAGGATGTCGTAGTCATCCACAAGGAGCACGATCCGCGGAGTCCGCACCGGCGCTGTGCTTCCGTCACCGAGCCGGTCACGCACCTGGCTGGCCACGAACTCGGCCAGCTGGCCAGCCCTTTGGCCGTTGGCAGCATACTCGCCCAGGTATTCCTCGGGAATGAAGTTCTGGAGCTGCTGGCGGGGATCGAACACGGCGAAGACCAGCTCGCCGGGCTGGTGCGCGGTTATCAGCTGGGCTGCTGCCGTGCGGAGGAGGTTGGTTCTGCCCGTTTCCGGGTCGCCGAAAATGACGGCGCCGCGGTCGCTTCCCAGCAGCTCCAGCTCCTCCACGCCGGCATCCTGCTCGCGGATGCCCAGTGCGATCGCGCCCGGGGAGGAGCGGTGTTCGGATGGAAGGACGGCGCGCCCGGGGAGGACCCGGACCGGGGCGGCGCGCCGGGTGGCGTATTGCGACAGCGCGGCGGACAGCTCGACGAGATCCCGGCCGGCGCTGCCTGGGTCGGCTGTCTCAGCGAGCGACGGCAGCGCGAACTGGCCGATGGTCTTGTCCATGGTCAGCGCCCTGCCGGGCCGGTTGGCGCCGAGGGTGCTGGCCAGACGGCGGTCGATCGAATCTGCGGGGTCGGAGATGTGCAGCTCGATCCTGTTGCCCAGCAGGGACTGGCGGGACATCCGGACCTCGGACCAGCTGCGGACAGTCACCAGCACGTGGACTCCAAGGGAGCTGCCGCGGGTCATCACATCCGTGACCACGTCCTCAAGTTCGGGGAACTCCGTGGTCAGGCTCCCGAAGCCGTCGATCAGCAGGAAAGCGTCGGTACAGCCCAGTTCCGGGACGCCGCCCCGGCTGCGCAGCGCGCGCATTGCGGGCAGGGAGTCCACGGCGTGCCTCTCAAAGGCGGCCTGCCGCTCGGCTATCAGATGCTGCACTTCCTCAAGGGTGCGGCGGATCAGTTCCCTGTTTCCGCGTCCCGCCACGCCGCTGCAGTGCGGCAGCCCGGCAAGCGCCGCCAGCGAGTTGCCCTGCAGATCTACTGCGTAGAGGTTGACGTCGTCCACGCTGTGGCTCAAGGCGAGCGACGCGGCAACGGTTCGCAACGCCGTTGAACGTCCGCTCTGGGGCGCGCCGATGACGGCGAGATTCCCGCCGCGCGCGGTCAGGTCCAGATGCCACGGGCCCTGCCACTGCCGCGCCGGATCGTCGAGGATGCCGACGGACGGGTTCAGGTAGCGGGGCTGCCGCAGCCGCGGCCCGGCGGATGTCAGGTCCAGGGAGGCGCCGGTCCTGCCCAGCGCCACCGCGGCCGGCAACGGCGGCAGCCAGACCGGCGGCGTCTGCCGGGGCTGGGCGGAAGCGAATCCCACCAGCGATGACAGGATGGTCGCCGCCTCCGCGGGGACGGCAGCTCCCAGCTCCGGAGGGGCCGGACGAGGTACGACGGCGTCTGCCGCCGCCGTACTTTCGGCAGCTTCCCGGGTGTCCCGGGCATCGAGACGGAAGGTGCCGACGGGGAGGACGGCATCCGCCTCCTCGAACCGCTCGTCCTCAGCCGAAGGAAGCGCAACGGAGACGTACGCGGCACGGAACCGTTTGAACACCGTGGTGTCCACCTTCAGGATGCCGTGTCCCGGGGTGCTGGGCAGGTGGTAGGCATCCGGCACATCGATAATGGTCCGGCTTTCACTCTCGGAATTCGTGTGCAGGGCAATGCGGTAGGCGAGGTAGGTCTCCAAGCCGCGCAGCATTCCGGTCTCAACCTTCTGGGAAGCGAGCAGCAGGTGGATGCCGATCGAGCGGCCGATCCTGCCAATGGAGAGGAGCAGGTCAATAAAGTCCGACCGGGCGGTGAGAAGTTCGCCGAACTCGTCGATGCACACGAACAGGTAGGGCATGGGGTCAGCCAGCGCGGGGTTGTCCGGCTGGCGGTCCCTGGCCTGGCGGTAGTCATTGATGTGGGCAAAGTCCCCGCCGTTTTTCAGCAGCTCCTGGCGCCGTTTGACCTCCCCGGAGAGGCTTGAGTAGATCCGGTCCACCAGGCTTGCGTCGCTGACCAGGTTGGTGACCAGTCCTGCCACATGGGGCGCTTCCTGGAAGGGGGCGAAGGTGGCCCCGCCCTTGTAGTCCACCAGCACCATGTTCAGGTCCTTGGGGGAGTGCGACGCGATCAGGGACAGCACGATGGTGCGGAGCAGCTCACTCTTGCCGGACCCCGTGGCACCGACGCACAGGCCGTGCGGTCCCATGCCCTGCTGGGCGGGCTCCTTCAGGTCCAGGTGGACGGGCGTACCGTCCTCGTCCTCGCCGACGGCGATCCGCAGGAAGTCAGTCCCGCGCGGCGTACTCCACAGCTGGAGCATGGCCTCTGCCGTGTAGCCGTCCAGGCCCAAAGCCTCGGCATAGCTGCGGGATGACTTGTGTTGGCCGAACTCGTGGGACAGCTCGGAAAGCCGCAGCGGTGCCAGTGACCGTGCCACAGCCTCCGCCACCACCATGGGAACCTCGTCTGCGGTGCCGATGATTGCCTGGCCGCTGGCCGTGACCTCCAGCGTCAGCGTGTCCGGTGCCACCGTCAGCCTCAGGTCCACCGTGCCAGGCTCCTGCTGCTGCCCGGACAGGACGTGGATCCTGGTGACGGCCAGCTGGCTAAGAGGCACCTCGGGCGGCAGTCCAGGCAGCGGCGCCGCGTTCTGGCCGGGCAGGTCCGTGATGATGACCAGCCGCGGCAGCGCGTCGGGGGCGAGCCGCTGGAAGTTCCTTGCCGCACTGCTCAGCGCGGCGGCACGGGCATCCAGCGAGTTGCGCAGGAGCGCGGCCAGACCCTGCGCCGAGTCCGCCCAGCGCAGTTTTCCGCGGTCCTGCAGGTGCGGCAGCCACTTGGTCCACTCCCACGCCGCGCCGTCCCGGTCCGCGGAAAGAATGGCCAGTTCCAGGTCCTCGGGTGACTGCCCGGCCGCCAGCTGGCACAGCAGGCTGCGGCAGACCATCAGAGCCGTCGCCCGGTCTCCGACGATCGAGATGTCGGAGACCGAGCCGAGGGGAAGGGTCAAGGGCATGTTGGGGGTGCGGCTGAAGCGCTCGCGGAGCTGTTCCGCCTCGGAGAGCATGAACGCGTCAGGCCGCTCGACCGCGTCACCGCTGTCCTGCACGGCGATGTCCCGTCGGGGGACAGTGCCCGTGCCGAACCGTGCCACGAGAAAGTCCCCGGAGGTCCGCCGGCGTTCCCAAAGACGGTGCGGATCATTGATGACCCTTTCCACCAGGTGCCCGGCCGGTGGGTTGGCAGCGTGTGCTGCGGTGCGTGCCTGCTGCTCCTCGCCCTCGAAGTCCTGGCGGCGCCGGCGGACGTAATCCATGTAGAGCCGGCGTTTTCCTGCGCGCTGCCGGGTAGCCTTGCCGCGCTGGGAAAACATGAGGACCACTGACGCCAGGACGGTGGCCACCATCATGATGGCGCCGATGCCGGCCAGCGAGGATCCGCGGAACAGCATCATGACTGTGACGGACGTGGCGGCACCCAGCATGGGCACCAACGCCAGCAGGTTCATGCCTCCTGCGCCCGAGGCCAGTTGTGGCGGTGCATCCAGCCGCGAGGACGGCGGAGCCTGCTCGGGCAGCGTGGTCCGGGCGGGGCGGTGGACAATTCTGGTGGTCATGGTCAGGCCCTGTTTGCGGCAAGGAGCGCCCGGCCGACGGCTTCGGTGGCGGCAATCCTTGTCCGCGACCCGAGCCTGCTCAGCTGCAGGGCGCCACCGCCAGCCAGATGCCGGTCGAAGGGCAGCAGGTTCCCAGCCGGGTTCCTGCCCTCCAGCCGAGAATGCATCTGCTGCCGCGAGTGCACTGTAACAGCCACCTGCTGCACGTTCGGGAAGGCCTCGGCCAAGGTGTTCCGCACAGACTCCAACCGGAGAGCCCTGTCCCCACCCGGCAGGGCCCTTTCCTCACCGGGAGGGGACACCAGCACCACGGCATGGGCGGTTTCCAGCAGGGCTCCCGCGTGCCGGGACAGGGGAGAGGCTCCGGCGTCCACTACTGTCACGGCCATGAACCGGGACAGGGTGGAGGACACATCTGTCCACTCGGCCAGGGGCACAGGGGAGTCCGCCATCGCCCGCACATCGGTCCGGGCGGCGGCGAACACCTGGTTGCCGCACGCCGCAGCGTTCGCTGTGGCGTCTGGCAGAGTCCGCACCGGCTGGGTGCGGAACTGCTGGATCAGGACGGACAGTGGCGCTGCAGTAGCAGTACCCAGTCTCTGCAGCAGCATGCCCGACTGGTCTGTTGCGTCCACGGCCATCACAGATTCCTGGCGGATGCTTCCCAGCAGTTTGGCCAGTACGGCGGTGACTGTGGTGGTGCCTGCGCCGCCGGCAGTGCCCAGGACAACGATGCGGCGCCCCGTGGTGATGGGAGCCTCGACGTCGGCGCTGGCGCGGATGAGGCGTTCGGACAGCGCACCGGACGTGACGGCGTCGGTCACCTCAAACCGCACGCGCTCCCACAGCGTGTCGCCGCCCTTCCTGCGCGTCCCCGGGTTCACCGCGGGAGAAACGGCAGGGGCGGCCGCCACAGCGCGGGGGCTGGTCGTGCGGGTGCCGGCCGCCCGGGGCCTGGTCACGTGTGCAACGGTCTCCGAAGCGGAGAGGGCAGTGACCGGCAGGGCCGGTGACATGCCCGGAAAGCCGCTGCCCGCCGTCGTCGTAACCTGTCCCGGGGCTGCGGATGGTTCTCCGGATGATGCGGAGGAGAAGGGGAAACCTGCGCGGGGCTGATCAGCCAAAGGTCTGTCCTAGCTGTGTGTAGGTCCCGGACAAGCCCAGAACCAGGGGGATGGTGGCCAGTACGCAGAGAAGTTCCAGCCGGGAGGCCGTCAAGCGGAGCCGGGCCGCCGTCTCCTCGCGGACCCTGACCACTGAGGCGAGAAGGATGGCCAGGGCCACGGCCCCGACGCCACCCACGAGCCAGGGCTGCCGCAACGCAAGGGAGAGGGCGACGGCGACGCCCAGGCAGGAGCCGGCAGCGGCCAGATACAGTCCCGCCCGCTGGCTCAACAGCGGCAGGGAGAGCCCGCGGAGCGTCAGCGCCCCCAGCAGGGAGAAGGCCAGGGCCGTTGCCCATGCGGGCCTGTCGGCAGCGGTGGCGGTGATGACGGCGGACAGCCCCGCCATGCCGCTTGCGGCCAGAGTCCACCCCGTGAGTGTGGAGTGCGCTGCACGGACGGCGTCCAGTGTGCTCTTTCGGCTGATACGCCTGCCCTGCCGCTGGTCGTCGTCCAGGGCGCTCAGCCCGGTGAGCACGGTGGCAAGGCGCGGAGCAACGCCCACAGCGAAGACGGCAGCGATGCCCGTGGTTCCTGCCGCCAGCGGCACGTCCCCCGTGCTCCAGCCCATGAGCGTCCAGATCCCGCTGAGCCCGGCCAGGAGGCCCGCGCTGGAGAGGAAGGGCACATATCTGCGCGTAGCCACGGCGGCGGCGGCAAGGCCTGAGACCACAGCGCCGGCTGAGAGCACGGCCGCCTGGGCGAGAGGCTCCAGCGTGAGGGCGACCGCCACGGCGGCTGCCAGGCCCGCCAGTATCAGGGCAAGTCCGGCAGGCACCGAGCGCCAGCGGCCCAGGGCGGCGCCGGCCACCAGCAAGGCTGCGGCGAGGGCCACCCCGACGCCTGCGTCAGGTCCGTCCAGCAACATCACCGCGGCAATGACGGACCCTGCCAGCAGGAGGCCTCCCAGGGAGGCAAGCCCCGTGGTGCGCAGCCGTCCGGACCACAGGGCGGGTGT
This sequence comes from Arthrobacter sp. NPDC056691, assembly GCF_042791415.1. NCBI lineage: Bacteria > Bacillati > Actinomycetota > Actinomycetes > Micrococcales > Micrococcaceae > Arthrobacter > Arthrobacter sp. NPDC056691. Next base: position 312,272 of record NZ_JBHTXX010000003.1, read on the forward strand.
GCGCTCCGTGGTGTCGGCAGCGAATGAGGCAACGTCGTAGACCTCAGGTGCGGGCGGCACGCTGACGTCGTCGCGAAGGTACAGCAGCGTGCCGTCGGTGATCCCGGACTGGCGCAGGCTGAGCGAGTCCTCGAGCGTGGTCCCGGTGCTTGTGGTCAGCACTGAGGACGCGGCCGGCGCCTGCAGCCCGCCGGTCCTCTTGGTACTCGTCACGGAGCCGTCTTCGTCAGCCATCAGCTGCAGGAGTTGCGGAAGAAGGGAAGCCACCGGCTCGTCAGAAGGGAGCCGCACATCGAGATGCCGGTTGTCACCGATGATGGTGATGCGGCTCAGTGAGGTGCTCATGCGGCTCCCGCCTGGTAGTTGTGCGCCACGGGGGATGCGCCAGCCTGCTGGCTGGACTTACCGGGTTGGCTGGACTGCTCACTGAGCAGGTGCTGGACAAAGCTGTACCCGACGCAGATGGCAGCGATCAGGGCTGCGACCAGAAGTGACTGCAGCAGCCGGGCAGTGAACGTTGAGTAGCTGCGTTCCTGGAGATTCCTGCCAAACAGAAATGCATCATCCAGGCGGCTTTTGCGGACCTTCGCCGACTCGAGAAGCCTTGAGTCGAAATCTTCAGCCATCGCCTGTTTCCCCCTTAGTAAGCAAGCACGGCCCGCTGTGGCCACCGCGCGGCGGCTATCAGCCCTTAAACCTATCGCGGGTTCTGCGTGGCTGTGCAAGTCAAGGGCCGCACGGGGGCTTATTTACTGCATCGACTGGACATATTGCGGCCTCCATGTCCATGCTTGAACGTGCCGTCGCCGTCCGGCGCGGGTACGGTCTCAGAGCATCTTTAGTCTCAGAACATCATTTGGGGGAGTCATGGCCATCTTCGACATGGGCGCGGACACGCTCGGCAGCCTGAACAAGCAGACAGACGCATCGCACCAGGACCTCGGAGCCCTGGTCCGCAGGTTCGTCGACGCTGTTGCTCCGCTGGAGGGCCGCTTCAGCGGTGCCGGAAAAGCGTCCTTCGACTCCTTCAAAAACCGGTCCGATCTGGTGGCCACCGAACTGAACGCTGCACTCGCGGCTATTGTCGAGGGCCAGTCGGGGATGAATACGGCATTCCAGCAGGGCGATCTTGCGGCCAGCGACAACGCCCGCCGCACCGAGGGGTCCGCGAACTTCGACGGCGCCCGCTTCCAGGGGCGCGCCGGCTGAGCCGGGCGCCTGCTGAATTCCGTCACCAACACCCTTTAGATCCGGAACGGAGTAGGGGCCGCCAGGGCTCCGACACAAACCATGACTGCAAACCGCATTGCCTACGACACGAACGTTTCATCCCAGGTGCAGGGAGACATCCAGGCTCTCGCAGCCCAGCTGGAAAGCCTCATCGCCCAGCGCCAGTCCGATGTCAACCAGGCCATGGCTGACTTCCGCGCTGACGGCGTGGATGCCGAGTACCAGGCCGTCGAGGCACGCTGGGGAAGCGCCGCCAACGAAGTGCGGGCCATCGTCACCCTGGTCCGCAGCACCCTTGGGCTTAACGATGAATCCGCCACAACCGCCGCCACTTCTGCCCGCAACGCGGTGCAGGGCATCGGCTGACGCGGCGGTTCATTCCCATGGCAGGTGCATGGAACATCGACGTGCCGGCCAGCCAGGCCGTGATCGGCTCAGCAGCATCGTCTGTCCAGGGGCTGCAGGAGCCAATTGGCCAGATGCAGGCAGCGCTGATGGGTGTCTCCGAGTCGGTGCCCTCGCCCGTGGTCCAGGCGGCCCTCGGCGCCTTGGTGGAGGCCGTGATCGTTCCGGCGACCCAGGGGCTGGTTTCGAAGAGCGTGAACGTTTTGGAGAGCACGGCGGAAGCAGTCGGCCACTACGCGGCCGGTGACCTGAACATGGCAGCGAACGCGGCCCGCGGGGCGTCAGCAATGCCGGCGGGCTGGGCAAAGGCCGCCGGCCCGCAACCGCGGCCCAACTAACCACTTCAAATTTAGGGAATCAGGACGGCGATGAGCAGCGGGTTCGCGGAAGTTTGCACGATTGGGGCCGGAGCAAGCGGTATCGACGTCGGCGGCCTCCCGCCATTGCCCGACGCCGACGCGCTGGAAACGCACGCCACCGCACTTGCCGGGGCCAGTGCATCGATCAGTGCGGGAGTGAATGCCGCTTCCCGGACATGGACCGGCCTGTCCGGCGCCTACGAGGCACCGGAACAAGGCGTGGTGCTTTCTGGATTCTCGCCGATCGCCTACCGCGCGGCCAGCCTGCAGGGCATAGCTGAACAGTGCTCCGCGGCGCTGCGTTCCTTTGCCGGGCGGACGCGGGATCTGAAGCTCCGGGTTGAGGCCCTGAGGGCTGAAGTCAGCGCACTGGACGAGCTGATCCTGGGAAATGATGACTGGCAGTCGAAGATCGACATTGTCGATCAGCGCCGCGAAACCTATGACCGCTGCAGTGCGCTGGCCCAGGACATCCTGGATTCAGACGCCGCCTGCGCTTCCGCACTCAATGTACTGGCCGGTGGCGAGAAGGTTTCCGCTGCTGTCATTCCCAGGCAAAACCTGAACGGCTCCACGGACGTCCTGTCGAATGTTTTTTCGAACGTGCAGCACTTCCTGGGCAGCGACCTAGAGATTGCCGACCAGCCATGGGGGCCGGCCAACGTCTCCCTTCGCGCGGGCGGGCTCGCCTCCCTGGGGCAGGGCGCCCTTGCCGCAGTGGTTGGTGCCGGCCAGGGCCTGTACACGCTCCTGGGTACCACGGACAAGGAGCAGCAGGTCCGTGCCTGGCAGGGCCTCGGGATGCTCGCCGGCGCGGCGCTGACCACTCACCGGGCGATCTCGCGGGCCGACGGAAAGTTCTCCGCGGAAGAGTTGAATGCCATGCTCACCGTGGGCGACGCCGTTAAGGGTGCGGTTTACTACGACGAGTGGGGCAAGGACCCGTGGTACGCGGCCGGCGGCGCTACGGTGGACGTTGCGGGACTTTTTGCCGGTGGCGCCGGCGTCGGATTGAAGGCGGGGACGGCCGCCAGCAAGGCCGGAATGGCCGCCGAAAAGATGGGTGCCGCCGCGACGGAGGGCTCCCGGCTAGGAAGGCTGGCTCCTGCTTTGGGCAGTTCCGCCGATGCCCTGGGAACGGCCGGTGCCGTCTTGTCGAAGCCAGGCTCTGTTGCCCTGAAGATATCCGACGTCGTCATGCCGGAAACTACGGCGAAGCTGCTGGACAAACTGGCCGACGTCCGCGTCGAAGCGCCCGCGCCCAGCCACACGCCCGACGCCACGGACCTCCCTCGCACGGGCATCGCCGAAGGCAACGGACCTGCACCTCTGGGGCACGAGGATGCCAGGGTGGCTCGGCCTGGGGCGGCTGAGGAGAGCCCGGCGCCCCGCGGCGAGGGGGCGGGCGACGTTCCCGACGACGATGCCAAGGCGGTTGCCGGTTCGTCCGAGGTCCCGGGCGAACGGGTGCCCCACGTGGACGACGAGCCCAAACCCGAGGACGCGCTGTACGGGCTGCCACGTGATGTCCACGCCGAGCACTCGCCGTACCCTGCGATTACGGATGTCAACAGGGAGACCATGGAATTGGTCTCCGATCCGCAGGCTCCCTGGGGCCGCGCTCCCGAGGGAACTCCGTTCAGCAAAGCTGAGTACGACGAGCGCTACACCAAGCCGGGCAGAGAAGGCGCCGTATGGTCCGAGTATCCGCCCAACGCGGGGAGGGTCCAGGGCACGGGTTGGGATTACATGAGCTTGAAAGCCTTCGTCCGGGATTACGGGGGCCAAGTGGACCGGATAGGTGATTCCGACGGGTCGTACTTGGGACTGATAGAGGATGGCGTACCAGCTAGTTTTGAGGACCGTTCCCTGCCGGTGGCGTCACTGGAGAAGGCATACTCCAAGTATCGGTTGGTAGAAGATTGGCCCCCGGGCGCGGAAGGCTGGACGATTGAAGTATCAAAGATTGCTCCTGCCTTCGGGCGGGAAGGCGGGGCCATGCAATTGCAGATTATGGATAATCTGGGTAAGCCAGTCCCGGTCGACTCGCTGCTGGACGAAGGAGTGCTGACGCCGTGAGTGACATGCAGCAGCAGCTGGACGAACTAATGGCCAGAACAGGCGACATTATTGCCAAAGCCGGGCACACAGCCAGCAAGAGCGACAGCGACGGCTCCTGGTACTTTGCCCCGAGCGGCGACAACTACAGGCACGTTCTGGTCCGTGACGGATTGTTCGTTGTTGGACAGGTCGACCGCAACAACCCCGAGTACGATGTTTTTACGTCAGAGTACGCTCGCGATACGGAGCTGTTTATCGTCTTCTGGCTGTGCAGCAGCTGGCGGTCGCAGCGACGTCTTCCCAAGTTGTTGACGGTTCCCGTACCTGTCACGATTGACAAAGTAGCGCCAGGATTCAGCTTGGAACGCGATGGCTCCGCTTGGGTGCTTAGGGAGGCAGCCACCGGCGCTGAGCGGCGTACCTCTAACGCATCGGGGTTGGTTCATTTTTCCCATTACGTCAACATGTCCCCGGAGGAATTGCGTGAGGCGTGCTTGGCGCCCGGAGGGAAACCACCCTTCTTCCCGTTGACGTAAACAAACTTCAAGATCTTTTGGCCTGCCTTTTCCAGAGAGGGAAAGTATGTTTGACGTCTACCCGCCCGATAACGGCGCCCTGCCCGGTGACCGCCTGGCGCTCAAGAGCCTAAGCGAATTCCGCCGGCTCTACGGCGGAACCGTGGACAGGGTTGGTAGTGAGGACGGTTCGCACCTGTACCTGCTCATGGACGGCAACCCATCCAGCTTTGAAGCCAGATCCCTCCCGGTGAATGCGCTGGAGCTGCCCTACTCCCGGTATCAGATGGCGGAAGACTGGCCTCTGGGCACCGAAGGGTGGACTGTGGAGGGTTCAGTCGTGGGCCCCGGCTTTGGCCGCGCCGGAGGAGCCAGCCAGGTGCTGTTCCGCGACGCGGACGGCACAATTCTGACGGTCGACGAACTGCTGAAGGCCGGGGTGCTGACCAAGTGACTATCAATATAGAACCCACAATGTCCCGTTTTCCCGAGTTGGCCAAGGCCGCCAATTACAGCATGGCCAGGTCCGGGGACGACTCATGGTGCCTCTACAATCTTGGCGGGGAAGTCCAGCTGTACCTTCGCGAGGTGGACGGGCGCTTTGTGCTCACCGAGGCCGAGCGCGAACGGTCAGAGCGAATCGTGTTCGTATCGCCTGTCCTTGACGACATCGAGAAGTTCCTGGTGTTCCGTCTCACAAGCCTTTACCGCCGTCGGCAGGGCCAACCGTTGCTGCTGGTCACGCCCGTTCCCGTGACGGCCGACAGCGTGGCCCCCGGTTTCTCACTGCGACTGGTCGGGGACGGCCTGGCCACGCTCACCGAGGCCACAACCGGCGTCGAACGTCAGGGGCGGATCATTCCACTTGTGGAGTTCTCGCACTATTCGGCACTGTCCGCAGATGAGCTTCGGACCTACACGCTGCACCCTGAAGCCTCGCCCGTCTTCAGGGCCACGAACGCCGTCTAAGGTGGTTTCCACCGTGAAGCCGCCGCCGGGGGCCCAGGCTCAACGAACGGGGTTGGTTTCGACGGGCTCAACCTGCGGCGGCTAGTGCAGCCCCATCGCTTCGCGTACCTCGTCCAGGATGTGGTGCATGGCGGCCTCTGCGGCGACGGCGTCCCCGCCGGCCACGGCTGAGGCAACATTCTCGTGGGCTTCGAGGGCTTCCTGGCGCGGCTTGAACGGCATGAGGCCCTGCTGGGTCCGGCTGGTCAGCACCTCGGCCACCATCCCTTCGAGGGACGAGAACATCTCGTTGCCGCAGCTCTTCAGCAGCAGCCGGTGGTAGGCGATATCGGCTGCCGTGAACGCCTCCAGGTCTCCGGCCTCACCCAGCCGCCGAAGCTCCGCGGCCAGGGCCACCAGCTGGCTGCGCTCGGCGGCACTCGCCCGGCGGGCGGCACCGGCCGCGGCAATGGGCTCGACGGCGATGCGCAGCTCGGTGAGGCTGGCGTACTGCTGGGCGCGGCGGTCTGACGCGAGGCGCCAGCGCACCAGCTTGGGGTCGTAGACGTTCCAGAGGTCCGGGCTCTGCACCACAATGCCCACCCGGCGGCGCGAGTACACCAGGTTCATCGATTCCAGGACCTTCATGGTGTCGCGGGCGACGGTGCGGGACACGCCGTACTCCTGCTGCAGGCCTTCAAGGGTCAGCCGGCTTCCCGGCGCGAGGCTTCCGGACGCGATGGCCACGCCAACAGCGTCAAGTACGCGTTCATGCATAGCGGGTGACAACCCGCCGTCGTACGCGGTGACCGCGTGGTTCCCTGTCGCCGTCGACATGATCCTGCCTCTCTTTCGCGCCGCAGGCGCTCTCCCAGCGTACCGGAAGTTGAGGCAAAGGTATGACCTGTGACACGCAAAGATAGTATCTTTCGCCACAAATGGTGATACCTTATCTCCAGCGCAGTTCGAAACGGACTGCAGATTGAGCTTCTTCCACAAGCCAAAGACGTCTTCTTCGGAGGTAAACGATGCAGTATCCAGCCACGCACCTGGTGGTGATGGGCGTCGCCGGTTCCGGCAAGTCCACGATTGCCGCGGCACTGTCCAAGCATCTGGGCTGGGCATGCGCGGAGGCGGATGAGTTCCACCCGCAGGCCAACATCGCCAAGATGAGCCAGGGTGTTCCGCTACAGGACGAGGACCGCTGGCCCTGGCTGCAGGAGATCCAGAAATGGATGACCGAACGGGCGCGCTCCAGGCACAGCACCGTGCTCACGTGCTCCGCGCTCAAGCGGACATACCGCCAGCTGCTGTCCGACGCCGAAGGCCGCGTCCTCTTCATCCACCTGCACGGCGAGGCGGACGTCCTCAGCCAGCGCATGCAGGGCCGCGAAGGCCACTTCATGCCGCCCACGCTCCTGCCCAGCCAGCTGGCCACCCTCGAACCACTGACCGCGGAGGAACTCGCGGCCGGAAGCCTCCGCCTGGACATCACCCGGTCGCCTGAGGAACTCATCGCGGAGATCCTGGCAGCCCTGCAGCTCCCCTCGAACCAGGAGCTCTCCTCGAACCAGGAGCTCTCCACCAACCAGGCGCCCTGCGCCAACTAGCCGCACGACCCGGGTTCCGCGCCCCAAAAGCGCGGACCCACCCCCCAAGTAATCTGCTTCAAAGGAGAACCATGACCATCGAAGGATGGACCCAAACGCTGGGCGCGGGACCGCTGCTGCTCATTGCGGCGGTGGCGATCGGCGTCCTGCTGTTCCTGATCATCAGGCTGCGCATGCACGCGCTGCTTGCCCTGATCCTGGTCAGCCTCGGCACCGCCTTCGCCACGGGCATCCCCGCCAACCAGGTGGTCCCGGTGCTCATCAACGGCTTCGGGACGACCCTCGGAACCGTGGCGCTGCTCGTCGGCCTGGGCGCCATGCTCGGCCGCATCGTGGAAACCAGCGGCGGCGCCAAGGTGCTGGCCGACTACATGATCGGCATCTTCGGTGAGAAGCGCGCCCCGTTCGCGCTGGGCCTGGCCTCGCTGGTCTTCGGCTTCCCCATCTTCTTCGACGCCGGCCTCGTGGTCATGCTCCCCGTGGTCTTCGCCGTCGCCCACCGCCTGGGCGGGGGAGTGCTGCGCTACGGCCTCCCCGCCGCCGGCGCGTTCTCCGTGATGCACATCTACCTGCCGCCGCACCCGGGCCCCGTCTCGGCGTCGGCCTTCTTTGAAGCGAACATCGGCCTCGTGACCATCGCCGGCCTGATCACCGCCATCCCCACCTGGTACCTCACCGCATACCTGTACGGCCTCTGGACCGGCAAGAAGCTGGAGCTCCCGGTTCCGGAACTCCTGGGCCACGCCACCGCCGAGGCCGAATCCCACCCGCCGCGCTTCCGCACCATCATGGGGCTGCTGCTCCTGCCGCTGCTCTTCATCTTCATCAACACCGGCCTGAACACCGCGGCCTCAGCGGGTGTGCTGCCCGCCTCCGTCAAGAACGAACAGTGGTTCCAGTTCCTGCGGACGCTGGGTGAAACCCCGGTGGCGCTGCTCATCACGGTGTTCGTGGCCATGTTCGTGCTCGGCGCCCGCCGCGGCGTCAACAACGGCGTCCTGGAGAACCTGCTCGAATCGTCGCTCGGTCCGGTCTGCTCGGTCATCCTCATCACCGGCGCCGGCGGCATGTTCGGCGGCGTGCTGCGCACCTCAGGCATCGGCGACGCACTGGCCGACGTCCTGGGCCACATGGGCATCCCGCTCATCCTGGCCGGCTTCCTGATCTCGTCCATCCTGCGCATCGCCCAGGGCTCCGCCACCGTTGCCCTCACCACCACCGCCGGCCTGATCGCCCCGGGCGTCGCCGCTGCCGGGATGAACGCCATGCAGGTGGCCGCCCTGGTCATCGCCTGTGCCGCCGGTTCAGTCGTTGCCTCGCACGTGAACGACGCCGGCTTCTGGATGGTGGGCCGCTTCTTCGGCATGGACGTCAAGACCACGCTGAAGACCTGGACCGTCATGGAAACGCTGATCGGCGTGATGGGCTTCGGCATCTCCGCAGCCATCTTCGCCGTGGCCGGGCTGGCCGGTTAGCGACACGTTCTGGAGTACGACGGCGGGAGGCCGGCAGATCTGCCGGCC